>CACANA010000017.1 GCA_902533775.1 uncultured Pelagibacteraceae bacterium
CTCTATTCATGCAAAAGTTTTCCTGGAGCAGATGCAAGTAAGATTCCACCACAAGTGAACGACAGAATAAAAAAAAATATCGAGGAAGGTAGAGGTTTCCGATTATCTGGTAAGAAAAAGAATAGTGGTGAATTTGATTTTGCAAGTTCAAATGAATTATGGAGAGCATCTTTAGATACATTAGAATTTATGCCATTAGCTTTAGCAAATTACAGTGGGGGAATCATTGTGACAGATTGGTATAGTGATGGTAGCTCAAAAAATGAATCAGTGAAAATTTCCATTAGGTTTTTAAGCAATGAAATTAGATCTGATGCTTTAGCAGTAAAAGTATTTTATAAAAATTGCTCAATGCAAGATAATTGTAAAGTTTCAGATAGATCAAGTGATTTATCTGCAGAGTTAACAAAAAAAATTTTAACTCAAGCTGCAATTTATGAAAAAAATAGTAAAGATAAAAATAAGAGCTCTTATAAGTCACCTTCATTAGGTGATTAATTATTAGTTTCAAAATAGTGGAAAGATATAATTTCAAAGAAGTTGAAGAGAAATGGCAGAAAAGCTGGGATGATACGAACGCTTTCTCAACAAAATTAGATAAAAATAAAAAAAAGTTTTACTGCTTGGAGATGTTCCCATATCCATCTGGAAAAATTCATATGGGTCATGTAAGAAATTATACAATAGGTGACGTTCTTTCTAGATATAAAAGTTTAAAAGGTTTTAATGTACTTCATCCAATGGGATGGGATGCTTTTGGTATGCCTGCTGAAAACGCAGCTAGGGATAATAACTTAGATCCAAAAGAATGGACAAATTCAAATATTATCACAATGAAAAATCAATTAAAAAAACTTGGACTCTCAATTGATTGGGAAAGAGAAATTTCTACTTGTTCCGAAGATTATTATAAACATCAACAGACTTTTTTCTTAGAGTTACTAAAAAAAGGACTTGTCTACAGAAAAGAAAATTATGTCAACTGGGATCCAATAGATGAAACCGTTTTAGCCAATGAACAAGTAATTGATGGGAGGGGTTGGAGATCTGGAGCAATCGTAGAGAGAAAAAAATTAAGTCAATGGTTTTTTAAGATATCAAAATTTTCTCAAGATCTTTTAGATGGTCTCGAAACACTTAATGCTTGGCCAAATAAAGTGAAAACAATGCAGAAAAACTGGATTGGTAAATCTTTCGGTTGCGAAATAGATTTTAAAATTAATGGTGATTTACCAGTTAATAAAATAAGATGTTTTACAACAAGACCAGATACACTTTTTGGTTTTTCATTTTTAGCACTTTCTGTGGACCATGAAGTATCAAAGTATTTCCTAGAAAATGAGGATTTCATAAAATTTAAAGAAGAATGTTCGAAAACAGGGACTACAGAGGAAGCTATTGCTGTTGGTGAAAAAATCGGATTTAAGACTAATTTAAAAGCTGTAAATCCACTAAAACCTGAAGAAGAAGTCCCAGTTTATTTTGCAAACTTTGTGTTGATGGACTATGGATTTGGTGCAGTATTTGGTTGTCCTGCACATGACCAAAGAGATTTTGATTTCGCAAAAAAATATAAGCTAAACATTAAAACAGTAGTTGCACCTTTTGGAAAAGAAGAAAGTTATACTGTTATTGATGAAGCTTATCCTGGTCCAGGAGTTTTAATAAATTCAGATTTTTTAAATGGACTTGAGGCACCAAGTAAATCCGTAGATGAAACAATAAAAATATTAGAAAAAAGAAATTTGGGTAAAAGAAAAGTAAATTATAGACTAAAAGATTGGGGTGTATCTAGACAAAGATACTGGGGCTGTCCAATACCAATAATGTATGACGAAAATGGAGATTCTCATCCAATCCCTGAATCTTTTTTGCCAGTAAAATTGCCAGAAAATATTAATCTTAAAGTCAAAGGAAATCCTTTGGATAATGAAGAAAATTGGAAATATATAAGTGTAGATGGAAAAAAATATACCAGAGAAACAGACACACTAGACACTTTTGTATGTTCCTCTTGGTATTACTTAAGATTTTGTTCACCAAATGAAAGTAAATACGGTTTCAAAAATGACGAAATAGATTATTGGATGCCAGTTGATCAATATATTGGAGGTGTAGAGCACGCTATATTACATCTATTATATTCAAGATTTTTTATGAGAGCAATAAATTATAGAAATGAAAATTTTAATATTACTGAACCATTTCAAAGTTTGTTTACACAAGGTATGGTTTGCCATGAAACATATAAAGATAATAAAAATAATTGGTTAAGCCCAGATCAAGTCGAAAAAGTAGGTAATAAATATTTTTTGAAGGGAAACAAAAATGAAATTGTCAAAGTTGGTCCATCTGAATCAATGTCTAAATCAAAAAAAAATGTAATTGATCCTGAGCATATAATTGAAAGTTATGGTGCTGACTCGGTCAGATTATTTATTTTGTCAGATAGCCCACCTGAAAAAGATGTTCAATGGTCAGAACAGGGTATGGTATCTTCATATAAATTTATCCAAAAATTATGGGCATTACATAAAATAATTAAATCAAAATTATTAGATGAAAAAAAAGATACATTTGATGAAAATATAGAAAAATTTACTAACCAAACAATTTCAAAAATTACCAGTAATTTAGAAAAGTTTAATTACAATGTGATTATAGCAAACATGTATGAAACATATAATTATTTAATTAATTATTTAAAAAATAATAAAAATATGAGTAATTTAGAGAATAATTATAAAAAAATTTTAATATGTTTTTCTCCAGTTATACCCCACTTTTCAAGTGAGTGTCTTTATGAAATCGGTATTTCAAACTATAAATGGCCTGAATACGATGAAAAATTAATTCAAGATGATAAAATTAAAATTGTAATCCAAATAAATGGGAAAAAAAGGGCTTTATTAGATGTAGAGAAAGGAATTGAAAAATCAGAACTTTTGGAAATCGTCAGAAAAGATAAAAACTTAGAAAAATATTTAGTTGAGAAAGAAATAAAAAAAGTAATATTTGTAGAAAACAGACTAATGAATATTTTATTAAATGAGTAAGTTTTTCTTTATACCTATTATTATTCTCTTAATCTCTGGCTGCTCATATAAGCCCATTTTGACAAGTAAGCAGCACGATTTTAAATTTGAAAATATTTCCTATGAAGGGAATAACGAAATTAATAATACAATTGAAGAAAGTTTAATAAAAAAAAGTAAAGGCAAAAAAAAATATAATATTGATTTTTCAAGTAACTTATTGAAAGAAATATTTTCTTCTGATGCAAAAGGTGATCCAACAATATATAAATTAAGAATAAACGTTACATATGCAGTAAAAGACAAAGGTCAAATAATTTTAGAAAATAATATTTCCAAACAAAAAACCTATAATAATATTAATGATAAGTTTGAATTATCCAAATATGAAGATAATATTATTTACAATTTGTCGGAAAACATTTCATCTGAAATAATGTTGTCAGTCTCGTCACTAAGTGAATGATCATAAAAAATTTTGAATTTAATAAACTAAATCTAGAGAAATATAAAATTTTTCTTTTTTATGGGAAAAATGATGGATTTGTTAATGAATTTATAGAAAAATATTTTACTAAAAATATTAATTTTGAAACCATAAAATACAATGAAGATGAATTTCTAAAAAATAGTCAAACGATTTTAAGTGAAATGATGAATAATTCTTTTTTTGAAAACAAGAAAAGTTATATTGTCTCAAGGGTATCTGATAAGATAATTAAGATCATTGAGGAAATTAATTCAAAAAAAATTGATGATGTTCAAATAATTTTAAAAAGTGGATTATTAGATAAACGCTCAAAATTAAGAAATCTTTTTGAAAAAAGTAAATTTTTAGTAACAGTTCCTTTTTACGAAGATAATGCAAGTAATTTATCACCTATAATAATTAGCTTTCTAAATAAATATAATATTAAGCTGTCGAGAGAATCAATTAATTTACTTTCAAGTAGAGTAAGCGGTGATAGAGAAAACCTTAAAAATGAACTTCAAAAAATTTATTACTACTCAATATCAAACAAAAATATTGAGTATGAAGTTGTAGAAAAACTATCTAATCTAGCAGAAAATTATGATGTGGGGGAATTAGTCAATAATTATCTTTGCAAAAATACTAAGAAAGTAGCAAAAATTCTTAATGAGAACAATTATTCTAATGAAGACTGCTTACTTATTTTAAGAACATTGCTAAATAAATCAAAAAGATTAATGAAAATCTTACAAAATTTTGAAGAGGGAATAACTATAGATAATGCGATTTCTAACATTAAACCTCCAATATTTTGGAAAGAAAAAGAAAGTGTAAAAACACAAATAAATTTGTGGGAGTTAGGAGATATAAAGAATAAAATATATCAAATCAATGAACTAGAAACTAAAATTAAAAGTAATTCGAACAATTCGCTTAACTTGATTTCAGACTTTATCGTAAATTATTAGTAATTTTCTTTGATAATCCTTATGAGTCTATCTAGTTGATCATAATCTTTATATTCAATACTTAATGTACCTGAATTATTTTTTTTGTTGAAGACAGATACATTCATTCCAATTTTCTTAATAAGTTCATTTTCTGCATTTATGATGTTGGGATCTTTTTTTTTGTTAATTTTTTTATTCCCATTTTTTAATAATCTAACTAAGTTTTCCGATTGTCTTACAGATAATTTTTTTTTAATTATTTTTTCAGCAAGCATTGTTGCATTTTCTAGACCTATTAAAATTTTTGCGTGTCCTTGTGATAATTTTTCGTTTCTAATCATTTCTGTTATTTTATCTGGCAAAGAAAGTAAACGAATAGAGTTAGCGATGTGTGATCTACTTTTACCAATAAACTTCGAAACCTTATCTTGGTCGTAATTAAAATTTTCTATTAAATTTTTATAACTTTCTGCCTCTTCTATTGCATTTAAATCTTTTCTCTGGACATTTTCAATGATAGCTAATTCCAAGGATTTTAAATTGTCCGCTTGAAGTATTACAACTGGTACATCATGAAGACCAGCTGATTGGGCTGCCTGCAATCTTCTTTCGCCAGCAATCAATTCATATTTATAATCTTGATCTTCTGACTTTCTAACTATTAACGGTTGTATTATACCTCTTTCTTTTATTGAATTACTTAAGTCTTCTAGGGCTTGTTTTTCAAAAATTTTTCTTGGTTGATTCTTATTAGGAACTATTGAGCTTATTGAAATTTTATCGTTTGAAGTTTTTATATCACTGTCTCCTATCAACGAGGACAATCCTCTTCCAAGACCTTTCTTATTTTTAAAAGGATTTATCACGCTGCGCTTTCTACTTTTTTATCTTGAGACAGAAATTCTTCTGTAAATTTAAAATATGCTTTGCTACCTGGACAAATTTTGTCGTATATAAGAACGGGTATGCCATGAGATGGTGCTTCGGACAATCTTACATTTCTTGGAACGGATGTAGAGTAAACTTTTTCCTTAAAATAATTTCTTGCTTCTCTCTCAACCTGTCCTGAAAGCTTATTTCTTTTGTCGTACATTGTTAAAAGAATACCTCTTATGTCTAAAGATGGATTTAAACTATATTTAATCCTCTCGATAGTTTTCATTAGCTGTGTTAGTCCCTCAAGGGCAAAAAATTCAGTCTGAAGTGGAACTACCAAGGCATCCGAAGCCACTAAGGCCATAATTGTAAGTAAACTCAAAGATGGAGGACAGTCTATCAGTATATAGTCATACGACGCTCTAGAATCATTTAAAATAGAGCTTAATTCGTCCTTTAATTTAAAAGCTCTTCTCGTATCTCCAGCAGTTTCGACCTCAAGGCCTGATAAATCTACATTTGAAGTAATTAAATTAAGATTTGTAAATCTTGTTTGTTGTATTACCTCTGTAATTTTCTTATTTCCGTTTAGTACACTATAAATATTTGTCTCTGAATCTGTACTGTTTGATAACCCAAGTCCGGTTGTTGCATTTCCTTGAGGATCCAGATCAATTACTAAAATTTTTTTTCCTTTCATAGATAAACCAGCCGCTAAATTGATGACTGTTGTTGTCTTGCCTACTCCTCCCTTTTGATTTATGACTGAAATAATTTTTTTTTCCATTTATTTTATATTTTTTGTTTCTCTTTTTTAAAAATTAATAATTTTAAATGCACAATATTTTTTTTAAACATTTTTTTTTTTTAAATTAGAGATTTTAACAATAAAAGATTCATTGCTAGTTAAACTTTTTTTTTTTTCGTAGTCAAAATGCCAAAGCTTTAACGCATCCTCTAGAATTTTTTTTCCATTTTTTCCCAAAAATAAAATAATATATTTATAATTTTTAAAATTTGTTTTTGCTATCTGAAAGATTATAGGCAAAGGTTTGAATGCTCTCGAAATAATTACATCTGTGCTCAAATTTCTTTCTTCAAAAATATTTTTTTGATGTACTTCTGAATTTAAATTAAATTTTTTCGACATTTCATTTAAAAAAATGCTCTTGTGATAGCTTTTCTCGTAAAAAATCAGCTTAAATAGCGGTTTTTTTGTTTTCATCAAAATACCTAAAACTATACCAGGTAAACCAGCTCCAGATCCAAGATCGGTGCAGACTGTAATATCATTTTTATTAATAAAATCAATAGTTTGCGCACTATCTACTATGTGCCTCTGTTTTATTGATTTTTCAGTACTTTTACTAATTAGATTTATATTTTTATTTTTGTAAATTATTTCTTGAGTATATTCTTCTAGATCTTTTAATGTTTCACGTGAAACATTTAAGGGTAAAATTTTATCAATTTTAAAAATATTCGAATCAATCAAGCTATATGCTTAATAGACTTTCTTTTCAGATGAGACAACAAAATATAAACTGCTGCTGGGGTTATGCCATCAATTCTTAGTGCTTGACCCATTGTTTTAGGTTTAATTTTCTTAAATTTTGATTTAACTTCATTGGAAAGCCCAGGAAAACTGTCATAATTTAAATTTTCTGGGATTATAAGGTTTTCATCCCTTTTAAAAGCCAATATATCGGCCTCCTGCTTCTTTAAATATCCTTTATAGTGAGAATTAATTTCAAGTTGTTCATCAATTTCACGTGAAATATAATTAATTTCAGGCCATATTTCCCTTATTTTATTCATATTTACAGACTTTTGGCCTAGAATTTGGTTTGCTGATCTATTAACACCATCCTTGGCAATATTAATTCCAAATTTAGAAACTTTAGAGGGTGTAATCATTAATTTATCCATTTTTAATTGAATTTTTGATAAATGATTGTGTTTCTCTTTAAAAATTCTACCTCTTTCATCTAATACCAATCCTGTATCTATTCCTTTTTTAGTTAGTCTTATATCTGCATTATCAGATCTTAAGGAAAGCCTGTATTCAGCTCTTGATGTAAACATTCTATACGGCTCAGCAACACCTTTGGTTACGAGATCATCGATCATAACTCCTATATAGGCTTCTGATCTATCTAAAATAAATGGTTCTTTTTTCATAAATGAGAGTGCAGCATTTGCACCTGCAATTAATCCTTGAGCTGCAGCTTCTTCATATCCCGTTGTTCCATTTATTTGTCCAGCAAGATAAAGATTCTTTATTTTCTTTGTTTCTAGTGTTAAAAAAAGCTCCCTGGGATCCACAAAATCGTATTCTATTGCATATCCTGGCCTTAAAATTTTAACATTCTCTAAACCATTGATTTTACTACATATTTCTTGTTGTACTACTGCTGGCAAGGATGTTGAAATTCCATTTGGATAGATCGTATTATCATTTAATCCCTCTGGCTCTAAAAAAATTTGATGCCTCTGTTTGTCAGCAAATTTTTTAATTTTATCTTCTATCGAAGGGCAATACCGTGGTCCTACTCCCTGTATCCTTCCTGAGTACATTGCACTTCTATTAATATTTTTTGAGATAATTTTATGAACCTCCTTATTAGTATATGTCATTCGACATGAGATCTGTTTATTAAAATTACTCTTTGTTAAAAAAGAAAAAAAATATGGATCTTCATCTGCATGTTGCTCCTCTAAGTTTTCAAAATTTATCGTCCTAGCATCAAGCCTAGGTGGAGTCCCTGTTTTTAATCTTCCTATTTTAAAATTATATTTTTCCAACTGTTCACTCAAACCTGTTGAAGGTTTTTCATTAAATCTTCCTGCTGGAGTTTTTTCATCACCAATATGTATCAAACCATTTAAAAATGTTCCGGTTGTTAGAATTAACTTAGAGCATTTAATTTCTTTACCAGCTTCTGTAATAAATCCAATTATTTCATCTTTTACAAAATTAAAGCTAATTACAGGATCTGAAAAAATGCTTAAATTACAATAGTTTACAAGTTTTTCTTGCATATATTTCTTATATAAGGATCGATCACTTTGAGTTCTTGGCCCTCTAACTGCAGGCCCTCTGCTTCTATTTAAAAGTCTAAATTGAATACCGGATTTATCTGTTACTTCTCCCATAATTCCATCTAAAGCATCTATTTCTCTAACTAAATGGCCTTTACCCAAGCCTCCTATGGCTGGGTTACATGACATCTCTCCTATAGTATTAAATTTATGAGTGAATAAAGCCGTATTTACACCCAATCTAGCAGATGCTGCTGCAGCTTCACAACCAGCATGACCGCCTCCAATGACTACTACATCAAATGAAAACTCATTTTTCATGAGTGTAATCTATTATCGTTCTTAAAATTTACAAGAAAACAAATAAGTATAAAAAAACAAGCTATATTCGTAATTACTTGCCTATACAAAAATCATTAAAAATTGAGCCCAATACTTCCTCAACATCAACTTTCCCTACAATCATTCCTAGATGTCTAGTTGCCAATCTTAAATCTTCACATCCTTGATCAAAATCTTTAATTGATTTTTTTGTCTCAAAATTTTCAAGGTGTTCTATACATTTTTCAAGGCTAACTCTATGTCTATTTCTAGTTATAAAAATATCTTCAGATGAAATAAACTTACTTTTCAAATTTTCTTTTATTAAACTTATTAGATTTTCTAAATTTTTTTCTTCTCTAATTGAAATAAATATTGGATTGAATTTATTAATTTCATCACTAATGCTAAATAAGTTCAACTCCATTTTATTAACTACTAGAATGGCTTTTTTCGTTTCAAGATCCTTCAAAAAAGGTTTAAAATCAATACTTTTAGGCTCTATAACTACTATGATTAAATCTGCATTTTTAGCACTTTTTAAGGCTAGCTTTATTCCCTTCTCTTCTATTTCATCCTTCGAATCTCTTATTCCAGCAGTATCAGAAATTATAACTGGATAACCATCTATATTTAAATGCGCTTCTATAACATCTCTTGTGGTCCCAGCTATTTCAGAAACAATAGCAAGATCTCTTCTAGAAAGATAATTTAATAGTGATGATTTGCCAGCATTTGTTGGGCCAACTATTGCTATTTTAAAACCCTCTCTAATTCTTTCTCCAACTTTCTGATCATTTAGAATCTTTTTAATTTCTGATTTTATATTTTTAGTTTCAGAGTAAATATTTTTTAGAATGTCGCTAGGTAAGTCATCCTCAGGAAAATCAATTTTAGCTTCCACATTTGCCAGGATTTTTATAAGTCTTTCTCTAAGCGAATTAAATTTATCTGAACTTTTACCAGACATGATTTTTATAGCCTGCTGTCTCTGAATTTCTGTTTCTGATGATATTAGGTCCGAAATACTTTCTGCTTTTAACAAATTTATTTTTCCATTTTGGAATGCTATCTTTGTGAATTCACCTGGTTCCGCTAATCTTAAATTTGATAATTTGGATAATGAATTATGAATTTCACTAATAACAGCCTTACTTCCATGGATGTGAATTTCCGCCATATCTTCTCCTGTGTAACTATTAGGCCCGGGAAACCACAAAAGAATTCCCTCATCAATTAACTGATTATCATTGATTTTATTGAATTTTCTTAAAACTGCTGTTCTGGGTCTAGGCAGTTTTTTTTTAGTTAATTTTTCAATAGCATCTTTAGTGTTTGAGCCAGACAATCTAATAACAGCAACACCTGAGATGCCTGGTCCAGTAGAAAGAGCGTAAATTGTCATTAAGAAAGTATAACAGGTATTTTTGAAAAGAGTTTATTAAGATGGTTTATTCATAGAATTAAAGAATTCTGCATTATTCTTAGTATTCTTTAATTTAGAGTTGATAAACTCTATCGCATCCATTGAGCCCATAGGTGCTATTATTCTTCTTAAAACATTCATTTTTTGGAGATCATTTTTCTCAAAAATTAATTCTTCTCTTCTTGTTCCAGACTTAGTTATGTCAATTGCTGGGAAAATTCTCTTTTCAGATATTTTTCTATCTAATATTGTCTCGCTATTACCAGTCCCTTTAAACTCTTCAAATATAACCTCGTCCATTCTACTTCCAGTGTCAATCAAAGCTGTAGCAATAATTGTTAAAGAACCACCTTCCTCAATATTTCTTGCAGCACCAAAAAACCTCTTAGGCCTTTGTAATGCATTGGCATCAACACCACCCGTTAATACCTTACCAGAACTAGGCACAACTGCGTTGTATGCTCTACCAAGTCTTGTTATAGAATCTAAAAGAATAACAACATCTTTTTTGTGTTCAGTTAATCTCTTTGCTTTTTCTATAACCATCTCAGCGACGGCTACGTGTCTTTGTGCTGGTTCATCGAATGTTGAACTAATAACTTCGCCTTTAACAGTTCTTTGCATATCAGTAACTTCCTCCGGTCTTTCATCGATTAATAAAACCATTAAATAGCATTCAGGATGATTAGCAGTTATCGAATTTGCTATACTTTGTAAAATCATTGTTTTTCCTGCCTTTGGAGGTGATATGATTAATGATCTTTGCCCTTTACCTATTGGACTTACTAGATCGATTAATCTAGGTGTTAAGTCGATTTTTTTTTCTACTTTATTACTCTCTACTTCCATAATTAATTGTTTGTTAGGATAAAGAGGCGTTAAGTTATCGAAGGCTATTTTATGTTTAAATTTATCAGTTTCCTCAAAATTTATTTTACTAACTTGGAGCAAAGCAAAATATCTTTCACCTTCTTTAGGTGCTCTTATTGGTCCTTCTACGGTATCTCCTGTTCTTAATCCAAATCTTCTTATTTGATTTGGGCTCACATAAATATCGTCTGCACCAGGTAAATAGTTTGATTCTATTGCTCTTAAAAATCCAAAACCATCTTGAAGCAATTGGAGAACCCCACCACCAGTTATTTCCTCGCCTTTTTCTGCTAGTTTTTTTAGAATTGCAAAATAAATTTCCTGCCTTCTTAAAGTGCTAGCGTTTTCAATTCCTAAATTCTCTGCTTCAGTAATAAGCTTTTCAGAGCTTTTTTCTTTTAATTCTTGTATATTCATATTTTGGGAGGTTAATAGTTAGATAAATACAATATAGTTATCTGTTTTAAAAATTTCAAGCTTATAAAGGCTTAAAAACTACAACAAAAACAATTAAAATAAGCATTATGGTGGGTATTTCATTAATTAATCTAAAAAACTTGTGTGAATAGGAATTTTGGTCATTTCTAAATTGATTTAAAATTTTGCCTAAATAGAAATGATATAGACTAAGCAAAACTACAAATATAACTTTTAATATCATCCAAGTTTGCCCCAATTGTTGAAGACCAATGCTGTGGATTAGAAGTAGGCCGAATATCCATGACAGTATCATGGCTGGTGTCATAATATAAAAATATAATTTTTTTTCCATAATCTTAAATACATCTGAAACATTTTTGTCTTCATTATTTTCAGCATGATAAACAAAAATTCTTGGCAAATATAACAAACCTACCATCCAAGAAATAACAGAAATTAGATGCAAAGATTTAAAAAAAAGATAGAAATTCATTTATTAAATATTTTGTTTAATTAAATTATTAAGTAATTTTATATGATCATCACTGTCATTAAGGCATGGTATCATATCAAAATTTTCACCCCCAGCCTCCATAAAGCTTTCTTTTCCTTGTATTAGTATTTCCTCTAAAGTTTCAACGCAATCTGAAGAAAATCCAGGGCAGATAGCTAGAACATTTTTTAATCCTTCTTTTGGTAAACTTTCTAACGTTTTGTCAGTGTATGGCTGCAACCACTCTTCTGGTCCAAATCTAGATTGAAACGTAGTTTTGATTTTAATTTTGTTAAACTTTTCAGAAATTAGTCTTGTAGTTTTATGACAATAACAATGATATGGATCACCTTTATCAAAATATTTTTTAGGAATGCCATGATAAGATGCTAAAATTAAATCTGGCTTCCAATCTATCATTTCTAGTTTAGTATTTATCGAATTTATCAAAGCATCAATATACAAAGGGTCAGATTCATAGTGAGGTATAATCTTAAGTGAAGGCTGCCATCTCATGGCCATTAAAGTCCTGTAAACTTCATCGCATACTGTAGCTGTGGTTGCGGCTGCATATTGCGGATATAGAGGTAAAATTATTAACTTTTCACAACCATGTTCGTGTAGTTTTTTGATTTTACTTTTGATACTTGGATTTCCATATCTCATTGCAAAATCGATTATGATATTATCACCTGCTATTGAATTTGAGATTTTTTCAGCTTGTTTTTTTGTATAATATAATAAAGGGGACATATTTATATCTTTCATCCAAATTTCTTTATAAGCTTTCGCTGTTTTAGATGGTCTTACATTTAAGATAATGAGATTTAAAATTAATTGCCATAAAATTGGATTAATCTCTATAACTCTTCTATCAGATAAAAACTCTTTTAAGTATCTTCTAATATCAAGCCAATTTGTACTATCTGGAGTTCCTAAATTTATAATTAATACGCCAGTTTTTCCAAATTTTATATCAGGATGTTTCTCCATTATTTATAATTCCTAACTATCTTTACTAATTCTTCAACCATTTGGATTTGTGTTTCTGGAAGAATGCCATGCCCAAGATTAAATACGTAAGGGTGATCTCTAAACACATCTAAATATTTTGTAACTTCGATTTTTAAATTTTCCTTATCTGTAAGTAATATTTTTGGGTCTAGCCCTCCTTGAATTGGTACATCTATTTTACCAATAAGATTTCTTGGGTTTATATTATAATCTATATTTACCATGCTCGGTTTAACAATTTTACAAAATTTAGTGTAATCAGATATTCCTCTCGGAAAACAGATTACAGGAACACCAAGGCTTTTCGTGTATTCAACTAAAGATAAAGTAGGACTATAAAGGTATTCATTATAATTATTTTTAATTAAACCTGCCCAACTATCAAATATTTGTATTATTGTAGCACCTGAATTTACTTGGTTTTTAATATGAATCTTAATAAATTTATCAAGGACTGTTAGTAAATTTTCTATATATTTTGAATCTTTAAAGAATTCTTCCGACAACCCATTTTTTGGTGACAGTTTATTAATCATATATACCAATAAAGTCCAAGGAGCTCCAACGAAACCAATTAAGTCTTTGTTTTTTAGTTTTTCATTTTTACTTAAATTTTTTAAGAGCTTATAAATTGGCGATACTTTTTTTGTAAATTCATCTTCATCAATACTTAATAAATTGTTTATATCTATTTTACCTAAATTAGGACCTAAATTTTTTTTGAACTCTACATTTTGGCCAAGACCGTATGGTACCATTAAAATATCAGAAAATATTATTGCAGCATCAAATCCAAACCTATTAATTGGTTGAAGCGTTATTTCTTCAGAAAGGATTGGGTTTAAACATAAATCAATAAAATTTGTGTTAACTTTTCTAATTTCTCTAAATTCAGGCAAGTACCTCCCTGCCTGTCTCATCAACCATATAGGTGTGATATTAGTCTTTTTATTTATTAAACATTCTTCAATTGGCGTCATTTATAAATAGATATATATATTAAGATTTATTATTAGTATGAATTGTAGATAACGTAAATTACACAATTTCAACATTTTATTAACTATTTATACAAATCATTCATGAAAAATTGCTCTAATTATTGAGTTATTTAAGCATTTTTCTAAATTTCAGAATTGTTAATAAGTTAATCACATTTATAAAGATGTTAATTAAATGATAAGAAATATTATTATTTGGATTTAATTGCTTAAATTAAGTTATTTCCTATCTTATAAATATTTTATAGACAAGTTATACATGAAAAATACACATCAAGTTTATTTAATATCGGACTCAACGGGTGAAACACTTGATAGAATTTTTATGGCCCTTAAAGCCCAATTTAATAATTTTAATTACGACTTAAGTCAATTTTCATTTACTAGAACGGAAAACCAAATTTCAACAATTATAAACAATGCGAAAAAACAAGATAGTCCAATAATTTTGTATACTGTAGTTAATAGCAAGCTAGCAAAGTTTCTTGCAGAAGAAGCAAACAAAAAGAATATTCCTTGTTTTGGTGTGCTTGGTGATTTAATCTTAAATTTTTCAAAAATTTTAAACGAAAAAGCATCTCACCAGCCAAGTGCACAACATGTTTTAGACGAAGATTATTATAAAAGAATAGAGGCGATACAATTCACAATGAATCATGATGACGGTAATAATACAGAGAATATATTAGATTCCGATATAGTTCTCATTGGCGTTAGTCGTACAAGCAAAACACCAACTTCAATCTATCTAGCAAACAAAGGATTAAAAACATCTAATATTCCTTTGGTAAACGAAATGGATATTCCAGATGAAGTAGTAAAGTCAAAGAAGTTATGTATAGTTGGTTTAACAACAGAAGCCGAAAGATTATTTGATATAAGAAGAAACAGATTAAATTCATTAAGAGAAAATGAAGTATCAGATTACACTAATTTAAACAAAATAAGACTTGAAGTAGATAAATCTAAAAAGATTTTTAAAAGGTACAACTGGCCAACAATAGATGTAACAAGAAAGTCTGTTGAAGAAACGGCGGCGTCAATAATTAAAGTATATGAGATCAAAAGTAAAAATGGTTAATATTATTTTAGCATCTAAGAGCAAGGTAAGAGAAAATATATTAAAAAATAATAACATTGAATGCACTGTATACCCGTCAAATGTTGATGAAGAACCAGTTAAGGAAAGTCTACTTAAAGAAGGAGCAACTCCTGAAATAATTTCAAAGAATTTAGCAGAACTTAAAGCTAATAAAGTTAGCTCGAAGATGCCAGATATACTTGTTCTTGGAGCTGATAGCGTGATTGATTTAAATGGCGACTTAATTTCTAAGCCCGAGAGTCGTCAAGAAGCATTAGATATTCTAAAAAAATTAAATGGTGAGAAACATTATTTAATAAGTTCTGTTTGTATTTCTAAAAATGGTTCGATGATTTGGAATTATACTGACAAAGCAATTTTAACAATGAGGAATTTTTCTGAAAATGAATTAAAACAATACCTACTTAAAATAACAGATGAAAATTTATTTGCTTATAACGTTTATCAAATTGAAGGAGAAGGGAAAAAGTTATTTTCTAGTATAGATGGAGATGAAAATACAATTATGGGTTTGCCAGTAAAAAAAATAAAAGAATATATGGTAAATTATAAATGAAAAAATTTTTAGTAATTGGGAACCCGATTGAGCACTCGTTATCTCCAAAACTTCACAATTATTGGATTAAAAATAATAAACTAGACGCTATTTATGGAAAAATTAAAACTTACGAAGAAGACCTACAAGAATTATGCAAGAATATTAAAGATGGCAGTCTAAATGGTCTCAACGTTACAGTCCCTTTTAAAAAATCAATAATACCTTTTATAGATATATTAAGCGGTCATGCTTTAAGAACTCAGTCTGTAAATACTATATCATGCAGAGACGGGAACTTAATTGGAGATAACACAGACATAGATGGTTTTGAGTTAAGTATTAAAAAGTTGAATTATGATGTTTCAGATAAAACTATACTAATTCTAGGAGCAGGTGGTGTTGTTTCGTCAATAATATATGCATTAATGAGAATGAAAGTTAAAAAAATAGTTTTAACTAATAGAACAAAAGAAAAAGCAGAAAATTTAAAAAAAATGTTTAAAGATATTGAGATTATTGAATGGGGGAAAATTTCAAATTTTGACATGATAATCAATGCAACAAGTGTAGGATTAAAAGAGAATGATAAATTTGATTTAGATTTTACCAAAGTTGGAAACGGTAAGCTTTTTTATGATGTTATATACCAACCTTTAGAGACTGAATTTTCCAAAGCTGGAAATATGGAAGGTAATAAAATTGTAAATGGTCTAAGTATGTTTTTATTTCAAGCTCAAAAGGCATTTAATATTTGGCACAATTTAGAACCAAACATTGATGAGAATTTAATTAAATTTTTAATGGAAGAAATTTGATGAGATTGAAAAATAAGATTGCAATTATAACCGGATCAGCATCAGGTTTCGGTGCAGGAATAGCAGAAAAATTTACATCAGAGGGAGCTATTTTAATTATGGTTGATTTGAATGTTAAACTATTAAAAAAAGTCTCGAGAAATTTAAATCAAGACTATTTTGTTGCAGACGTTTCAAAAGCTTCAAATTTTAAATCATTGTTAGAATATGTGAAAAAAAAATATTCTAAAATTGATATAATGGTTAATAATGCTGGAATTACCCACAAACCTAAGCCTATGGAGGATGTTACCGAAAAAGAGTTTGACTCAGTATTTAGTGTTAATGCTAAATCGGTTTATTATTGTGGAAAATATTTTGTACCAGCCATGAAGAAACGTAAAAAGGGAATAATTTTAAATGTAGCATCTACAGCAGGTTTATCACCTAGGCCTAAGCTGAATTGGTATAATGCAAGTAAAGGTTGGATGATTACAGCAACAAAAGCAATGGCAATTGAGCTTGCACCTTACAATGTTAGAGTTAATGCTTTAGCACCAGTTGCAGGAATGACACCATTACTTAAATCGTTTATGGGAGGAAATTCTCTAAAGAAAAAAAAGGCTTTTCTTTCTACCATACCAATTGGCAGATTTTCAACTCCAGAGGATATGGGAAATGCTGCATGTTATTTATGTTCTGATGAAGCTAGTATGATTACAGGAGCCATACTCGAAGTAGATGGAGGAAGATGTATTTAGTTAAAAATGATTAGAGTTGCTCTATTAGGAAATATTGGCTCAGGAAAATCTTTCATATCTAAACTTTTTAAATTTCCAGTCTTTAATGCGGATAATGAAGTAAAAAAAATTTATAAAAATGATAGAGAATGTTTCAGAAAATTTAAAAAGAAATTGCCGAATTTTATAAGTACTTTCCCAATTAAAAAAAAAGAAGTTATAAAAGCTATTAATTCAAACAAAAACAATTTAAAGAAAATTTCTTCTATTATTCACCCCATAGTTAGAAAAAAAATGGAAAATTTTCTAGATAAAAACAAAAAATCAAAAATAGTAGTTTTAGATATCCCTTTGTTAATTGAAAACAAAATAAATAAAAAAGGAGATGTCTTGGTTTTTGTTAGCTCAAGTAAAAATAATATTTTAAAGAGATTAAAAAAAAGACCTTTATTTAATAAAGAGATATTAAAAACTCTTAAAAAAAATCAGTCATTACTGATAAAAAAAAGAAAAATCGCAGATTATATAGTCGATAATAATTATCCACCAAATATAATGAAAAATAAAATTAAATTAATAAAAAAAGAAATTTTAAATGAAAGAAATAGTACTTGATACAGAAACAACAGGCCTATCTACTAAAGATGGACACAGAATTGTAGAAATTGGATGTATTGAATTAGACAACCTCATACCTACTAAAAACGTTTTTCATTGTTATTTGAATCCCGAACGAAAAGTATCTGAGAGTGCACTAAAAGTTCATGGTTACACAGATGAATTTTTGTCAGACAAAAAAAAATTTCTTGAAATTGCAGATGATTTTCTAAATTTTATCGAAGGTAAGAAAATTATTATACATAATGCTGAATTTGATATTGGACATTTAAATAATGAACTTTCGTTAATTAAAAAAGAAAATATTTCAAAAGTTAATATTGTCGACACTTTGGAAATAGCGAGAAATAAATTTCCAGGATCAAACATAAGTTTAGATGCACTGTGTAAAAGATATAGAATAGATAATTCTAGAAGAAAAAAACATACTGCGCTTATTGACTGTGAATTATTATCTAAGGTTTACATTAACCTTATTGATCAAAAAGAGCCAGTATTCAAATTTCAAAAGGATAAAAAAAAAAATACAGAAGATTTCATTATTAATAAAAATTATTCAAAAAAAATAGTAAAATTAACCGAGAAAGAGATAAATGAGCATAAGGAATTTTTACGAAAAGAACTAAAGAAAAATTTTTTTTAATTTAATCTTTGCTGGTAAAGCTGATCAAAATCCACTTTTTTATCCAATTTTAATTCTGGGAATCCGGCATCTTTCATTAAATTGATAAATATCTTTTCAATTTTAGGATACACCTCTTTTTGTAGATCACACAACAATAATTTTTCCAAGTCCGGTTTCTTAATATTTTTATCTTTTATTTTTATAACTGTTGAATACGATATTTCAAAATAAGAGTTTTTTATTTTATCATTTGGGTCTTTATGAGTTAGTTTTGTTATAACTTCTACCATATCATTTTTTAAAGTATCTGTTGTTATATTTATACCTAGTACATATTTCGTTATATGCTCTCTGCTATATAAAAAACTTTTAGCATTTGAAATCTCTAATGATAAGTCTTTTATATACTGCAAAACTATTTCGTATTTATTTATCATTTTCATCACTTATATCTTCGTAATCTCCATCTATATAATTTTTTTTTCTTTTATTGTTATAATTTTTTTTATTATAAAATTTCTGTAATATAATTTTTCTTGTAAAGGGTATAATAAGCAAAATTCCAATTAGGTCAGTAGCAAAACCAGGAAATATTAGTAGTAAAGCAGCAAATGCCAGCGTGGCGCCAGATACTATTTCATTTATAGGCAATTCATTTTTTACCAATTGGTTAATTCCAGATCTAAGTGTGTTAAATCCTTCATATCTAGCGTAGGCAACCCCTGCGACCGCAGTAGTTAAAATTAATAAAACTGTGTTAAATGCTCCTATTTGACTTCCTATTTTAATGAATAAATAGATCTCAACTAATGGAATACCAATTATTAAAAAAAATACTGTGTTCATTTGTCTATAATTTAATTAGCAGGTTGAAATTTATCAACATAGTAAATATTATACTTATATGAGTTATAGTTTTGAATATATAGATATTATTTTACTCGCAATGATAGCGGGTTTTATTTTCTTAAGATTAAGGGGTATTTTAGGAAAAAAAACTGGATTTGAAGAAGACATCAACTCTAGCTTTCCTCATGAAGCCCCACCTTCAAAGCCAACAGTGGATCTAAACGCTAATACATTTGACGATAATGCCAAGAAAGAATTTGTGAAAGGAGCACAAATTGCTTATGAAACTATCATCACTAATTTTGCTAAAGGAAAGTTAAATGAGATTAAATCACTATTAGATAAAAATGTTTACAAGCAATTTGAGGAGGCAATTAAAGACAGAAATGCAAAAAATTTTTCATCGGAAACTACATTTATAGGTATTAATTCTGCAGAGGTTAAAGAACATCAGCAAAATAAAAATATGCTAGAAGTTACAGTCGAATTTGTTAGCGAAATTATCTCATGCGTAAAAGATAAAGATAATAAAATAGTTTCAGGTGACCCAGAAAAAATTAAAAAAGTATTAGATACTTGGAAATTTTCAAAAGATAGCAGATCTACAAATCCAAATTGGCTATTGATTGATACTCAAGCTTGACAAATAAATTATCAGATAAAGATAAAAAAGATTGGCAAGATTTTTTAAATAGTAAAGATAAATTAGAAGTTAAGGATCATGCAAGTTCCGATAAGATTAGAATACCTGAAAAATCTATTGATCTCCATGGTTTCACACTAGATGAAGCTAATAATAGAATTACTGAATTTATAAATCATTGCTATCAAAATAAAGTTAAGAAAATAAATGTCATTACTGGAAAAGGTATGAGATCAAAAAATTTAAATGATCCATATAAATCAAATGATTTAAGCATTCTAAAGCACTCTGTTCCTGAATATATTAAGAATAACGGAGAATTAATGAATAAAATCATTAAAATTGATTTTGAGGCCGTCAACAGTCCGTCAAGTGGAAATTTTGATATTTTTTTAAAAACTATAAAATAAATTTTGACAAATCAGTGTCTTTTACTAGTTCGCCAATGTTGTCTTTTATATATTTTCCATCCACAGTAATCTTTTCTCCAGCTCTATCAGTTGCTGTAAAACTAATTTCGTCTAAAACTCTCTCGATAATCGTATGAAGTCTTCTTGCACCTATGTTTTCAACAGAGGAATTGACTTCGCTAGCTATATGAGCAATTGTATTTATTCCATCTTCTGTAAATTCCAAGTCCACATTTTCTGTTTTTAAAAGTGCTTTATATTGTTTTATTAAGCTATTATCTGGCTCTTTTAATATTCTTATAAAATCTTCACTATTTAGTGCGTCTAGTTCAACTCTTATTGGTAGTCTACCTTGCAACTCAGGTAAAAGATCTGATGGTTTTGCTAATTGAAAAGCCCCAGAAGCAATAAACAAAATATGATCTGTCTTAACAGGTCCATATTTTGTACTAACCGTTGTTCCTTCTATTAGTGGTAATAAATCTCTTTGAACACCCTCTCTTGAAACATCACCACCAACTCTATCTGTTCTTGCAGAAATTTTGTCAATTTCATCTAAAAAAACGATACCATTATTTTCAGTTGAGTCTTTTGCTGATTTTATAATTTTGTCTTGTTCGATAAGTTTATCTGATTCCTCATTTATCAAAATTTCGTGAGACTCTTTGACTGACATTTTCTTTTTCTTAGCCTTTTGCCCCATAGATTTTCCAAGCATGTCAGATATATTTATCATCCCAACATTTGCACCAGGCATTCCAGGTATCTCAAAAGATGGCATTTGATTAGAATCACTTACTGCTATTTCTATTTCATTGTCATCTAAGTCTCCATCTCTTAGTCTTTTTCTAAAACTCTCTCTTGTTGCAACACTTGCTTTATTACCAACAAGTGCGTCTAAAACTCTGTCTTCAGCAAGCTTTTGTGCTTGAGCATGAACTTCTTTTCTTTTCTTAACCTTTTCCATTGCAATTGCGATTTCTAATAAATCCCTTACAATTTGTTCTACATCACGTCCCACATATCCTACTTCAGTAAATCTTGTAGCTTCAACCTTTACAAATGGCGCTTCCGCTAATTTTGAAAGTCTTCTTGAGATTTCAGTTTTTCCAACACCAGTTGGTCCGATCATTAAAATATTTTTTGGAAGAACTTCGTCTTTCATATCATCTTCTAATGCTTGTCTTCTCCATCTATTTCTTAAAGCGATAGCAACAGCTCTTTTAGCTTTATTTTGCCCAACAACAAATCTATCTAATTCTGAAACAATTTCCCTAGGTGATAATGAATTTGCAATTGT
>CACANA010000018.1 GCA_902533775.1 uncultured Pelagibacteraceae bacterium
ATTGGAGATGAAGAGATTAAATTAATAAATGAAAAAATTGCGATGAAGATAGATGTTGAAGGTCATGAGTTTAAAGTTCTAACGGGTTTAAGAAAAACTTTAATTCAAAATAAATGTTTTATCCAAATTGAAATATTTGAAAAGAACTTTGCAATAGTTAATGATTATTTAAATTCAATGGGATATAAACTGTTCTACGAATTTAAAATAAATTCAAATTTTTTTTATAGTAATTTCATTTCGGAATAAACCAAAATTTTGGCGGAGAGAATGGGATTCGAACCCATGAAAGAGTTGCCCCTTTACACACTTTCCAAGCGTGCGCCTTCAACCACTCGGCCATCTCTCCAGTATATATTTAGTATATAAATATTATTTGATTTAATCTAAATAAATTAATAAAACATATAATAAAATGAAAAGAGTTCTATTAACAGGCGGCGCAGGCTTTATTGCTCACCACACAATTAAACATTTTTTAGAAAAAACAGACTGGGAGATCGTATCATTGGATAGACTAGATTATTCAGGGAATTTAAATAGAATTTCTGATATGATGAATGAATTTAATAAAAAAGATCAAAAAAGATTAAGAATTGTATATCATGATTTGAGAGCAGAAATTAATGAAATGCTTCAAGCAGATCTTGGAAATTTTGAGTATGTGATTCATATGGCCGCTTCATCACATGTTGATAGATCAATAGATGATCCAATGTGTTTTGTTTTAGATAATGTGGTGGCTACATGTAATATTTTAAATTTTTCAAGAAAAATAGAAAATTTAGAACGTTTTATATATTTTTCTACAGATGAAGTATTTGGTCCTGCGCCTGTAGGTGTCAATTATAAAGAAAGAGATAGATATAACTCAACAAATCCTTATAGTGCAACAAAAGCTGGTGGTGAAGAGTTGGCAGTAGCATATGAAAATACTTATGGATTACCAGTTTACATCACTCATACAATGAATGTATTTGGTGAGAGACAACATCCAGAAAAATTTATACCAATGACTATTAGAAAAGTTAACAATAATGATATAGTAACTATTCATTCAGATGAAACAAAAACAATCCCAGGAAGCAGACACTATATTCATGCAATCGATGTAGCTGATGGTTGTTTGCATTTACTTAAAAATCAAGAAAAAATTTTAAAATTAAGTAAAGATTTTGGAGGAGCAAAATGTCCAAAATTTAATTTAGTAGGACCAGTTGAGTTAAATAATTTGGAACTTGCAAATATGATTGCTGAAGCTCAAAATAAAAAATTAAATTATGAAATGGTAGACTTTCATAGTTCAAGACCAGGTCATGATTTAAGATATGCTTTAGATGGAAGTTTAATGAAAGATTTAGGATGGTCTCCTAAAATTAGCATCGGGGAGAGAATAAAACAGGTAGTAAATTGGACATTAGATAACGAACGTTGGTTGAAATATTAGTATAAGATAGAAGTCTTCTAATTTCTTCTATATGGCCTATAATATGATTTTCTTAAAAAATACGAGTTAATTAACCCAAGAAATCTCATTTTGTATTTTTCTCTCTGTTTTTGTTTATTGACAATTTTATAATATAGATACTTTAAGATTGATGAAAACAACTTTGGAAAAGTTTTAATTAAACCATAAGCATAGCCGTAGTGTTTGTTATAGTAGTAAAAGGAAGACCACATCCAGTGCCAATTTCTTGATTTTTCCATCTCAAAATCATCTTTATTCCCATGAGAAAGACCACCTAAATGCTCGACCTCAGAATTAATTAACAAGATTTTACCGTTATTATCTCTCACACGTTTACATAAATCAATTTCTTCCAAATAAAGAAATATATTTTCATCGAATGGAGTTGATAAAGCAATATCTCTTTTAATAATTAATGCAAATCCTCTAACTTTATCAACTTGTTGTGTTTTTCCATTAAATGATATTTTACTATTTTTTTCTATTGGAGCTGCTATTGAAAATTCTTTGTTTTGTAAAATGTCAATTATTTCATCAAATTTTTCATTTCTTAATATTACATCTGGATTAATAATAAATATATATTTGGTATTAGATTTCCTGATACCAAAATTATTGGCTTTTCCATAACCCAAATTTTTATTCATTACATAACATTTCAAATTTTTATATGTTTTCTCTGTATGATCTTTTAATTTTGTACTACTCGAGTTTTCTATTATTATTTTTTCACATTCTTCTGGAAGATTTGTAATGCATTGATCCAAAATTTTATCACTATGAAAAGTTGTAATGACAAATGTAAAATCCTCTTTTTTCAATTAAATTTCCAAAAATTTATTTTATCGTTCATGCTCTATTTTATTCATTAGTCTTTATTAATTCTTAAGACACCAATAAAAGCCTCTTGAGGTATTTCAACCTTACCAAACTGTTTTGCTCTAGCTTTTCCCTTTTTCTGTTTTTCTAGTAGTTTTCTTTTTCTGTCAACTGCTCCACCACCATGAATTTTTGTTAATACGTCTTTTTTGAAACCTTTGATAGTTTCTCTAGCAATAATTTTACCACCAATTGCTGCTTGGATCGGTATCATAAAATTGTGCCTTGGAATTAAATCTTTTAATTTCTCACATACTTCTCTACCTGTGGTTTGAGCAAAATTTTTATGTATCATCATTGCAAGAGCATCAACAGGTTCTGAGTTTACAAGTATATTCATTTTTACTAGATCTCCCTCTTTATGATCAATAATTTCATAATCAAAACTAGCATATCCGCTTGTCATAGATTTAAGACGATCATTAAAATCAAATACTACCTCATTTAAAGGTATCTCATAATTAATTACAGCACGATTTCCTGAATAACTTAAATTAGTTTGTATACCTCTTTTATTTTGACATAACTTAATAATTGATCCCAAATACTCATCTGGAGTAATAATTGTAGCTTTAATCCATGGTTCTTCAATAAATTTTATATAAGTAGGATCTGGTAAATTTGAGGGATTTTGAAGTTCAACAATTTCGCCATTATTTAAGTGAACTTTATAAACAACACCCGGTGTTGTAGTTAATAAATTTATATCAAATTCTCTTTCAAGCCTCTCTGTGATTATTTCAAGATGTAAGAGACCTAGAAATCCACATCTAAAACCAAGTCCTAAAGCAGATGATGACTCTGCTTCATAAGAAAAACTTGCATCATTTAATTGTAATTTTGCAAGTCCATCTTTTAACTTTTGATATTCTGAACTATCTACAGGAAATAGACCACAAAAAACTACTGGTTTACTCGGTTTAAAACCTGGTAATGCTTCTATGAGCGGATTCTCTGCATCACATATAGTATCTCCAACTTTAGTTTCTGATAAAATTTTAATACCTGTTGTAATAAAACCTATTTCACCAGCATTAAGTTCGCTCACATCTTTTGCCTTCGGGGTAAAAACACCAACTTTTTCTACAATATATTCTTGATTTGTAGACATCATTTTTATTTTCATGTTTTTTTTTAGTTTTCCATCTATAATTCTCACTAATATAACTACTCCAAGATAACTGTCATACCAGCTATCAACTAGTAAACATTTTAATTTGCTATTTTTTTCACCTTTAGGTCCAGGCAAAGAGTTAATAATTTGCTCAAGAATTTCATCTATTCCTTGTCCAGTTTTTCCAGAGCAAGGAACGGAATTAGATGTATCTATGCCAATAACGTCTTCAATTTGATTATTTGTTCTTTCAAGATCAGATGCTGGTAGATCAATTTTATTTAATACTGGAATAATCTCATGATTTATATCGAGTGCCTGATATACATTTGCAAGTGTTTGTGCTTCTACCCCTTGAGTACTATCCACAATTAATATTGAGCCTTCGCACGCATAAAGGCTTCTACTAACTTCATAACTAAAGTCTACATGTCCTGGGGTATCTATAATATTTAAAATATAATTTTTACCATTTTTAGCTTTGTAATTTAATTTAACTGTTTGCGCTTTAATTGTTATTCCTCTCTCTCTTTCTATATCCATAGAGTCTAGCACTTGAGATTTCATTTCTCTGTCACTTAAACCTCCACATTTATGAATTATTCTATCAGCTATAGTTGATTTACCATGATCTATATGAGCTATTATTGCAAAATTCCTAATGTTATCTATTGTATCACACATTTTTAGGATCTAATTTTTGCGCCGGACTTTGACTCAACTGAAGAGATAATTAGTTTATTAATGTTGTCCAGGTCATTTTCATTCAATGTTTTTTCTTCTGACTGAATAGTTACATTAACAGCTATAGATTTTTTTCCCTCTGGTATATTTTCTCCCTCAAATACATCAAATACTCTTACTGACTTAATTAATTTGTTATCAACAGATTTAATTATATTAACCAATTCTTGAGATTTAAAGTTTTTATTAATAATAAATGCAAAATCTCTCTCTGATTTTTGGAAATCAGAAAATTTATATTCAGATTTTGAATCTTTTATCTTTTGTTTTGACTCTTTTATATAATCAAGACAAATTTCAAATATTACCAAACCTTCGGTTTTTATATCTAATTTTTTTATTATATTTGGATGAATCTCGCCAAAATATGCTAGAGCATTTTTTTCGTTTTTATTTTGGTACACTCCTCCAGATTTTCCTGGGTGATAATAAGAAGGGGTTTTATCATCTATAACAATATCATTTTTATCAATCCCTGCTTCACAAAGACTTTGAATTACATCTTTTTTAACATCGAATGTGTCTACAATTCTTTCTTTATCATTCCAAGATAATCTTGAAACCTTTCCTGCCCTTACTGCACCTATAACAGTCAGTTGATCTCCAGGATTTTTCCCTTTAAACGCTGGACCAATTTCAAATAAAGAAATATCTTTAAATCCTCTATCTAAATTTTTCTTCAAATAAAATAATAAATTTGGAAAAATAGAATTTCTTAAAACATTTAGATCTGAACTAATCGGATTTACAATTGGTATTTCTTCATCATTTTCTTTAAATAATTGATTAATTTTAGAGTCGGTAAATGACCAAGTCACAGTTTCTAAATAACCTTTTGATGCCACGGATCTTTGTAAAAAATGAAATAATTTCTGATAATAATTAAGTGTAGGCTTTAATCTCGTCTTAATTGGTTCTGATGTATTAATATGTTCGTAGCCTTTTATTCTCACTATTTCTTCAACAATATCAATTGATTGAGTTATGTCTGGTCTCCAAGAAGGCACTACTAACTTTAAAATTTTTTTATTTTTAGATACATCAAAACCTAACTTTTCAAGTATTTTAATTAATTCTTTATTTTCAACATTAAATCCTGTCGTTTTTTCAAAAAGAAATGGGTCAAAATTAATTATTGTTTTTTTATAATTATCAATTTTTTTTACATCTAAGCTACTTATTTCGCCTCCACAAATTTGTTTTATTAGCTCAGAAGCTTTTATTAATCCTTCTTCAATTGAAAGGGGATCTATGCCTCTTTCGAATCTAAATTTTGCATCCGTATCTATATTTAATTGTTTAGAGGTTTTTCTTATTGAACGTGGCAAAAAATAAGCAGATTCTAATAATATATTTTTAGTCGAATATTCTGTTCCAGATCTTGTCCCACCAATTATGCCGCCAAGACCAAGTACTCCGGATCTGTCAGAAATAACGCACATATCATTTTCTAAAATATATTTTTTATTATCTAAGGCTTCGAAGCTTTCTCCTTTAGATGAACTTCTAACAATAATTTCATTATCTATTTTATCTGCATCATAAGCATGTAATGGTCTATTTAAATCAAACATTACATAATTAGTAATATCGACTATGGCAGATATTGGTTTTTGGCCTAAAGATTTAATTTTATCTTTTAGCCATTTTGGACTCTCTTTATTTGTTACACCTTTTATTAAACAACTTCCAAATATTGTGCATCCTTGGGCTTTTTCTTTTTTTATTGTTACGTTTATATTTTGATTACCTCTATATTTTAAATTGGATTTTTTATTAATTTTTAATTTACCAGCACCAGCAGCGGATAAATCTCTAGCAATTCCTCTTACTCCTAAACAATCTGGTCTATTGGGCGTAATTGATAAATCTATTACTTTTTCAGAAGTGTTTTTAAAATATTTTTCTCCAATTTTATTTGCATATTTATTGTTTTTTAATTCTATAATTCCATCACTTTCGTTGGATAATAGTAATTCTGACTCAGAACAGAGCATTCCATATGATGTAACACCTCTTATTTTACTTACAGATAATTTCATCTGATTTTTGGGAATAATTGATCCTGGAGGAGCATAAACTGTCAAAAGACCATTTTTTGCATTTGGGGCTCCACATACTACTTCAATTGTTTTATCGCTACCTATATCAACATCACATAACTTTAATCTGTCAGCATTTGGATGAGTTTTGGCATTTATAATTTTTGCAACAATAAATGTATCTAATTCAGATATAGAACTCTCAAAACTTTCTACTTCTAGACCAATATTGGTTAATTTATCTATTATTTGATCATTGTTAAATTTTGTATCAAGATGGTTTTTTAACCAGTCAACTGTGAACTTCATCTACTTAGTCCTCTATAATTTGAAGGGACATCCAATGGATCAAAGCCAAAGTGACTTAACCATCTATAATCAGTCTCAAAAAAGGCTCTTAAATCATTAATTCCATATTTTAACATTCCAAGTCTGTCAATGCCAATTCCAAAGGCATATCCTTGATATTTACTTGGATTAACATTTACATTTTTTAAAACATTTGGATGAACCATTCCACAGCCTAGAATTTCTAACCATTTATTACCTTCACCAATTACTATCTTTCCATTTTTAATTTCATATCCTATATCTACTTCTGCTGAAGGTTCCGTAAATGGAAAATGACTTGGTCTGAATCTCATTTTAATTTTATCAACTTCAAAAAACTCCTTAATAAAATAATTTAAACATCCTTTTAAATGTCCCATATTTATATTCTTATCTATATGAAGTCCCTCAACTTGATGAAACATCGGAGCATGAGTTTGATCGCTATCTGATCTGTAAGTTCGTCCTGGAGCAATAATTTTAAAAGGAGGTTTACCTTTTAGCATAGTTCTTACCTGAACTGGAGATGTGTGAGTTCTCAAAAGTAATTCCTTATTATTATCAAGATAAAAAGTATCATGCATATCTCTAGCTGGATGGTTATCCGGTGTATTTAATGCTGTAAAATTATTATATTCATTTTCTACATCTGGGCCTTCCTCAACACTAAATCCTATTTCAGAAAATATAGATGAGATTTCATCTATTACCTGGGAGACTGGATGAATTTTACCAATTTCAATATTTCTTTCTGGAAGAGTTACATCAATTTTTTCTTTCTCAAGCTTTAAATTAATTTCTTTAGTTTCAATTTCTTGAATTTTGATTGATATTTTATTTTGAAGTTCATCTTTAATATTATTTAAATCTGAGGCTAATTTTTTTCTTTCCTCTACAGAAATCAAACCTAATTTTTTAAATTCGTTAGATATAATTCCATTTTTTCCAAATAGTTCGGATTTGATGTTATTTACTTTTTCAATGTTATTTTCTGTATTAAGCTTATCGATATAATCTTCTTTTATTTTTTTAATATCAGACATTTTAATAGAATATTTGTTAAAGGAAGAAAAACAATAGTCTTGATTAATTTAATGCTGCTTGAGCCCTTTTAACTATAGTTTTGAATGCTTCAGGGTTATCGTAAGCAATTTCTGCAAGAATTTTTCTATCTAATTTAATTCCTGATTTGCTTAAACCATTAATAAACTTTGAATATGTTATACCTTCTGATCTGACACCAGCATTAATTCTTTGTATCCACAGTGATTTGAAATCCCTTTTTTTATTTCTTCTATCTCTATAAGCATACTGCATAGCTTTTTCCATTGCTTGTCTTGCAACTCTTATTGTATTTTTTCTTCTTCCCCACTGACCTTTAACAGCTTTTAAAACTTTTTTATGTTTAGCTCTGCTTGTAACTCCTCTTTTAACTCTTGCCATTTTATCCTCTTAAGCTGTAAGGCATATAAGATTTTACTATCTTACCATCTTGTTTGGATAAAACAGTTGTGCCTCTTTGTTTTCTAATTTGTGAATTTGTTCTTTTAATCATGCCGTGTCTTTTTCCAGCCTGTGAGGTAATAACCTTACCTTTAGCTGAGATTTTAAATCTTTTTTTAGCTGAACTTTTTGTTTTTAACTTAGGCATAATTTTCGGGGTTATACAAATATTAAATTAAATTTACAACTAGAAATATGGCTTATAAAGGCTGGATTACCATAATCATTTGCTTTCCATCAAATTTTGGCTGAAGCTCTACTCTCCCAATAGTCTCCATGTCTGCCTTAATTTTATCCATTAATTCATTGCCAAGGTTTGAATGTTGTAACTCTCTCCCTTTGAACCTTATTGTAAATTTGACTTTATCACCTTTTGCTAAAAATTTCTGAGCATTTTTAATTTTGAAAGTGTAGTCATGAACTTCTGTAACTGGCCTTAATTTTATTTCTTTTAATTCAATTTTCTTTTGTTTTTTTTTTGCTTTGTTAGCTTTTTTTTGTGCGTCGTATTTATATTTACCCATGTCCATAATTTTACAGACAGGTGGTTTTGCATTCGGAGCAATTTCAATTAAATCTAAACCTTCATTTTTTGCTTTATTGATAGCTTCATTTAAATTTAAAATTCCTAAATTTTCTCCATCACTTGCAATAACTTGAACTTCATTTGATGTAATTCTATTATTAGACCTTGGGCCTCTTGCTTTAGTTCTTTTTTGAAAATAATTTTGTTTAAAATCTGCCACTTAGATTGAAGGGGCTTTATTTAGATCGGAGTATTTTTTTATAAATTCTTTCAAAGCCATATTTTCTTGTTTATTAGAATCCAATCTTCTAATAGTTACACTGTTGGAGTCAACTTCTTTTTTTCCACAAATCAATAACATTGGTACTTTTGTTAAAGAATGATCTCTTATTTTATAATTTAAATTGTGATTTTTAAGATCCACTTCGACAATCAAACCACTCCGTTTTAATTCCTTAGCTACGCTTTTAGCATATTCATCAAAATCACTTGAGATTGGAATAACTACTGCTTGTAAAGGTGATATCCAGAATGGCAGCTTACCTGCATAATTTTCTATAAGGATACCTATAAACCTTTCTAAAGATCCAAATAATGCTCTGTGTAACATTACAGGTACTTTTTTAGTTCCATCTTTATCAACAAAAGAAGCTCCTAATCTACCTGGTAAATTTAAATCTACTTGCAAGGTTCCGCACTGCCAATCTCTACCGATTGCATCTCTTAAAACAAATTCAATTTTCGGTCCATAAAATGCGCCCTCACCTTTGTTAATTGAATACTCTAGCTTTGTCGCTTTGATTGCCTCTAACAAAGCAGCCTCTGATTTATCCCAAACTTTATCGTCTCCAACTCTTAAATCTGGTCTATCTGAATATTTTAAAATAACATCTTCAAAACCAAGATCTTTATAAATTTCTAAAATTAAATTTGTAACACTCAAACATTCTTCAGTAATTTGTTCTTCTGTACAAAAAATATGTGCATCATCTTGAGTAAAGGCTCTTACACGTAATAATCCATGCAATGCACCTGAAGGTTCATATCTGTGAACTTTTCCAAATTCTGACATCTTTAAAGGTAAGTCTCTATAACTTTTTAGTCCTTGATTAAATACTTGAACACAACCAGGACAATTCATGGGTTTAATTGCAAATACTTTTTCATCTGGTGTAGTTGAAGTATACATATTAGCTCCAAATTTTTCCCAGTGGCCAGATTTTTCCCACAAAGATCTATCAAGTATTTCTGGCGTATTTATCTCTTTGTAACCATCGTGCTCTTGTTTCATTCTCATATAAGAAACTAATTTTTGGAACAAATTCCATCCTTTCTGGTGCCAAAACACAGATCCAGGACTTTCTTCTCTAAAATGAAATAAATCCATCTCTTTTCCAATTTTTCTATGATCTCTTTTCTCTGCTTCCTCAATTCTCTGAAGATAAAGGTCTAATTCTTTTTGAGTTGCCCAACCAGTACCATATATTCTTTGAAGCATTTCATTATTAGAGTCACCACGCCAATAAGCTCCAGATACTTTTGTAAGTTTAAAAGCCTTACCTATTTTACCAGAAGATACTAAATGAGGACCTCTACATAAATCATGCCATGTTTCGCCATGATGATAAACAGTTAGTTCTTCGTTTTTAGGAATGCTCTCAATTATCTCAGCTTTGTATTTTTCTCCAATTTTTTTAAAATGACTTATTGCTTTATCTCTCTCCCAAACTTCTTTTCTTGTTTTTACATCTTTATCTATTATCTCTGACATTTTTTTTTCAATCTTTTTTAGATCATCGCTAGTAAAAGGCTCTTTTCTTGCAAAATCATAATAAAATCCATTTTCTATAACTGGCCCAATTGTTACCTGTGTGCCTGGGTATAGTTCTTGAACGGCCATAGCCATTATATGTGCAGTGTCATGTCTAATGACTTCTAAACCCTCAGGATCTTTAGCTGTAAATATTTTAATAGAACAATCTTGATCAATAAGAGTATATAAATCTTTAAGTTCACCGTTTATGCTCATCACCAAAGCTTGCTTACCTAAAGACTTGCTAATTTTTTCAGCAACCTCTGTGCCTGTTATACTTTTTTCAAAGTTTAATTTTTTTCCATCAGGTAATGTAATATTTGGCATTAGTTTATTAATTTTATATACTCTGAATAAGTAGAAAAACACATTTTTTCAACATTAAATTTTGAAACGACATTTTTTCTACCTTCTATGCCCATTTGATTGATAGTCTGTTCATCTAAATTCATAATTTCTATTAATTTTTTTGAAAGATCGTCAGAGTTATTTGCTTCAAATAAAAATCCTGTTTTATTTTCATTTATAGTCTCTCTTGATCCCCCAATATTACTTGCAACAATTGGTTTTTTCATTGCCTGAGCCTCAACGGATATTCTTCCAAAAGCTTCTGGTTCTATTGATGAAGAAACTATGATGTCTGAAACTTTGTAAGCTAGAGGCATATTTTTACAATGATCTATAAATTTTACTTGGTTAGTTAATCTATACTGTTCAACTAACCTAATAAGTTTCTTTTTGTAAAGTTCTCTTCCTTGATCGCTCCCAAGAATAATTACATTAAATACCTCGTGTCCTAAATTAATATTTACTTTATTAATAGCATCTAAAAACATTTCTTGGCCTTTCCATTCTGTTAATCTTCCGGGTAATAGAACAGTTTTTCTCTCAATTTTAAGTCCCCATGATTTAAATAATTCATCTTCCTCTGTTTCTATAGTAGTTGATGGATCAAAATAGTCAGTATTAATGCCTCTAAATATCACCAAGAATTTTTTTTTATCATTAAGGTATTCAGAGTAGTTTTCTTTAATATGTGAAAATATAAAATTAGACCCAGCAATAATTAAATCTGATCTCAACATTACAGAGTTATATAATTTTTTTAATTTACTTTTAAAATTATATGTTCCATGAAATGTAGTTACAAATTTACGTCGTGTGATTTTGGTAGCTAGTAAACAAGACCATGCAGGTGCTCTACTTCTCGCGTGGACAATATTAATTCCATAAAATAAAATTATTAAAGAAATAATTATTGAATTAAAAAAAACCAAAATCGGGTTTTTGGAATTAACAGGTAACCTTATATATTTAACTTTTTTTTTATCTATAAACTTTGTTAATTCACCACCGTTGCAAATTAAAAAAGATTTACAATTATTTTCATGTAGATAGTGTGCGATATCATAACAACCTGTTTCTGCGCCACCGTATCCAAGTTTTGGTATAACTTGCAGAACTTTCAATTTTGGATGCATATGGTAGAGTTATAATATTTCAAATCAATTTTAATACTTTATATGAAAAAATTTAAATTTCTAAAAATTTCTAAAACAAAAAAACTAAGATATATAAGCAATTATTATAAGAAAAATCTTTATATTATATTTTTACCAGGTTTTGCATCCGATATAGAAGGAGATAAACCTAAAAGATTTTTAAACTATGCTAAGAAAAATAAATTGGGTTTTTTGGCACTAGAATATTCTGGATACGGAAAATCTTCAGGTGAATTTACTAAAGGGAATATTTCCACTTGGGCAAATGATGCAAAACAAACTATTAAGAATATAGTTAAAAAAAATGATATAATTTTAATAGGTTCTAGTATGGGTGCTTGGATTTCTTTATTATTATTTAAATCAATTAAGAAACAGATTAAAGGCTTTATGGGAATTGGCTCTGCTCCAGAATTTTTAACAAGAATAATGTGGAAAAAATTTTCAAAAAAGACGAAGAGTGAAATTATCAAAAAAGGTATTAGCAAAATTAAAAATGGTGGTTATGAGTATCTCATAACTAATCAATTAATTAAAGATGGAAGAAAAAAACAAAATAAAGTTTTGAATGTTAAAATTCCAATGAAAATATCTGTTACTATGGTCCATGGTCAAAAAGATGAAGTTGTACCAATTAAATACTCAAGAAAAGTTTTAAAAATCTTCAGTAAAGCAAAAAAAAAATTAAATATAATTAAGAAGGGTGACCATAGTCTCTCTTCAAAAAAAAATCTAAATATTATTTGTAAAGAGTTAGATAATATTATTAAAAATACTAACTAGCTTGACCGACTAATTTTTTATTTGATATAGGATTTTCTAACTTATCTAACATTTCTTTTGGACAAACTTGGACGAAATTATTTATTTCATTTTCAAAATTCTCAACAATTTTTTTTGAGATTATTGAATTTGTTTCTATCGCATGCTCTTGAATTAATTTCCTTAGATGCTCAATCCAAAATTTAGTTTCTGGAGTTTGCCAAACTACACTTTCAGGATTTACTTTTTTATCAAATTGATTTTCAGGGTCATAAATAAATGCCATACCTCCTGTCATGCCAGCCCCAAAATTATCACCAATATCTCCTAATATAATAATGTTTCCGCCTGTCATGTATTCACAACCATTTGAATCACAACCTTCTACTACTGCAGTTGCACCTGAATTTCTAACAGCAAATCTCTCTCCTGCTTGTCCAGCAGCTAATAATTTTCCAGAAGTAGCTCCATACAAAACAGTGTTTCCAATAATAGTATTTTCATTTGAAACAAGGTTGCTTTCATCTTGTAATTTAATCACAATAGTTCCACCTGATAATCCTTTAGCAACATAATCATTTGCATCCCCTTTTAAAATTAGTTTTAATCCTTTAATAGCAAAAGCACCAAAGGATTGGCCTGCTGAACCTTTAAAATTTAATTCGATCGAATTTTCATCAAGTTTGTTATTTCCAAATTTTTTGTACAAATGATAAGAAATTCTAGTACCAACTGCTCTATCAGTATTTTGAATTTCAAATTCTTGATTTATTTTTTCTTTTTTATCTATTTTGTCTTCTATTTCTGGCCATAATTTTTGATCTAAAGTATCTGGAACAGAATTAATTTCAGGTTTCTCACAATATCTTTTATTTTTTCCAGGATCTGCCTGAACAAAAAGAGGATTTAAGTCTAGATCATCCAAGTTTGGTGATCCTTTGCTTACTTGCCTTAGCAAGTCAGTTCTTCCAATTACTTCATTTAAAGATTTGAAACCAAGATCAGCAAGTATTTCTCTTACTTCCTCTGCTATAAATGTAAAAAGGTTCACTACTTTTTCAGGAGTTCCTGTAAATTTCTCTCTTAATTTATCATCTTGTGTGCAAACACCCACTGGACATGTATTTGAATGACATTGTCTGACCATTATACATCCCATTGCGACTAAAGCAGTTGTTGCTACGCCAAATTCTTCTGCTCCCATCATGGCTGCAATTACAACATCTCTTCCAGTTTTTATTCCACCGTCAGTTCTAAGCGTAACTTGATGTCTCAAGTTATTTAATGTCAATACCTGATTTGCTTCTGTTAATCCCATCTCCCAAGGAACTCCAACATATTTAACGCTTGTCTGTGGAGTAGCTCCTGTACCTCCTGAGTGCCCCGAGATTAAAATTATGTCTGCTTTAGCTTTTGCAACTCCAGCAGCTATCGTTCCAATTCCTGATGAAGCAACTAATTTAACTCCAACCCTAGCCTTAGGATTTATTTGTTTTAAATCATAAATTAATTGAGCTAGATCTTCTATTGAGTAAATATCATGATGTGGTGGAGGGGATATTAAAGTAACTCCTGGCGTTGAGTGTCTCAATCTCGCAATTTCATCCGTAACTTTAAAACCTGGTAATTGTCCACCTTCACCTGGTTTAGCACCCTGTGCAATTTTGATTTCAATCTCATTACAATTATTTAAGTAATTAATGGTTACTCCAAATCTAGCTGATGCAATTTGTTTAACCCTTGAATTTGCACTATCTCCATTCTCCATAATCTTAAATCTATTTTCATCTTCTCCACCTTCACCACTACAAGATGCGCCTTTAATTCTGTTCATACCAACAGCAAGAGTTTCATGTGCTTCTTTAGATAAAGCTCCATGAGACATACTTCCACTTCCAAATCTTTTTAATATATTAGATGCAGGCTCAACATTAGATATATCGATGGGATTTTTAGATTTAAAATCTACTAAATCTCTTAAACTTATTGGATTTAGATTATAAATACCTTTTATGTATTTTTTATATATTTCATAAGATCCTTGTCCAACAGCAGTTTGCAGTAAATGAATAAGTTTGCCTTGATACTGATGTGTTTCACCATTTTTTCTATATCTGTAAATACCTCCAATAGGTAAAATATTTGAATTATTGAAAAATGCTTCTTTGTGTATAGTTCTGATTTTCTTTTCTATTCCTTTTAAACCAATTCCAGAAATCTTTGATAACATCCCAGGAAAGTAATCTTTCACAATTGTTCTGCTTAGTCCCACAGTTTCAAAATTACATCCGCCTCTATAAGAACTTAAAACAGAAATTCCCATTTTAGACATTATTTTAAGAAGACCGAGATTGACTGATTTAATATATCTTGAAACACATTCATCAAAAGTGAAATTTCCAAATAATTTCTTAGAATGTCTTTGATATAAGCTATCAAAAGCTAAATAAGGGTTCACTGTAGTAGCACCAACACCAATTAATGTTGCAAAAGAGTGAGTATCTAAAGCATCTCCAGTTTGAACATTAATAGAAACATAACCTCTCAAACCTAATTTAACTAAATGTGTATTTATTGCCCCTATACATAAAAGCATTGGCATTGGCATTCTATTTTCTGAAATATTTTTATCTGATAATATTATTTGTTTAATTCCCTCTCTAACAGCTTGTTCAGATTTAACTTTGAGTAAATTTATTGATGTCTCTAAATCATCATCTTTGCTGAATGTACAATCTAAAACTTTATTATTATTTCCAAAGAATTTTAAAAATTTTTCAAATTGTGCATTTGATAATATCGGACTATTTAAGACATAAATATTGTCTTTAGTTAATTTACTAAAATCTAAAATATTACCAAGATTTCCAAATCTTGTCTTTAAACTCATAACTTTGTTTTCTCTTAGAGAGTCAATTGGTGGATTTGTAACCTGACTAAAGTTTTGTCTAAAGTAATGATATAGTGGTCTATATTTATCAGATAAAACTGCTAAAGGCGTGTCATCACCCATTGAGCCTGTTGCTTCTTTAGCATCTTCTGCCATTGGATGAAGAATTAATTCTAAATCTTCTATGCTATATCCAAAACAATGTTGAAAATTCCTCAAACTTTGGCCTTCTAGCTCTACTTTTTCAGTTTCTGCCTCTAATTTTTTATCAAGATCAATAATCTGATTGTTGTAATGTTTATATTCTTTTGAAAGGTAGTTTTTTATTTCATCGTTTGAATATACTTTGCCTTTTTCTATTCTTACTCCTAATATTTCTCCAGGTCCTAATCTTCCTTTAGATACAATTTTTTTCTCATTTAAATCTATCATTCCTGTTTCACTTCCTGCAAAAAGAAGTTTGTCTCTTGTCACTGTATATCTAAGTGGTCTTAATCCATTTCTGTCAGTTGCAACAATTACCCATTCATTATCAGTTGCAGCTATAGCAGCTGGCCCATCCCAAGGCTCCATGGTACTATTTAAAAAATTGAATAGTTGTTGATGATCTTTTTTTAATACCTTATTTTTTTTTGACCAAGCGTCTGGTATTAACATTAATTTTGCTAGAGGGGCAGGCTGTCCAGAAATATTTAATAACTCAAAAACATTATCTAATGATGCAGAGTCAGAATTGCCAGCTGGTATTACAGGCTTAAGATTCTCTATATCTTCGAAAACTGGACTAAACATCTCTTCTTCGTGAACCTTCATCCAATTAACATTTCCTTTAAGAGTATTTATTTCACCATTATGCGCTATAGATCTAAATGGTTGAGCTAAGTCCCAACTTGGCGCAGTATTAGTTGAAAATCTTTGGTGAAATATTGCATACCTAGATATAAATCTTTCATCTTTCAAGTCAGTATAAAAATCTGACAAAGCTTCTGCTAAAAACATTCCTTTGTAAATGATAGATTTAGAACTAAATGAACATATATAAAAATTATTTAATTGATTATTTAAAGCTTCTTTTTCAATTACTCTTCTAGTTTCATACAATTTTTGTTCCAGAGATTTATTGACAACTTTTTTGTCATTGTATGTGAACAATACTTGAGTAATTTCAGGTCTTGTTTGTTCAGCTTTTTCTCCTAAGACAGAGGGATCAACAGGAACTTGTCTCCAACCATAGATACTAAAATTTCTCTTTGTTAGTTCACTTTCAACAATAGTTCTACATTGCTCTTGAGCGCTATAATCATTTCTTGGTAAGAAAATCATACCCACACATAGTTCAGAATTATCATGTTTATGACCAGTGACTTCAATTTTTTCCTCAAAGAAATCTTTAGGAATTTCAATA
>CACANA010000019.1 GCA_902533775.1 uncultured Pelagibacteraceae bacterium
GATTATTTATACATCACTAGTAGCCTTAATGCAGGAAGATATGAAGAAACTAATAGCTTATTCATCCGTAGCTCATATGGGATTTGTAACACTAGGTATTTTCACAATGACACAGCAAGGAATAGAAGGAAGTATCTTCCAAATGATAAGTCATGGTTTAGTATCTGCAGCACTATTTTTATGTGTTGGAGTTGTTTACGATAGACTTCATACAAGACTTATAAATAGATATGGAGGCTTAGTTTCTATAATGCCAAAGTACGCAATAGTTTTTATGGTTTTTACTTTAGGAGCTCTTGGATTGCCTGGAACAAGTGGTTTTATTGGTGAATTTTTAGTTTTAATGGGTGCATTTAAAAAGAATATACTTGTAGCAACGATTGCAAGTCTAGGAGTGATCTTGGGGGCGGCATATATGCTTTGGTTATACAAGAGAATAATCTTTGGAAAATTAATTAATGAAGATGTAAAAAAAATGGTTGATTTAAAAAGATTTGAAATTGTTACATTATGGCTTTTAGTATTACCGATTATATTTTTTGGTTTTTATCCAGAACCTTTGATTAACTCTATAGAGGTATCAGTTGCAAACATGATAGATATGAATGATTTAGACAAGATTAATAAATTAGCATTAGGCGATTAATGGAAAATCTACAACTTATAATTCCAGAGTTATTTATATCAATAATGATTATGTTTTTATTAATATTTGGGGTATTTAAGAAAAATAGTTCTCAACTAGTTTATAATTTAACCACTGTAAGTTTAGTTGCTGCTTTAGCATTAATAATTAATTTAGACGCTCAAATTCAATCATCATTATTCAATAATAGTTACAATATAGATAGTTTAGCTAGATTTATGAAAATTCTTTTAATTTTGTCTGGGATTTTTGTAATGCTGTCATCATCAAAATACATTCAGATTAATAAAATTAGCAAAATTGAATATCCAATTCTTATTTTATGCTCAATCTTAGGTATGATGGTGATGATTAGCTCAAACGATCTTATTGTTTTTTACATGGGTTTAGAATTGCAATCACTAGCGTTATATGTGTTAGCATCATTTAATAGAGATAATTTACTATCAACGGAGTCTGGATTAAAATATTTTGTTTTAAGTGCTCTTTCATCTGGACTTTTATTATATGGGTGTTCACTTATTTATGGTTTTTCAGAAACGACTAATTTTAATCAAATTATGGTTAACACAAAAGAAATAGAATACGGGTTAACTTTTGGAATAGTATTTATTTTAGTTGGATTAGCTTTTAAAATTTCCGCCGTTCCTTTCCATATGTGGGCACCTGATGTTTATCAAGGCTCACCAACATCTGTAACAGTCTTTTTTGCATTACTACCAAAAATTGCTGCATTAACAGTATTTATTAGGTTTCTATATATTCCTTTTTATGAGTTAGGTGATCAGTGGCAAATGATAATTATATTTTTGTCCATTGCATCAATGGTTTTCGGAGCGGTAGCAGCAATTGGTCAAAAAAATCTAAAAAGACTAATAGCCTACAGCTCAATTAGTCATATGGGATATGCTCTTGCAGGTTTATCTACAGGTACAACACAAGGTGTGCAGAGTTCTATTACATACATAACAATTTATCTTGTCATGAATTTAGCATTTTTTAGTTGTTTGTTTATGCTTAAGCGAAACGATGAATATTATGAGAATATTGAAGATTTGTCGGGTCTTTCAAAAAATCATCCGTTACTGTCATTATCATTGCTTGTCGTGTTATTCTCTTTAGCAGGAATACCACCGCTAGCTGGCTTTTTTGCAAAATTTTATATTTTTGTGGCTGTAATAAATGAAAAAATGTATTTTTTAGCAATAGTTGGACTACTAGCAACAGTAATCGCTGCTTTTTATTATCTAAGAATAATCAAAATTATATATTTCGATCCAGAAAAAGAAAAATTTGAATCGAAACATAATTTAGGTTTAAAATTTACACTAGTAGCATCAACTTTTTTCATTCTTGTTTACTTTATATATCCAAGTGGGATAGTAGATATAATTTCACAAATAAACATTAATTAATGAAGCTCAAAATATATTCTTACAAGGGTGTCAAAAGCACTAATGATACAGCAATAAGATTAATCAAAAAAAATATAAAACAAGGTATAGTTACTAGCGATATCCAGACTAATGGAAAAGGACAAAGGGGAAAAAAATGGGTTTCTAGAAGAGGAAATCTTTTTATTTCAATTTTTTTTCCTATTGGTAAAAGTTTAAATTTAAAAAAAATTACATTTTCAAATCTTAAAATAATAAAAAATATTTTAAAAAATATTGTTCCATATAAAATCAATATTAAACTACCAAATGATTTAAAAATAATGAATAAAAAGGTATGCGGAATTCTTCAAGAAATAATTTATTATAATGAAATTAAATTTCTAATTATTGGAGTAGGTATTAATATAAAAAGTAGTCCAACAATAAAAGAATATGAAACTACTTATATAAATAAATATAATAATAAAATTAATAAATCTAAAATTATAAATTTTATAAAAAATAACTTCGAAAAAAAATACTCTTATTATGCTTAATTTTTACATTATTGGAGATATTGGAAATACTGATATAAAAATCTGCGTTTACAAAAATAAAAATATTATCAAAAAAATCAGACTTTCTACAAATAAAGTGAACTTAAAATATTTAAAAAAAAATTTAAATGTTTTGAGAAAATTTGATAAAAAATTAAAACAAATTTTATTCTGCTCTGTTGTTCCCAATTGTTACAAGAAAATTAAAAATTATTTTAATTTATATTTTAATACAAATTGTGATGAGTTAAAAAATCTTAATTTAAGTAAATTATTAAGCATAAAAGTTAATAGAAAACAAATTGGTTCTGACAGGTTAGCTAATGCAATATCAGTAATTGACAATAAAAATAATTATATTGTAGTAGATTTTGGAACAGCAACTAATTTTGATGTAATCTCAGCAAATAGTTATAATGGAGGGGTAATTGCTCCAGGAATACATCTATCATTAGAAAATTTATCAAAAAAAGCATCTTTAATACCTAATGTAAAATTTAAAAAATCAAACAATGTTGTAGGTAAAAATACTATAAGCGCAATTAATTCAGGATTTTTCTTCGGTTATACTGGTCTGATTGACAATATAATTCATTCCATTATTAAACAAACCAAAAAAAAATATAAAATAATATTTACTGGTGGATTAGCAAAAATGTTTAAAAATTCTTTAAAACTAAAAGTAAAAATAAAATCTGATTTAACTACCGATGGAGTTTTAAGGGCTGCTATGTATTTAAATAAATGAAAGAAGAATTAATTTTTTGCCCTTTAGGGGGATCTGGAGAAATCGGGATGAATATGAATTTATTCGCCTATGGAAACCCAGATAATAGAAAATGGATAATTGTAGATATAGGAGTTACTTTTGCTGATGATGCAATTCCAGGTGTTGACTTAATATATCCTGACCCCGGATTTATTGTTGATAAAAAAGATGACCTATTAGGTATTGTTCTAACTCATGCACATGAAGATCATATTGGTGCAATTGCTCATATATGGCCAAAATTAAAATGTAAAATATTTGCTACTCCATTTACTTCAGTGTTAATTTCAGAAAAATTTAAGGAAAAAAAAATTGATGTAACAGGATATTTAGAAGTTGTTCAATTAAATAGCATTGTAGATTTAAGTCCTTTTAAAATAGAATTTGTTACATTAACACATTCTATACTAGAACCTAATGGACTAAAAATTGAAACACCTGTTGGAAATATATTACACACTGGTGATTGGAAGTGCGATCCAGATCCATTAACTGGAGACAATATGAATTCAAAAAGATTAAAGGAAATTGGCGAAGAAGGTGTTTTGACAATGATATGTGACTCAACAAATGTATTTAGTGCTGGAAGAGCAGGATCTGAACTTGATGTAAGAAAAAATATGCTAAAGATAATGGAAAGATTAAAGAAAAGAATAATTATTACATCTTTCGCTTCAAATGTAGCAAGAATGGAGTCAGCCTTTTATTGTGCTGAAAAAACAGGTAGGCAAATTGCTTTGGTTGGCCGTTCAATGCACAGAATTTATAAAGCTGCTAGGCAATGTGGTTACTTGCAAAATGTTATTGAACCTCTTGATGCAAGAGATGCAAAAAATATCTCAAGGGAAAAAATTGTTTACTTATGTACTGGAAGCCAAGGAGAGCCAATGGGTGCAATGAACCGTATTTCAAATTATACACATCCAGATGTTTTTGTTGAGAGAGGTGATGCGGTTATATTTTCTTCAAAAATTATTCCAGGAAATGAAAAAAAATTATACAAACTTCACAATCAATTAGTTAGAGAAGGTATAGAAGTAATTTCAGAAGATAGTGAATTCATTCATGTATCAGGTCATCCAAATAGAGAAGATTTAAAGGATATGTATGACTGGATAAAACCACGATCTGTTATACCTGTTCATGGTGAACATAGACATATGATTGAACACATAAATTTTGCTAAAGAAATGCAAGTTCCGTATCCTGTTAGAGTAGAAAATGGCGATATTGTAAGAATCTATCCAGGCGATAAACCTGAGGTATATGATAAAGCACCAAGCGGAAGACTTTACGTAGATGGTTCCATAAGTGTTGAAGAAGATGCTCAATCTATAAAAGAGCGAAAAAATTTGTCTACTAACGGATTAATAGAAGCAACACTATTAATAACTCCAAATGGCAATATTCATAACAAACCTTTATTAACTTTTAGAGGTTTACCAATATACGAAAAAGATGAATTCACATTTAATCTTGAAGAAGAAATTGAAAAAACAGCAAAAACTTTTTCTTTAAATAACAAAAAACAAGAATCAAATTTAATTGATGCTCTTAAAATAACTTGTAGAAAGTACACTAAAGAAAAATTAGGAAAAAGACCTTACACAAATATAAATTTAGTGAGGATTTAATTGAGTATTACAGGCTCAATAGTTGTATATGTCTGCTTATGGTGGATAGTTTTCTTTGCCATTCTTCCAATAGATGTAAATCGTGAAAAAAAGGGAAATATTGAGGGTGTTGATCCTGGGGCTCCAGAAAATCCAAAAATAACTAAAAAAATAATTTATTGTACTTTAATTACATCTAGTATTTTTATAGTTATATATCTATTAGTAATTTATGAAATTTTAAATTTACGTAACTTTTTAAATTAATGTTTTTTTCAAAATCATTTATTCCAATACTAAAAAATAATCCATCTGAAGCTAAAATTAAATCCCATCAATTAATGTTAAGAGTAGGTATGATTAAACAGTCCTCTGCTGGAATTTATTCTTGGTTACCACTGGGTTTTAAAGTAATGAAAAAAATAGAGCAAATAGTTCGAGAAGAACAAAATCGTGTTGGTGTTCAAGAAATATTAATGCCTACAATTCAATCATCTGAAATTTGGAAGGAAAGTGGACGATATGAAGATTATGGTGAAGAAATGTTAAGAATAAAAGATCGTCAAAATAGAGAAATGTTATATGGCCCAACCAATGAAGAACTTGTAACAGAAATTTTTAGGTCTTCCTTTAAATCATATAAATCTTTACCTCAATTGCTATATCATATTCAATGGAAATTTAGAGATGAGTTAAGACCAAGATTTGGAATTATGAGATGTAGAGAATTTTATATGAAGGATGCTTACTCTTTTGACTTAACAGATGACGATGCAATCTTTTCGTATAATAAATTTTTCCTTTCATATTTAAAAACATTTAAGAGATTAAATTTATCTGCAATACCTATGGCTGCTGATACTGGACCCATCGGTGGGAATTTATCTCATGAATTTATTATTCTTGCTGATACAGGTGAAAGTAAAATTTATACAGATAAAAGAATATTTGATGTAGATAGCTCAAAAACAAATCTAGATAAAGTCTCTTTAGGTACATTGAGAAAACAATATGAAAAATTTTATTCTGTGACAGATGAAAAATTTAATAAAGATGAATTTGAGAAATCTGTGCCACAAGAGTTTAGAGTTAATACCAAAGGGATAGAAGTCGGTCACATATTTTATTTTGGAGATAAATATTCAAAACCAATGAATGCTGCTGTTGATTTTAATGGGAAAAAGGAATTTGTGAAAATGGGATCATATGGAATAGGAGTTTCCAGACTTGTTGGTGCCATAATTGAGGCAAAATATAACGATAAAGAAGGTATTATGAAATGGCCTATGTCAGTAACACCTTATGATTGCGCAATAATTCCAATGATAAATAAAAATGATAAATCTAATTTAGAAAAGTCTATTAAAATAGGCGAATTTCTAAAATCAAAAAATATAGAAACAATTATAGATGATACAGATGAAAATATCTCAGCTAAAATCAAAAAATTCAATTTAATTGGGATTCCTTATCAATTGGTAATAGGAAATAAATCTGAAGGAAATTTATATGAGTTTAAAGAAGTTGATGGAAAAACTCAAAAATTGACAGTTGAAGATGTAGCTTCACAAATAATAAAAGCTAAGCAAAATTGATTTCACAACTAGAAAAAGAAGTTATATTTAGATTTTTAAAAGCTAGAAAAAAAGATGGCTTTTTAAATGTAATCTCTATCTTTTCTTTTATTGGTATCGGGCTTGGTGTAGCTGTACTAATAATTGTTATGTCAGTAATGAATGGTTTTAGAACAGAGTTAATAAACAAAATTGTAGGTTTTAATGCTCATGCTGTAGTAAAACCTTACGACAAGTCTCTAGATTTTATTACTGATAAAGATTTTGCAAAAAGTACTGCTTCAAATGATGGAGAAGCAGTTATTCTTTCAAAACAAAATACAAAGGGCATACTTTTAAAAGGATATTTGAAAAAGGATTTTAAAAATTTAGAAATATCAAATAATAAGAAATATTTTGGATCAAGAGATTTAAAAAATAATTCAATTTCAATTGGAAAAGATTTAAGCTTTTTGCTTAACATAGATATTGGTGATCAAATAACAATTATGTCACCATCTGGTGTTCAAACCATTGTTGGATCTTTTCCAAGACAGGATAAATTTGAGGTAATTTCGATATTTGATAGCGGGATAGGCGAATTTAATGAAAATGTTGCATATATTAATCTTAGTACGTTAGAAGATTTTTTTGATAAAGATAAAGATATAAGATTTATTGAGTATTATTTCAAGGATCCAAAAAATATCGAATATTATAAAAAAAAATTGTTAGATTTATTTCCTGGTGCGTATGTTTACACATGGGCAGATTTAAACGAGTCTTTATTTTCAGCTTTAAAAGTTGAAAGAAACGTGATGTTTATAATCTTATCTCTAATAATAATTGTAGCTGCATTTAATATTATATCTGGTTTGACAATATTAGTTAAAAATAAAACTAGAGATATAGGAATTTTAAAATCTATTGGTGTATCAAATAATTCAATTAAAAAAATATTCTTTTATGTAGGATTTATCATTGGTACATCAGCAACCTTATGTGGTATTTTATTTGGTACTTTATTTTCATACTATATAGAAGATATTAGGAAATTTATTTCTAATACTTTTGATGTTACGTTATTTCCAGAAGAAATTTATTTTTTAAGTACACTTCCGTCTGAAATAAATATTAATTCAATAATTTTAATTGCTTTAAGTTCAATAATAACAACTTCAATCGTATCAATTTATCCAGCTTCTAAAGCAGCAAAATTAGATACAATAGAAACTTTAAAATATGAATAATTATTTAAAATTAAATAATTTATCAAAGAAGTATGAAAAAAATAAATCCATTAAAGTTTTAAATAACTTAAATTTTAAATTTGAAGCAGGAAAGGTTTATTCTATTATAGGACCTTCAGGATCTGGTAAATCAACTTTATTAAATTTATTATCATTAATTGATATTCCTTCATCAGGTTATATTGAATTTAATCAAAAGAAAATTGATATAAATAGTTCAATTAAGAATGACTATATTAGATCAAAAAATATCGGTATTATTTATCAAGACAAAAATTTATTGCCAGATTTTACAGCACTTGAAAATGTAATACTGCCTAATTTGTTAATTTCAAACAGTATGTTGAAATCAACAGATTTAGCAAAAAAATTGATTAAAAAATTTGATTTAACCTCAAGATTAAATCATTATCCGTCAGAACTTTCTGGCGGCGAAAATCAAAGAATAGCAATTGCCAGAGCTCTAATTAATGAGCCAAATATTATTTTAGCTGATGAACCAACCGGAAGTCTAGATTTTGAAAATGCTAGGCAAATATTTAAAATTTTATTAAATCTTAAAGATAAAAACAAAATTATAATTTTTGCAACCCACAATAGATATTTTGCAAATATGGCAGATTGTAAAATTAAAATGATTGGTGGTAAGATGAAAATCACCAATGAAAGAATCAGCTAACAAGACATTCAATCAATTTAAAATACATACTCAATATTCTATTTGTGAAGGAGCAATAAAAATTGATCAATTAAAAGATTTCTGTAAAAAAAATAAAATTAAAACAATAGGTTTATCAGATACTTATAATTTATCTGGTGCCTTAGAATTTTCAGAAAATTTATCATCAGTAGGCACCCAGCCTATTATTGGAACTCAGATATTATTTAAATATAGAGGACTTAAAGGACTGATACCTCTTATAGCAAAAAATTATCAAGGATATAAAAATATTATTAAACTTTCATCAAAATCATATTTAGAAAATTCTCAGACTACTGATCCGTATTGTGATGTGGATGATTTATTGAATAATCCTGAAGGTATAATAATTTTAACTGGTTCAATAAAATGTTTATTCGGATCACTTTTTAATAGAGGTTTATTTAATGAATTCGAAGAAATACTGTTAAAGTTAAAAGAAAAGTTTAAAGATAATATTTATGTCGAAATTCAAAGACATAATGATTTAAATGAGAAAGACTTTGAAAATTACAATCTTAAAATTTCTGAAAAGTTGGATTTACCAATTATTGCTTCTAATGAAGTTTATTATTTAGATAAAGATATGTTTGATGCTCATGATGCACTGATGTGTATAGGCGAAAAAACCTATGTGAACGACAGTAATAGAACAAAACTTACTAATCAACATTACCTTAAATCATCTGATGAGATGATTGAGCTTTTTAAAGATTTACCTGAGGCATTAGAAAATAATTTTAATTTACCATTTAGATGTTCTTTTAAGCCTAATTTTTCAAAACCAATCTTACCAAATATTTCATCTTCTGAGAAGAATCCTAATAATATTTTGAGACAATTATCTTTTGAAGGACTTAAAGACAAATTTAAACATATTTTTGATATAGATCCTATAAATATTGAGAAAGATGAGAAATATTTAGAATATAAAAAAAGATTAGATCATGAAATAAAAATAATAGTTGAAATGAATTATTCTGGATATTTCTTAATTGTTTCAGATTATATTATGTGGGCAAAGAAGAATAAAATCCCTGTAGGACCTGGCAGAGGTTCTGGCGCGGGTTCTTTGGTTGCTTGGTGTTTATCCATCACTGATATTGATCCAATAAAATTTAATTTAATTTTTGAAAGATTTCTAAATCCTGATAGAATTTCAATGCCTGATTTTGATATAGATTTTTGTGAAGATAAAAGAGATTTAGTTTTTAAGTATTTAAGCACAAAATATAAAGATAGTGTAGCTCATATCATTACTTTTGGTAAACTAAAAGCAAGAATGGTTATAAGAGATGTTGGTAGAGTTCTGGGATTGCCATATGGTTTTATAGACAGTATTTGTAAAATGATACCTTTTGATCCTTCAAGACCAATGTCTTTACAGCAGTGTATAAATGTTGAGCCTAGACTTCAAAAGCTAATTAAAGATGATAAAAGAGTTGATCGTCTAATCAATCTATCTCTTAAACTTGAGGGTTTAAACCGCAACGTTGCAACGCATGCAGCAGGTGTAGTTATTGCAGATAAAAAATTAACCGAAACAGTTCCTTTATATAAAGATAATTCAGCGGACCTACTATTACCTTCAACTCAGTTTGATATGTATTCCGCAGAAAATGCAGGACTTATAAAATTCGATTTTTTGGGATTAAAAACACTTACTGTTATCGATAAAGCGCAAAAATTAATTAACAAAAAATTCTCTGAATTTAAAATTGAAAAAATTAATTATGAGGACCAAAAAGTTTATGAATTATTATCAAGCGGAAAAACAGTAGGCTTATTTCAACTAGAGAGTTCTGGAATGAAAGATGCTCTTATAAACATGAAACCTAATAGGTTAGAGGATATTATAGCTCTAGTGGCTCTCTATAGACCTGGACCTATGAGTAATATACCAGTATATAATGAATGCAAACATGGCAAGAGAGACCCTGATTATTTACATCCAAAATTGGAACAAATATTAAAGCCAACATATGGAGTAATAATTTATCAAGAGCAGGTTATGCAAATCGCACAAATTCTATCAGGTTTTACAGCAGGAGAAGCAGATATTTTAAGAAGAGCAATGGGTAAAAAGAAGAGAGCTGAATTAGAGAAGCAAAAACAAAGATTCGTAGAAGGTGCCTTTAAAAACGGAATTAGCAAGGATATTGCTGCGGGTATATTTTTAAAAATAGAACCTTTTGCAGAGTATGGCTTCAATAAGAGTCACGCTGCTGCATATGCAGTTATAGCTTATCAAACTGCCTATCTTAAAACCTACTTTCCTCACGAATTTTTTGTTGCATCTATGTCAATGGAATTATCTAACCAAAAGAAACTTAGCGAATTTTATGAAGAATTAAAAAGACTAAATATTAAAATTATAAGACCAAATATAAATAAATCTTTAGCAGATTTTTCATCAGACGGACAAAATTTTTATTATGCTTTAGGAGCAATAAAAAACGTTGGTTATGAAGCAATTTCAAATGTAATAAATGAGAGATCTAAAAATGGAGAATTTAAAAACATTTCAGATTTTATAAATAGAGTTAATCCTAAAGATATAAATAAATTACAGTTAGAGGGTTTAGTTCAAGCAGGAGCATTCGATTATTTAAACAGTAATAGACAATCATTATTTAATTCGATACCAAATATAATTTTAAAATCAAAAAATAATTATGAAAATAAATCTTTAAATCAAATTGATTTATTTGGAAGTGACGAAATAAACAATACAAATTTCTTAGAAAAAGTTGATGATTGGGATAAAGACACAAAGCTTAATAAAGAATTTGAAACCTTGGGATTTTATATATCAGATCATCCTTTGAACCAATATAAATCAATATTCAAAAGTTTTAATATTATAAGTTATGATAAGTTTGAGAACGAAAATAATATTATAAGTTCAAATATAGCTTGCACAGTTTTAAAAGTTCAAGAAAAAAAAACGCAAAAAGGTAATTCATATGGAATAGTAAAATTTTCAGATCTATCAAGTGTATTTGAATTATTTATTTTTTCAGATATTTTTGAAATGAATAGAGAGAATTTAATTGAAGGAAACTCTTTAATGTTAACTGTGATGTTGAACTATATTGATGGTGACAAATCTCAAAAAAGAATTAATGTAAAAAAAATAGTTTCATTAAAAGAATTAATTAATAAACAAATTAAAAATATAACGTTTAAATTTGAAAATATTAAAGATCTTCATAAGTTGAAAGAACTTAGTTTAAAAGATGGAGAAACAGAAGTTAAAATTCTACTCCAATATAATAATGAAATTCGAAAATTTTATCTTAAAAATTCAAGAAAAGTGAATTATGAGCTTTTAAATGCATTAAATTTGCAAAATCACGTTTTGCTTGATTAAAAAAGGCTTGTTTTTTCTTTAATAAATTGTATTTATCTTTGAAATTAACACGCACACAATTAGTGGTTTTATACCTCCGGTCCCTTTAGGGCAATAATTGTGGTGGCATAACCGGGAAAAAAAAATGAAAATACCAAAAATAACAATAGAACAATTGTTAGAGGCAGGTGTTCACCTTGGCCATAAAACTTTAAGATGGAATCCAAAAATGAAAAAATATATTTTTGGAAAAAGGGATTCAATACATATTATTGATTTAACCCAAACTTTGGAACTAACAAATACAGCGTTAGAGAAAGTGCATCAAACTATTTCGTCTGAAGGTAAAATTTTATTTATATCAACTAAGAAACAAGCCTCAGAAGCTGTAGCCCAATTAGCAAAAGATACTGATCAATATTTTGTTAATTATAGATGGTTAGGTGGCATGTTAACCAATTGGGGTACTATTTCTAACTCGATTAAAAAATTAAATAAAATAAATTCTGATCTTTCTTCTGAAAATAGGGGTTTTACAAAAAAAGAATTATTAAAAATGAGTGGTCAAAGAGATAAATTACAAAGATCTCTAGGCGGGATAATGGAAATGAAAAAAATTCCAGATTTAGTGTTTATAATAGATACTAATTATGAATCATTAGCTATCAAAGAATCAATTAAGCTAGGAATTCCAATTATTGCAATTTTAGATACAAATTCTGATCCTGATGGTATTGATTTTCCAATACCTGGAAATGATGATGCTCGAAGATCAATTGATTTGTATTGCAATCTGATGAAGGACACAATCAATGACGCAAAGCTGAATATAAAGCCCAAAATGGAAAATAAAACTTTGAAAGAAATTAAACAAAGTGATGGTAAAATTGATTTAGATAAAAAACTAAATTAAACAAATTTAATAAATGAGCGACATTGAGAAAGTAAAACAATTAAGACAATCAACAGGAGCTGGATTTAAAGATTGTAATGCAGCTTTAAAAGAAGCTAACGGTGACTTAAATAAAGCTGTAGAAATTCTAAGGGTCAAAGGCGTAGCAAAAGCTTCAAAAAAAATGTCAAGAGATGCTAATGAAGGTGTTATAGTCATTAGTGGTGATAAAAGTAAAACATCTATTATTGAAATAAACTGTGAGACAGATTTTGTTGCAAAAAATAATGACTTTATAAATTTTGCTAAAGAATTAAGTGAAATAAATAATAAATGTTCATCTAATTTGGATAAATTAAAAAGTTCATTAATGAACAACAATAAAACTGTAGATGAAAATTTAGTTGAACTAATTTCAAAAATTGGAGAAAAAATTACTATCGGACGATTTAAAACAATCGAAAATCCTCAATCAGATAATTTTTCATATCAACATTCAGTAATTAGGGATAATGTATCAAAATTAGGTGTCATTGTTTCAATTAAAAAAACTGAGGAAACAGATGAAATAAATTTATTTGGTAAGCAATTATCAATGCATATAGCTGCATCTAACCCAATCTCTATAAATTCTGATGAAATTGACAATGAAATAATTGAAAAAGAGAAAATTTTAATCTCTGAAGAATTAAAAAATAGTGGAAAGCCTGAGAACATTATAAATAAAATAAGTTTAGGAAAAATTAACAAATTTAAAGAAGATAACAGTCTAATGACGCAATGTTGGGTTATGGAACCGAAGAAAAAAGTAAAGGATATAATTGATAAAATAAATAACAAAAACCTAGAAATAAAAGAATTTATTAGAATTAAAATTGGTGAATAATGTTTGAGGAAAATACCTATAAATCTAAAATGATGAAAACTATTGATGTATTTTCTAATGAATTAAATTCATTAAGAACTGGAAGAGCAAATGCAAGTATGCTTGATCTAATTAAAATTGATATTTATGGACAAAAAATGCCTATAAATCAACTTGGCACTATAACAACTCCTGAACCTAGAACAATAAACATACAAGTATGGGATTTAAATAATGTTTCAATAATTGATTCAGCTATAAAAAAATCAGAGCTCGGATTAAACCCTCAAATAGATGGTCAATTAATTAGATTGCCTGTTCCGGACCTTAGTGAGGAAAGAAGATTAGAAATGAAAAAAATCGTAAAATCTATGGGTGAAAAATGTAAAGTTTCTATAAGAAATATTAGGAGAGAGGCAAATGATGAATTAAAGAAACTTAAAAAAAATAAGGAAATATCTGAGGATGAAGAAAAAAATTTTGAAAAAATAATACAGGTTCACACAGATAAGAATATTATTTTAATTGACGACAAAGTTTTATACAAAGAGAAAGAAATAATGACAATATGAATTCACCAAAACATGTAGCCATAATTATGGATGGCAATGGAAGGTGGGGATTAAAAAAAAAAAACTCAAGAAATTATGGACATAAAAAAGGAATAGAAACTGTTGAAAAAATTATTGACGCAGCAATAAAAAAAAAAATTAAATTTTTAACTTTATATGTTTTTTCTACAGAAAATTGGAGAAGACCTGATAGTGAGATAAAATATTTATTTTCTTTATTAAATAATTACATAGATAGAGAAATCAAAAGTCTAAATAATAAAAATATAAAAATTAATATCATAGGAAATATAAATTCATTTCCTATTAATCTTAAAAAGAAAATATATAACGTAAAAAAAATAACAAAAAATAATAAAAAAATTCAAATTAATATGGCTCTGAACTATGGTTCTAGACAGGAAATTTTATTATCAATTAAAAAACTAATTAAAAAAAAAGTACCTATTAATGAGAAGAATATAAGTAAAAACTTATATACAAAAAATATACCAGATCCAGAAATACTTATAAGGACAGGTAATACAAAAAGAATTAGCAATTTTTTAATTTGGCAATCTATTTATTCAGAAATATTTTTTGAAAAAAAAATGTGGCCAGATTTCAATGAAAAAGATTTTTTTAATATATTAAAAAAATACCAAAAAATTAACAGAAAATTTGGTGGATTAAATGAAAGAAATAAATAAACGTATTTTAACTTCTTTATTATTGACCATTCTATTTATTATAGCAATGAGCAGCAACGTATTTCTAACAATTGCATTATTCTTTATTTTTTGCCAGGTTTTTTATGAATTTAAATTAATATTTGATAAAATATTAAAAAAAAAAATATTGTTCTTTATTCTGTTTTTTCTTTTAATTTACCTAAGTATTTTGATTATAATAACTTGGCAAATATTGTCATTAAATGAGTTCTTAGATAAAATTAAATTATTAACAATTATAACTGTTTGTATTTCTTCTGATATAGGTGGTTATATATTTGGTAAAACTTTTCAAGGAAAAAAAATTACAAAAATTAGTCCCAATAAAACTTACTCCGGTATGATAGGATCATATTTTTTGTCTTTTTTAATCTCATTTTTTATATTCAAAAATTTTTATGAATTAGTAGACTTATTTGTTTATATATTTTTTATTTCATCTATTTCTCAACTTGGAGATATATTTATTTCATTTTTAAAAAGAAAAGCAAAAATCAAAGACTCCGGAAATATTTTACCAGGTCATGGCGGATTGCTAGATCGATTTGATGGTTTCATTTTTGCAATTCCAATTTGTTTTTTACTTGAAGGTTTTTTATGAGAAAGAAAATAGTCATTTTAGGATCAACTGGCTCAATTGGATGCACAACACTTGCTACATTAAAAAATAAGCATGAATTTGAAATAAAATGTTTGACTGCAAATAAGAACATTAAAAAACTATATTCGCAAGCAAGATTATTTAAAGTTAAAAATGTTATAGTAGAGAAAAAAGATATTTATCTTAAGTATAAGAATTTTTTTAAAAAAAAAAAAATTAATTTACATTATGGTATTAACAATATTGATAAAATTTTAAAAAAAAAAGTTGATTATTGCATTAATTCATTATCAGGTATTGATGGCTTAGAACCAACGATAAAAATAATTCCATTTACAAAAAATATTTTAATCGCCAATAAAGAATCAATAATATGTGGATGGCATTTAATAAAACAAAATTTAAAAAAACATAATACAAAATTTATTCCAATTGATTCTGAACATTTTTCTATAATGAAATTAATCCAAGGCGATAATTTAGAAACAATTAACAAAATTATACTTACCGCTTCAGGTGGTCCTTTTTTAAATAAAAAGAAAAGTCAAATAACAAACATATCTCCAAAAGAAGCTATAAACCATCCAAATTGGAAAATGGGCAAAAAAATTTCAATAGATTCGTCAAATATGATGAATAAAATATTTGAATTTATTGAAGCTAAAAAAATTTTTAATTTAAAGAATTCAAAATTGTCAATATTAATTCATCCAAATTCTTATGTACATGCTATAGTTCATTTAAATGGAAATTTAATAAAATTCTTAGCTCATGATACAAGTATGGTTATTCCTATTTCAAATGCCTTGGGTATTAAAAATGAAAACAAAAATCTTTTTACAAAAAAATATTTAAAAAAATTTAATAATTTGAAATTTAAAAAACCATCATTAAGA
>CACANA010000020.1 GCA_902533775.1 uncultured Pelagibacteraceae bacterium
ATCTGGAAAAACTTGTATTCAAGTTTTTTTTTATAGGTCAAAACAAAATTGGGGTAATCAAGCTTTTTTTCCAAAGCATGATCCAGAAGAAAATCTAAATGATATCATTAATTCTTTTGTCTCTCAATTTTATGAAAATAAAAGTGTGCCATCTTCAATAATTTTATCAAATGAAATTAAAGAGAAAGAATTAATTGAAAAAACACTTACACAAAAAGAAGGTAAACAAATCACAATTACTGTCGCAAAAAAAGGGACGAAACTAAAAGTTATAAATCAAGCAATAAACAATGCAAAAGATAGTTTAAATAGAAAACTTTACGAGAGTCAGAATAATAGAGATCTTTTTGATGCAGTATCAAAAAAATTCAATCTTGAAACTAATATTAATTTAGTCGAGGTTTACGATAATAGCCATATTCAAGGCACGAATAGTGTGGGCGCTTTAATTACTTATAGCGATGAAGGGTTTGTTAAAAAAAGGTATAGAAAATTCAATATAAAAATTCAAAAAAATGCACAAGATGATTATGGAATGATGAAGGAAGTTCTTAACAGAAGATTTAAAAGGGCGGTTCAAGAAAAAGACAACTATCTAACTTTCCCCGATTTAGTATTAATTGACGGAGGGAAAGGTCAATATTCCGTTGCCAGAGAAGCGATGAATGAACTTGGTCTACATGAAATACCTATTGTAGCTATAGCAAAGGGCAAAATGAGAAATAGTGGAAATGAAACATTTTTTCATAATGGAAGAGAGTTCAAATTCGAGAAAAATGATCCAACATTATTCTTTTTACAAAGACTAAGAGATGAATCCCATCGATTTGCAATAAGTGCTCATAGAGCAAAAAGAAAAAAGGGCATAAGCAAATCATTATTAGATCAAATTGATGGTATTGGATCTATCAGAAAAAGGGCATTATTAAATCATTTTGGTTCAGCCAGAGCTGTGGAATCAGCTAGTTTAGATGAAATAAAATCAGTTGATGGAGTTGAGGAAAAAGTTGCAAAAAAAATATATAACTTCTTTCACGAATGAAATTTAAAATACCTAATTATTTAACAATTGGACGAATAATAATTGTTCCGATATTTGTTTTTACATTCTATCTTCCAGGATTTTATGGAGACGTAATACCGTTTGCTCTTTTTTTAATTGCCTCATTTACAGATTTTTTAGATGGCCTTTTGGCAAGGATGTTTAAAGAAGAGTCTAAACTTGGAGAACTTTTAGATCCTATTGCAGATAAAATTATTGTTGCAACTGCGTTAATTTTATTAGTTATGGACCAAACAATAAAAAATTACGAAGTTATCGCAGCTATTATAATTCTAACAAGGGAAATACTAATTTCAGGATTAAGAGAGTTTCTTGCAAAAGGGAAGATAAAGCTTCCTGTTTCTAATTTAGCAAAGCTTAAAACATTCCTGCAGATGTTTTCGATAGCAATACTTTTAACTGGAGAAACTGGAAATAAATTAATTAATTTTCAAGATTATAATGCTCAAACAATTGGCATTATTATTTTATGGCTTTCTGCGTTTTTAACGCTCTATACTGGATATGATTATCTTAGAAAAGGAATAGACCATGCAATATCTGAAGATAATAAGGATTAGGCAGCTTTTTTCTGTCTAACCAACTGATCAAAGCTTTTTGATAATCCTAATATAACATCACAAATTTTGTATTTGTGATCTGCAATGCTTGCAACAGGTGTTATTTCAGCTGCTGTACCAGTTAAGAAACATCCATCAAAATTACCTAGTTCATCTGGAGAAATTTTTCTTTCATGAACTTTAATATTTTTTGATTTTGCTAGCTCAATTACCGCTTGTCTTGTAATACCATTTAAAAAGGAATCTGGTGTTGGTGTATGCAATTCATTATTTTTATCTTTAAAAAAAATATTTGCACTTGTTCCTTCTGCAACATTACCTTCAAAATCTAACATTAATGATTCAGAATAACCTTGTTGTTCAGCTTCGTGTTTTGAAAGAGTACAAATCATATATAATCCTGCTGCTTTTGCATCCCAAGGAATAGTATTTGGAGCGGGTCTTCTCCATTTAGAAATATTTAACCTTATTCCTTCAGCTTTTAATTTTGGATCAAAATACGCAGGCCATTCCCACGTCGCTATTGCTACATTAATCGTATTTTTCTGTGCAGACACACCCATCATCTCACTTCCTCTCCACGCAAAAGGTCTTACATATCCATTTTGAATATTTTGAACCGCCACTATTTTTTTAGAGGCTTCATTTATTTCATCTTTTGTATAAGGAATATTAATGTCTAATCTTTTTGCAGAATAAAATAATCTATCTGTATGCTCTTCTAGCTTAAATATTTCTCCGTCGTATACTCTTTCACCTTCAAAAACTAAACTTGCATAATGAAGTCCGTGACTGATTACATGGCATTTTGCATCTTGCCATTCAACAAGCTCATTATTGTACCAAATTTTTCCTGATCGTTTATCGAAAGGTATCATTATTTAATTTTATAAAAAAATATATTTGTATATATAATATGTCAATATAACTTACCAATATGAAAAAACTTTTATATTTAAAAGATGAGGATCTCAAACAATATATTGAAAAAATATTTCTTGGCTATAGAGAGACAGTCTCAGATGCTAAAAATGTATTGAATAAATACTCCATAGGTGTCGCACATAACAAGGTTATTCACTTAATTTCATTATATGAGGGTATTACAATATCTGACCTCTTAAGAAAGTTGAAAGTTACAAAGCAAAGTTTGAATAGAGTTTTGAAAGATTTAATAAATCTTAAAGCTATAAAATATGAAAAAGACCAAGTAGACACGAGGATAAAGCACGTCTATTTAACAGAAGAGGGAGAGAAATTATTTAACGAAATTTTCTCGGCTCAAAAGAAAAGAATTTACCAAGCATTCTCTGCATCAAAAGCAAATGAGGTTGTTAGTTTTGACAATGTTTTAAAAAAAATAATTAATGGAAAAATTTAAAGCACATATTTTAGTTGTAGATGATGATGATGGTATAAGAGAATTAGTTAAAGAATATCTTTCACAAAATAACTATCTCGTTACCAGCTCAAATAGTGCCGAAGATGCTCTTGAAAAAGTTAAAATTATAAAATTTGATTTAATAGTACTTGATATAATGATGCCAGGCAAAAGTGGTTTAGAGTTTACAAAAGAAAATAAAGACAAAATTTCAACCCCAATAATTCTTTTAACAGCGAAAGGTGAGGCCTCAGAGAGAATAGAAGGTTTAGATATTGGTGCAGACGATTACCTTCCAAAACCTTTTGAGCCTAAAGAATTAATACTTAGAATTAATAATATCTTAAATAAAACAAAATATAGAAATACAAAGAGAAAATTTAAATTTGGTAAAATTGAAATAGATCTTAACAAGCAGTTTATTTTGAAAAATGATAAATCAATAAAAATCAATAATACAGAAAAAATTATTTTGGATAAAATGGTAAACTCTCCTGGAAAAATTTTTAAAAGAGAAGAGATTGGAAATCTTATAAAAATTGATAAAGAAAGATCAGTTGACGTAATCATTACAAGGCTTAGGAAGAAAATTGAAGAAAACCCTAAAAGCCCAAATTATTTACAAACAATAAGAGGTGAAGGTTATGTTTTATGGATTGAGTAAATATATAAAAAATATTTTACCTAAAAGACTTTTTTATAGAGGTCTACTCATAGTTGCTGTTCCAATAGTTGTTATGCAAATCACTATTTCGTTAGTTTTTTTTGATAGTCTATGGATCAAAACTAATTCTGGAATGACAAGAGCATTGGTTTCAGAAGTCAAAACTTTTGTAGACGCTTATGATAACGATGAAACGAACAAGGATTTTATAATCATTTTATTCAAGGAACATTTGGGTTTTAACATTAAATATGAAAAAGATAAAATCTTGCCAAATAAAATACCGGAAAGATGGTTCAGTCCGGTGGATCGATCGCTAAGAAGAGAATTAAAGAAAAAAAATTTAACGTATTGGTTTGATACAACAAACTTCAAAGAAGTTGTTGATTTGAAAATAGGATATTCAAAAGGATATTTTCAATTTTATATTCCAAGGGATAGACTAACTACGAGTTCGGCTAGATTATTTGGTCTTTGGATAACATTGCCAGCATTGTTAATGATAGCTGTAGCAATAATTTTTTTAAAGAATCAAACTAGACCCATAACTAGACTTGCAGAGGCATCTGAAAAATTTGGTCGAGGAGAAGATGTTGATGAATTTAGACCTTCTGGAGCACTCGAAATCCGAAAAGCTGGTTTAGAGTTTGACAAAATGAGAAAACGAATAATTAGACATCTTAACCAAAGATCTGAGATGTTATCCGGTATCAGCCACGATTTAAGAACTCCTTTGACAAGGATAAAACTTCAAATAGCGATGATTAAAGACAAGAGTGTTGCGGAAAAACTCTCAAGAGATGTTGATGAAATGGAAAAAATGTTAAATGAATATCTTCAATTCGCAAGATCTGGTGCAAAAGATAAAACTGAAACGTTTGATATCTCTGTTCTCCTTGAAGATATTTGTAAAAAATATGAGAAACCAAATATAAAATATTTTTTAAAAGAGAGGGTTTATTTTGATGGAAGAAAAAATTTAATTAGTAGATGTATTAATAACCTTATAGATAATTCTTTAAAATTTGCTGATAATGTTGAATTGTATCTAAAAAAAGGAAGATCAACTATTAATATTTCAATTGAGGATGATGGTCCGGGCATACCACAGAAAGAACACCAAAATGTTTTAAAACCATTTTATAAAATTGACAAAAGTAGATCGGAAACAAAGTCTAGTGTTGGTCTTGGCTTAGCTATATCATCAGATGTAGTAAAATCACATGGTGGGGATCTTAAATTTGATAAGTCTAGTTTAGGTGGATTAAAAGTTATTATTTCTTTGCCCGTTTAGTTTTTTTTTTTATTTTTTTTTCAGCAATTTTTTTTTCTAATTTTTCAATTCTTTTATTTAATATGTCGATTTCGTCTTTACTGACTAAATTCATTTTAAGTATAATTTCTTCTTTTTTTGATCGTAAAATATTTACGACTTCATCACTAAAATCTTTGTAGTTGACCAGTCCTTCTTCCAAAAATTTTGCAAATTTATCAAATACGAATCTTGATTTTGACATAATAATTTCTTATCAAAGTTTAAGTAATATTTATAATATTACAATTAAATGTTTATTAATAATTTTGACCCAGTCGCTTTTGAGATCTTTTCATTAGAAATTAGATGGTATTCCTTGTCTTATATATTTGGCTTAGTATTTGGTTGGTATTTTGCAAAAAACAAACTAATCAAAGATGGCACTCAAAAAGAATATTTTGATGATTATATAACTTATTTGATCATAAGTATCATCCTTGGTGGAAGACTTGGATATGTAATAATTTATGACCCAATTTATTTTATTAGCAATCCAGTTGAGATTATAAAAATTTGGCAAGGAGGCATGTCTTTCCACGGTGCACTAATTGGAATTATTATAGGAACTCATTTATTCTGCAAAAATAAAAATCAAAACATTTTTAGTTATTTAGATGTGGTTGCTGTTTGTTCTCCTATAGGAATTTTTTTAGGAAGAATATCAAATTTCATAAACTCAGAACTTTATGGCATAGAAACAAATGTACCATGGTCGGTAAAGTTTATAAAAATTGATGATTTAAATCGACATCCTTCACAAATTTATGAAGCAATTTTTGAGGGAGTTATTCTATTTATTATTTTAAGAATGTTGTTTAGTAGATTAAGGAATACACCTGGTATTATTTCAGGTTATTTTTTAATTTTATACTCATTTTTTAGATTTGTTATCGAGTTCTTCAGAGAACCAGATCAACAACTAGGTTATTTATTTTTCAATTTGAGCATGGGGCAAATAATAAGTTGTATAGCACTAACCTGCGGATTAATTATCATCTATTATAAAAATGCTAATAGAACACAATAAAAAAATCTCATTGGATAGATTTATTTACAAATCTTTGTATGACAAAGATAATGGTTATTATATTAAAAAAAATCCTTTCGGAAAAAAAGGTGATTTCATAACGTCTCCCAATATATCTGTTCTTTTTTCAGAAATGATATCTATTTGGTTAATTTCATTTTGGGAGAATTTAAAAAAGCCAAAAAAAATTAATATTATAGAACTGGGTGCAGGCAATGGTGAGATGATGTCACAAATTATAAAAACGTTAAATAATTTTGATGAAATTAATTTATCTGCCAATTTTTTTATTTTAGAAAAAAGTCCATTACTGATAAAAATTCAGAAGGATAAAATAGATAAAAAAAAAGTAAGTTGGATTAAAAATTTAAAAGAAATTCCAAAGGCTCCAACTATATTCTTGGCTAATGAGTTTTTTGATGCTTTTCCTATCAAACAGTTTTTAAAGAAAAGCAATAATTGGTATGAAAAATATGTGGCATATAAAAAAAATAAGTTTGAAGTTTGTGATCAAAAAGTTTCGTCAAAAATAATTGAGAAATATTTAGGTAAGGATATAAAAAAAGGAAAATTTGTTGAATATTCACCTTCAGCAATGAAATTTGTTAACAAAATAGCGAAATTTATTTTTAAAAATAATGGTGGTTTATTAATGATAGACTATGGTTTTACCAACGGAAAAATGAAAAATACTTTACAAAGTGTTGAGAAGCATAGAAAAATTAGTTTTTTAGAAAATCCTTATAATTCAGATATTACTCATTTAATAAATTTTAAAATGTACAAGAAAGAGTTTGCAAATTCTAATTTGAAATCTTTAATAACAACCCAAGGTAATTTCTTAATTAAATTAGGAATATTAAAAAGAGCTGAGATAATAAGTAAAAATTTAAAATTTAGTAAGAAAGCTGACATATTTTATAGAATAAAAAGATTAATTGATGCAAAATATATGGGATCTTTGTTTAAAGTATTATTTGTAAGCAAATCCAGAAATAATTTTAATTTGGGTTTTAAGTGATTAAGTCAAAAATTTTTAAAGATAAAAAATCCATTTCACATTATTTTTTTAATAGATTAGGTGGTACCTCAAAAGGAATCTATAAAAGTTTAAATTGCGGGAAGGGTTCAAAAGATAAAATTGCTAATATAAATAAAAATTTAAAAATAGTTTCAAAAAAAATAGGCTGCAAAAGTGGAAATCTAGTTTCTCTTAATCAAATTCATAGTAACAAAGTTTATAAAATAAGTAATATTCCAAAAAAAAGATTGACTGGAGACGCGATGATTACAAACAAGCGAAATATTGCGATTAGTATACTCACTGCAGATTGTGCACCAATTCTAATTATAGAAAAAAAGCAAAAATTTGTTGGTGCAATACATGCTGGGTGGAAAGGTGCTTTTAAGGGAGTAGTAAAAAAAACAATTCAACTTTTAAAAAAAAATGGATGCTCAGAGAAAGATATGATTGCTTGCATTGGGCCATGTATAAAAAAAAATAGTTACGAAGTAAAAAATGATTTTTTAAAATTATTTAAGGATAAAAATAAAAAAAATATAAATTTCTTCATATTTAAAAAGAAAAAAATTTATTTTGATTTAAGCGGATATATAAAATCTCAATTTTATGAAAATGGAGTAAAAAAAATAGATATAATAAGGAAAGATACCTACGCTCTAGAAAATAACTTTTTTAGTTCTAGGAGATCAAAAAAAAATAATCATAACGATTATGGTAGAAATATTTCTGCAATTATGATTAAATAGTTAATCTCGAATGAAAATTCTCACAGGAAACAGTAATAAACATCTTAGTCAAAAAATATCTAAATTTTTAAAAAATAGACTAGTAAATTCAAATATAAGAAAATTTGCAGACGGAGAAATCTATATAGAAATTAACGAAAATATTAGAGGCAATAGTATTTTTTTAATTCAATCCGTTTCATCTCCTGCAAATGACAATTTAATGGAATTACTACTATCGATAGATGCTTTAAAAAGATCATCAGCCAAAAATATAACTGCTGTGATCCCATATTTTGGATATGCAAGACAAGATAGAAAGGTTGTTCCTAGAACATCTATATCTGCAAAACTTGTATCTAATCTTATCGCAAAGGCAGGCGCAGATAGAGTCGTTACAGTTGATTTGCACTCTGGACAAATTCAAGGATTTTTTGATATTCCAGTAGATAACTTATTTGCAACTCCAATATTTGCTAGACATATAAAAAAGAAATTAAAAAAAAATAATATAATCTGCGTTGCTCCAGATGTCGGTGGTACCGCAAGAGCAAGAGCTTTAGGAAAATTATTAAATGTAGATTTAGCAATAGTAGATAAAAGAAGACCTGCTCCTGGAAAGTCTGAAGTAATGAATGTAATTGGAAATGTGAAAAATAAAACTTGTATATTAGTTGATGATATAATCGACTCTGGTGGAACAATTGTAAATGCTGCTTCTGAATTAAAAAAAAGAGGAGCTAAAGATGTTCATGTATATGTAACACATGGTGTATTAAGTGGTAATGCTGTTGAAAAAATTAAGAAATCTTCGATAAAAAATTTAGTTGTAACTGATACAATAGATAATTCAATGAAAGTAAAAAAAGCTAAGAATATTGAGGTATTATCAATCTCTAATTTGGTTGGAGAAGCTATAAAAAGAATATCAAATTCTACTTCAGTATCAGATCTATTTAAATAATTTACTTGTAAAATTTAGTTTCATAAGTTAAAAACCCGTCACTTTATGAGTTTATTAGCAGGCACAATAAGAGAAACAAAAACTAAGGGTGAAGTAAAATCACTTAGAAGTAAAGGTATGGTTCCAGGAATAATTTATGGAGGAGAAGAACCAAATCAAAAAATCTCTGTTTCTATTAAAGAAGTAAAAAATTTATTAAATAAAGAAAATATTTTATCAAATATAATTTCAATTAATATTGATGGGAAAGAACAAAAAGTTTTACCAAGAGTTATTGATTTTGATACGGTTACAGATGAGCCTATACATTTAGATTTTTTAAGAATTGTAAAAGGTGCAAAAGTAATTTTAGAAATTCCAGTTAAATTTATAAACCATGAATTATCACCAGGATTAAAAAGAGGTGGAGTTTTAAATATCGTAAGACGAAAAGTTGAATTAAGATGTCCTACAGAGAACATACCAACAGAGTTAGTTGTAGATTTAAATAACTTAGATATTGGAGCAAGTATTAAAATATCTTTTATAAATTTACCTGAAAATGTAACACCTACAATTCAAGGAAGAGACTTTGTAATCGCGACTGTAGCAGCACCGACGGTTGTTAAAGAGCCTGAAAAACCAGCAGAAGCTGAGGGAGAAAGTGGAGAAGCTGCGGAGGCAGCTGCGGATGGAGATGCTAAACCTGAAGAGGGTGCAGGAAAAGCTGCAGATGGCGATAAAGGAAAAGAAGAAGGAAAAGCTCCAGCAGAGAAAAAATAATAATCTGTGAAAATAATAATAAAATAAAATGTTGTTACTCGTAGGTTTGGGCAATCCAACCCCAAACAGTCATAATAATAGACATAATATAGGTTTTAAAGTTGTAGATGCCATAAACCAAAAATTTGGTCTTTCAAAGCAAAAGCCAAAATTTAAGGGTTTACTTACAACAGGTAATATCGGGGAAAAGAAAATTTATGCTATCAAACCTCTTACTTTCATGAACAACTCAGGAATATGTATCAGAGAATTGCTTGAATATTTCAAAATAGATGCAGAAGATGTCATTGTTTTTCATGATGATCTAGATGTAGAGTTTGGAAAAATAAAGGCAAAATTTGGTGGATCAAGTGCAGGTCACAATGGAGTTGCCTCAATTGATAAATTTATTGGAAAAGACTATTCAAGAGTAAGGATTGGGATTGGAAAGCCAGAGAATAAAATGTCTGTATCAGACTTTGTTTTAAATGATTTTTCTGATGATGAACAAGAACACTTAGAAAAAATTACTCACAATATAATAGACTCTATTGCTATTTTGATAGACAAAAAATTAGATTTATTCTCAAGCAAAGTTAACAACAATTAAATGGGTTTTAAGTGTGGTATAGTTGGTTTACCAAATGTTGGTAAATCTACTTTATTTAATGCACTTACAAATTCAAGTAAAGCTCAAGCAGCAAATTTTCCTTTCTGTACGATAGATCCAAATATAGGTGTAGTTCCTGTACCAGATTATAGGTTAGATGAATTGGTTAAAATTTCAAATTCAAAAAAAAAAATAAATACTACAATATCTTTTGTTGATATAGCAGGATTGGTCGAAGGAGCCTCTAAAGGTGAAGGATTAGGTAACAAATTCTTATCCCACATAAGAGAAGTAGATGCTGTTATTCATTTAATCAGATGTTTTGACTCAGATGATATTCAGAATGTAAATTTAACAGTTGATCCCATTAGAGATTTAGAAATAATTGAAACAGAAATGTCTTTAGCTGATTTGGAATCTATCCAAAAAAGACTTGATAGAAAAAATAAAAAAAATAATGACGAAAATCAAAACCAAATTCTAGAAAGAGCTCAGAATTTAATTAATGATAACGATGATATAAATAAATTATACGAAGAATTTGATAAAAAGGATGTTAAATTGTCAGGATTATTGTCAACAAAACCTAAATTGTATGTTTGTAATGTTGATGAAAATAGCATTGATAAAGGCAATGATTATACAAAAAGTTTTATTGAAAAATATGGTTCTAAAAACACTCTAATTATTTCAGCTGAAATAGAAAATCAATTAAATGAACTAGAAAATGAAGAAAGAAAAAACTATATGAAAATGATCAACGTAGATGATACTGGATTAAATTTATTAATCAAAAAAGGATATGACCTTTTATCTTTAGAGACGTTTTTCACTTCAGGAGTTGAGGAGACAAGGGCTTGGACAATTAACAAAAATTGTATGGCGCCTCAAGCAGCAGGTATAATTCATACAGATTTTGAAAAAGGTTTTATAAGAGCAGAAACTGTGTCTTATCAAGATTTCGTTGGTAGTGGTGGTTGGTTAAAATCAAGAGAAAACGGCAAAATGAGATTAGAAGGGAAAGATTATATCGTTAAAGATGGAGATGTTCTAAACTTTAGATTCAACACGTGACCATATCTTCTTCATAGTAAAGTAAACCAACACAGTCAATATTATCAAATAAGCTATAACTCTAAATCCTGTTTTATGTCTTTGCTCTAAATGTGGTTCCGCTGACCACATCAGAAAATTTGTAACATCTTTAGACATTTGCTCAGCTGTTGCTTTTGTTCCATCTGTATACTCAATTAAATCATCAGATAAAGGAGCTGGCATTTTAATTTTATTACCATACATATACTTATTATAATAAACACCATCATCAAGTTCTACACCCTCTGGTGGTTCAGAATACCCTAACAATAAGGAATAAATATAGTCTGCTCCCCCTTTTCTTGCCTTAACTAGAACAGACATGTCTGGTGGATAAGCGCCACCATTAGCAGCTTTAGCTTCTTGCTCATTAGCATATGGCATCACGAATTTATCAGATAATTTGGCTGGTCTTACGAACATTTCTCCAGTGCTGTCAGGACCATCCGTTACCTCAAAACTTGCAGCTATTGCTTTAGCCTCTGCTTCAGAAAATTCTGGTCCACCCTTTTCTGCTAAATTTCTATAGGTTAAATATTTCATAGAATGGCAAGATGCACATACTTCAGTATATACTTGATAACCCCTTTGGAGTGATGCTCTATCAAATTTTCCGAAGAGACCTTTGAAAGTCCATTTAGTCTCTAAAAAAGGAGGTGATTTTTCAGCAGAGTTAGATGAATTTAGTAAGATAATAGAGAATATTAATACAAATAAAATATTTTTTAACTTACTCACTTTATTGTTTTTTCTATTTTTTCATCATTCCTTGCTGCAGCTAAATTTGGCGAACCTCCTAAAACTGGTTCAGTAATACTTAAAGGCAGCGGGGTAGTTTTTTCTTTCCATCCCAAAACTGGAAGAATAATTAAAAAATGCGCAAAGTAATATGCTGTAGCAACTCTTGCGATTAACAAATACAATCCTTCAGCTGGCATCGCTCCTACATATCCAAGAATTAAAACATCAGCTACCAAGATCCAGTAGAACTGTCTAAATAACGGTCTGAAAACTGCTGATCTAACTTTTGACGTATCCAACCATGGTAAAGCAGCTAAAATTAAAATAGCTGATAACATAGCAACAACACCCATAAGTTTATCAGGAACCGATCTTAATATCGCATAAAAAGGTAATAAGTACCACTCAGGAACTATATGAGCAGGAGTTACAAGTGGATCCGCCTCGATATAATTATCAGCATGTCCTAAAATATTTGGCTGATAAAATACAAACAACGCAAAAACAATACAAAACATTAATAACGCAAAAGCATCTTTAATCACGATGTATGGATGAAACGGAACTGTATCTTTAGAAGGCTTTTTAATATCAATACCAACTGGATTGTTATTTCCAGGAACATGTAATGCCCATATGTGAAGTACTACAAGCCCTAGTATTAAAAACGGTATCAAATAATGAAGAGTAAAAAATCTTGTTAAAGTTGGATTGTCAACTGAGTAACCACCCCATAACCAAGTTGTTATACTCTCTCCCACAAGCGGTATTGCACTAAATAAATTTGTTATTACTGTTGCTCCCCAAAAACTCATTTGTCCCCAAGGAAGAACATATCCCATAAAAGCAGCTGCCATCATTAGCAGATAAATTATAATTCCAAGTATCCAAATTATTTCTCTAGGAGATTTATATGATCCGTAAAATAAAGATCTAAAAATATGAATATAAACTGCAAGGAAAAACATAGAAGCACCATTTGCGTGAACATATCTTAACAACCATCCATAATTCACATCTCTCATTATATGTTCGACACTGCTGAATGCCATATCTGCATGAGCAATGTAGTGCATAGCCAAAACTAATCCTGTAACTATTTGGGTAATTAAGCAAAAAGTTAATATCCCACCAAAAGTCCACCAGTAATTTAAATTTTTTGGTGTAGGGTAATCTGTTAAGTGATTTGCCAATGTAAGCAAAGGCAATCTATCATTAAACCATTTACCAAACTTTGAACTAGGTGTGTATTCGTGATCACTCATATTTATCCAATCTTAATCGTGTTAGTATTTACAAATTCATATTTAGGTATCTCCATATTAGTTGGAGCTGGTCCTTTTCTAATTCTACCAGATGTATCATAATGAGAACCATGGCAAGGACAGAACCAACCATCATAATCACCTTTATCTGTTAATGGAACACATCCTAGATGAGTACAAATCCCAAGCATCACTAACCATTCAGGATTTTTTGCTCTATCTTCATCTTTTTCAGGATGCTTAAGATCATTGATGTCAACTGCTCTCGCTTTTTTAATTTCATCATCCGTTCTTCTCTTTATAAAAACAGGTTTACCTCTCCAAAGAACTGTTAAAGATTGTCCGGGTTGCATTGAACTCACATCTACTTCTGTGCTTGCTAATGCTTTTACAGAGGCATCTGGGTTCATTTGATCGACTAATGGCCAAACAGCAGCACCTACTCCAACTGCACCTGCGGCGGCAGTAGCAGTAAACAAGAAATCTCTTCTGTTGGTCTTTTTTTCGTCTTTTTGATTTGACATCTTTAATATTTTATAACTTTGGTAATATATGATTTCATATAATAAAAAAGAGATATTTCTATGGTAACAATGACACAGAAACCTTTAAAACACGGTCTAAAAGTAGCTCTATATCAGCCGGATATTCCTCAAAATACAGCTTCAATTATTCGAACTTGTTCTTGCCTAGGGGCTAGTTTAGAAATCATTGAACCTTGTGGGTTTTTATTTAGCGATAAAAGGTTCAAGAGAGTTGTTATGGATTATTTAGATTACAGCGAAATTAAATTTTACAAGAGCCCTAAAGAATTCTTTGATGAAAATAGTAAAAATAGAGTAGTTTTAATGACGACAAAAGCTAGCAAAGTTTATACAAAGTTTAAATTTAAGCGTAATGATATATTGCTCTTTGGGAGAGAAAGTGCTGGTGTTCCAGAAGATGTACATTCTAAGGTTAATGAAAGAATTAAGATTCCAATGATAAAAAATAAAAGGTCGTTAAACATTTCAATATCAGTGGCTATTGGGGCTTCAGAATTTATAAGACAGTTAGGTTAAATGGATCAATACATAAAAAAGAAATTAGCAAAAAATTGGTTTAAAACTTTACAAGAAGTACTTTGTAGAGAAATAGAGGAAAAAGAGGGCAAAAAAACCAAATTTAAAATTACTAATTGGAATAGAAGTAAAAGTAATGATGAAGGTGGAGGACAATATAGAATTTTAGAAAACGGTAAAATTTTTGATAAAGTTGGAGTAAATTTTTCAGAAGTTTATGGAAAATTTTCAAATGAATTTAAAAATAAAGTTCCAGGTACTAAAACAAGCTCTAAATTTTGGGCATCAGGAATATCTGTTGTTATGCATATGAAAAATCCTCATGTGCCCGCAATGCATTTTAACACGAGGTATATAGTTACTTCATTTGGTTGGTTTGGAGGTGGAATGGACGTTACACCTTGTATGAAAGATAAGAAATTAGAAAATTGGTTTCATTCAGAACTAAAAAAATCATGTAATAAACACAACAAAAATTATTACAAAAAATATAAAAAGTGGTGTGATGAATATTTTTATTTACCACATAGGAAAGAGCCTAGAGGTATTGGCGGAATTTTTTTTGATTATAAAAAAAGTAATTGGGAAAAAGATTTTTCTTTTGTTAGAGAAGTGGGAATAAGTTTTAAAAACATTTCTAATGAAATAATTGAGAAAAAAAATAAATTAAAATGGACAATTAAAGATAAAGAAATCCAATACAAAAAAAGAGGTAGATATGTTGAATTTAATTTATTACATGACAGAGGGACAAAATTTGGTTTACAAACTGGTGGAAATGTTGAAGCTATACTTATGTCATTACCACCAACAGCTAAATGGTAAATTATGGATAAAGAACCAATTACTACTGAAGGATTAGAAAAATTAAAAAGTGAATTAATTTTTTTAAAAGAAAAAAAGAGACCCGAAATTGTTGCAGCCATTGCAGAAGCAAGATCACATGGAGATTTGAAAGAAAATGCTGAGTATCATGCTGCAAAAGAACAGCAATCACATAATGAGGGAAGAATTCAAGAAGTTGAGGATTTAATTGCGAGAGCAAATGTAATTGATATCACCAAGATTAGTAATGATGGAAAAGTGATATTTGGATCTACAGTCTACCTTCAAAATTTAGATACAAATGAAAAAATAAATTACAAAATTGTTGGTAAAGACGAGGCAGATTTAAAACAAAAGCTTCTTTATTTTCAATCACCAATAGGAAAAGGTCTCATAGGTAAAAATAAAGGGGATCTTGTAGAGATAAATACACCAGCAGGGACAAAAAATTTTGAGATTGTAGACGTAAAATACGTTTAATTTGATAAAACTTTTTCCATATCTTTTTTTGATAAATTAAAATTATTTTCAATCCATTTCATTTCTAAATTTTTTAATTTTTGACCCAATTCCCTTCCCTCCTTTAATCCATAATCATTTATTAATAACTGAGCTTTTATTGGAAATTCTGGTTTATCTAATTTTTCAAAGTAAGTTTTTAATTCTGAAAGTTTTTTACTTTGTTTAAAATATAACAAATTGAAATCAATTAAATCGCTTGTGCTAGATTTACCCTCATAATAAAATATTTTATGTAAATCTTTCTTGTTAAAAATATTAGTACTATCTTTATTGAGCGAATTATTTTTTAGAAAATTAATTTTATCTTTTAACTCATTGGGTAAATTATATTTATATACAAAATAGTCAGAATTGTCAGTTTCATCGATTACAAGAAAAGAAATGATGAAATTTAAACTTTTATTTTTTAATATCTTTTCTTGTAGTTTTGATAACTTGCTCAATTTTTTAAAATTTTTTAGTTGAGGGAAAATTAATGAAAATAATTCACAAGAGGTTTTATTTTTAAATAACTTTAAAAAATTATCCAATTTGAG
>CACANA010000021.1 GCA_902533775.1 uncultured Pelagibacteraceae bacterium
GAAAAAAAATATAATAATATCATCTGCCACAGCTGGAAATCATGGTAGATCAGTTGCTTGGGGTGCTCAAAGATTGGGTTTACAATGTAAAATTTTTGTTAGTCAATATGTAAGTGAAGAGAGAGTAAAAGAAATTGAAAAATTTGGAGCCGATGTAATTCGAGTAAAAGGTAATTACGAAAATTCATTAAACGAGTGTAAAAAATTATCAAAAAAGAATAATTGGAATATTGTTCAAGATGTATCTACGAAGAATTATAGTTATGTTCCTTTGTTAACTATGGCTGGTTATTCAATTATGATTAAAGAAATTTCAAAACAAACTACGCATTATATTACACATATATTCCTTCAAGCTGGTGTTGGTGGCATGGCAGCAGGTGTAGTTGCTGGGGTTGCAAAATATTTTAAGAGAATTCCTAAAATAATAATAGTTGAACCTGATGGAGCTGATTGTGTACTTCAAAGCATAAAAAGCAAAAGTTTAAAAAAAATTAAAATAAAAAAAGAAAGTATAATGGGTGGTATGTCATGCAATGAAATGTCTCTCATACCTTGGCATGTATTAAAAAAGGCTAGTGATTGTTGTGTCACTGTAAATGACTCAAAAGTTCCTAAAACTGTTGCAATGCTTAAAGACAAGAAACTGAGTAAAAGATCAATAATAGGTGGTGAATGTGCTACACCAGGAATTATCAGTCTTATAAGTCTCTGTAATAATCCTAAAACAAAGAAATTAATAAATCTTAACGAAAAATCTAACGTTTTAGTTATTGGATGCGAAGGTAATGCAGATGTAAAACTTTACAAACAATTGCTATCTAAAGGCAGAAAGTAAATTATATGTCAAGAAAAGCTGTTGTTTGGATAAGAGATGATTTTAGAATAAAAAATAATTCTGCATTATCTTATGCAACAAATAATTATGATACTGTCACAGCATTATATATTTATAATAAGGAAAATTTCGATGATGTTAGAGAAGCACAAAAATGGTGGATAAGTAAATCATTAATAAATTTTAAAGATGAATTAATTAAATACAATATTGAATTAGAATTAGTATTTTCTGATGAGATAACTTTTTTTAGTAAAATCAAAGATAAACAAGAAATTTCTATATTTTGGAATAAAATATATGAGCCATCTCAATTAAAGTTGGATGATGATCTCATTAAAATTTTCGAAAAAAACAAAATACTCTCAAAATGCTTTAAAGGAAATGTTCTTAATGAATATAATAATGTTACAAAAGATGATGGAAGCCCTTATAAAGTTTATAGTCCATTTTGGAGAGTTGGAGAGCAAATTTACTTAGATAGTATCCCAAACAAATCATTAAACGTAAAAAAAGTTAAGAGCAAAATAAAATTATTCAAAAATAATAATGTTCCAGATAAAATTTTACCAAAGAAAAATTGGTATAAAAAATTTGAAAAATATTGGGACCCAACAGAAAAACAATCCGAAAAATATTTAAATGAGTTTGTTGAAAATAGAATGTTGAAATATGGAGTTGATAGAGATTATCCAGCTATAAACGGTTCGTCAAAACTTTCGCCATTCATTAGAAATGGACAAATACATGTAAGTAACATTTGGGACAAATGTTATAAATATAAATCAAAAAATATTAGTGTTAAAAAATATCTAAATGAATTAGGTTGGAGAGAATTTTCACATAGTTTAATTAATTATTTCCCTCAAATGCTAAAAGGTAATTTAAGAAAAGAATTTGATAAATTTCCATGGGATAAAAATGCAAAAAATTTGAAAGCTTGGAAAAATGGCATGACTGGATACCCAATTGTTGATGCTGGGATGAGACAACTTTATGAAACAGGTTGGATGCATAATAGAATTAGAATGGTAGTTGGTTCTTTTCTTGTAAAACATTTAAGAATTAATTGGAAAGAGGGTGAAAAACATTTTAGAAATTGTTTGTTAGATTTTAATGAAGCAAACAATGTTGCACAATGGCAATGGGTTGCTGGCTGTGGTGCAGATGCAGCCCCTTATTTTAGAATTTTTAATCCTATATTGCAGGGTGAAAAATTTGATAAACAAGGTTTGTATGTAAAAAAATGGGTACCTGAACTTGAGAGAGTTCCAAGTAAATTTATTCATAAGCCATGGGAGATGGAAACAAAATATCAAGAAGCTATAAAAACTAAAATTGGTTCTGATTACCCTTCTCCAATAGTTGTACATGAAGAAGCTAGAAATGCAGCTCTCAAAGCATTTCAAACTTTAAAAAATTAATTAATCTCCAATAAAATGATGAATAATTAGCCTTTTTGTAGAAGCTAACCTATGTTCAAAAAGGTAAATCCCTTGCCAAGTACCTAACAAAAGTTCTTTGTTTTTTATACTGAGGGATATTTGATTGTTGGTTAAAGCTGACTTTATATGAGCTGGCATGTCGTCCTTACCTTCTATTGTATGAATATATAATTTATTATCCATTGGAGCAATTTTATCAAAATAATTAATTAAATCTGATTGAACATCAGGATCAGCATTTTCTTGAACAATTAAAGATGCACTAGTGTGCTGTATGCTTAAATTTAAAATACCATTATTAAAATTGTTTTTATTTACCCAGTCTATCGTTTTATCGGTAAATTCATATAATTTTTGACCATTTGTTTTAATTTCAAGATTAAAAAATTCTTGTCTCATAAATGCTTTTTAGATGTTAGTTCATATAATCGGCTAATGGTACGCTTAAATGGTTTTTCCAATAATCTTGATGATGTAAGTTTATTAATATTTTGTTCTGCGCTAATAGCCATAGGTATATTTTGATCATACACGATATCTAAAAAAGTAATAAATCTTTGTTGTTGATTTGAATTCAAATCATTAAATGCTGGTACATTTTCCATAACTATAAAAAGACAATTTTTTACTATTTTAATATAATCTTCTGATCCTAAATTTTTATCACATACTTCTTTAAAATTTAATTGAACAATTCCATCATAAAAATTTTTTAAAATAAATTTTCTTCCTTTGATGTTTAAAATCTTTTCTTTTAAAACCTTATCTTTAGTCATCACTCTAAATAATTTGTTTATTTTAAAATTGTTTTCTTGATTTAAAGGTGAGTAATATCTTTGAGTTTTATTGCCTTTGGACTTTCTATAATCGTCATCTATATTTAATTGATATTCAAATGATTGCTTTTGCATTATTTTTATAAAAGGCTTGAATTGATCTCTTTGCAACCCATCTTTATACAAATTTTCAATTTTTATATTAGAAGTTACAATAATTTTTAAATCTTCTTTAAATATTTCATCAAATAATTTTCCAAGTATCATTGCATCTACTATATTTGTAACTTGAAACTCGTCAAAATATATTAATTTTGCTTTCGATTTTAATTTTTTAACAAATTTATTTATTTTATTTTCATCATTTCCATCTTTTAATTGATGTACAAAATCGTGAAAGCTAAGCATAAACTCATTGAAGTGAAGTTTTAATTTTTTACCCTTAACTAAATTAAAAAAAAAATTTAATATCATAGTTTTACCAACACCTACATCTCCGTAAAGATAAAAGCCTTTTTTATAATTTTTTTTTGATAAAATTTTCGAGATAAATGATTTGTAGTTTAATTTATAATATTCTTCTAATGTTTTTATGAGTTTAATCTGATGCGAATTAACATCTAAATTTTTTTTTTTGCAGTAAAGTTTAAACTCTTTAACAAAACTTTTTTGCATTAATTCTTTTTTGAATTAAAATCGATACCGTATTCTGATCTTGGTCCTTTTCTTAATCCAAAAGGTCCAGATATAAAAATTGTCAATGGCCTTGTTCCTGGCTTAAGGTCTACTCTATGATATGAATTGGCTGATCTAAATCCAATATATCCAGGTTTTCTCCAGAACTTACCTTTTTTAGTAGTTTCCCAATAACCGTCTCTCAAAATTATTGTAATATAAGGGAATAGATGATTATGAACTCCATCCCCATGATCATTATCCAACATTTCATGAATTAATATATTAAATGGGAACCATTTTGGTCTATTCCTAAATAATAAATAATATCTATTCATCCATGGTTTGGCTTCATTAAATTTTGGATGAGATGGTCCCCTATCTAAAACTACCTTTTTCCTTCCAATTTTTTCTAAAAATTTTAATAACATTAATTTGATCTTATAATCCCATTATTTTTAATTAAAAAAATATTAGCATTATTAACAAATGGTCTCGATATTTTTTCATTATTGAATTTTATTACTTTCTCTATTTGTGAATTAGTTAAATTGATAATCAAAATTCGTCCATTATCGGTAGACAAATAAATTTTATTCTTAGCAATAACAAAGCCTACTGGTTTAACTTTTTCTCTTTTTTTAAAATTTGAGAAAACATCTGTTATCCTAATTATATTTCCAGTTTCAATATCAATGACAAATAAATATCCTTCCTCAGAAATATTAAAAATATAATTTTCAGAAATCGTGGGTTTTAAACTGGAGTTTACTGTTTGCTTCCATTTTACTATTCCCGTTCTCGAGTCTATCGAAAATAATTCATTTTTATTATTTGAAAAATATATTGTCTCATTATTTAAAATCATTTCTGAATTTTTAAGACTGAATGCATTTAAGAATATTTCGTTACTTTGAGTAGGTGTTTGCCAAACTAAACTACCATCATTAATATTTAAAGCTGTGAGATCTCCTAAATTATTTAGCGAGTAAACATTATCATCTTTAATAACTATAGATAATTTTTTTTGTGATTTAATAAATGTATTTACAGTTTTGAAATTCCATAATTCATTTCCATCGATTGTAGAAAAACATCTTATAACATTATCAAAATCAACAGTTATAAATTTATCTACTTGAACAGTAACGTTAGAATTAAAAGGAGACATGCTTTCTGTTTTCCAAATCAATTGTCCATTTTCTAAATTTATTGAAAATATATTAGATAAAGTATCAACAACTAAAAGTCTGTTGTCTATATAATTAAAATATAATATTGGATTAAGTTTCTTCTCTTTTTTTGAATAATGATTTACTTTCCATAAAATTTCAAAATTCTCATTAATTCTGAATATTGTGCCTTTGTTATCGAAATAAATTAGATCATTATTTTGAATAAATAAAATTTCTGTATCGATTGAATTAAACTGTTTAATCTTTGAAAATTTAAATATTTTCTTTTTTTCAAATGTTGGCTCAAAGTTTATATGTCCATTATTATTTGTATTATTATTTATAAAACTATTGTCTTTAACTAATTTAGAAAGATTTATTTGTATATTTGGATTTAATTGTTCTTGAATTGGTTTAATTTCTTCAAATAAAATTTTAGAATTAGTATTTTCTAAAGATTTATCACTTTGACCACAACTTGATAATAAAAGTAAAAAGACAAAATATAATACTATTCTAATCACTGAAACTAGATCTTAGCCTTTTTTGCGCTTTTGTTTTTATTTTAGAGTTATTATTTTCGAGACTAACTATTTGTTCAAAAAATTCTTTTGATTTTTGCATTTGATTTTTTGATAAATAATATTCTGCCATAATATAAAGACTATGTGGTTTCCATATACTATCTGCTTTAATTAAAGGATTAAAAATTGCTAACAATTCATTTTCTTCTGAAAAATCTGAATTATATAGGCCTTTTTTAAATATTGTTAGCTCTTTAAACTTTTTATCCAAGCCAATATCATTAATTAAAATATCAAAATAATTGTTAATTTCATCTTTTGAATTTATCAAATCGTTATCTAGCAAAAAATAAAAAGCAAGAGGAGAATATGTTTTGTCTTTAGCATTAATCACCTCTTTAAGATCTGGGATCACATTATATTTATTGTCAGCTTCATATCTAATTACAGCTAAGTCGTATTTATCAGCTAAGTTTTCTCTTTTGCTAGATTGATATTCTTCAAAAGAAAAGTAGCCAATTAAAGCCAAGATAATTATTGCTAATATCGAAATTAAAGAATTTTTATTATTTATGAAAAAGTTTTTAATTTTTTCATTACGTGTTTGGGTATTTATTATTTCAATATCTTCATCCATTAAATCATGTTCCTAAGTACATATTGTAAAATTCCACCATTTTTGTAATACTCTAATTCGTTCTTAGTATCTATTCTACTTAACATTTTAATTCTCTTTATATCTCCAGAGACATATTTGATTTCAACTTCAACTTCATCTCTAGGATCTATACCTTTTTCTAAGTCAATAATAGAAAATAGTTCTGAGCCATCTAATTTTAGATTAGTTCTATTTATTCCATCTTTAAACTGTAATGGTAGTATACCCATTCCTATAAGATTTGATCTATGAATTCTCTCAAAACTTTCTGCAAAAACAGCTTTTACACCTAAAAGTTTAGTTCCTTTGGCTGCCCAATCTCTAGAAGAACCAGTTCCATACTCTTTACCACCAATGACAACTAAATCAGTACCTCTTTTTTTATATTCAACAACCGCATCATATACTGGAATTACTTTTTCCTCAGGGTACAACTTTGTAAAACCACCCTCAGTACCAGGTGCCATTTCATTTCTAATTCTTATATTTGCAAAAGTTCCTCTCATCATAACCTCATGATTACCTCTTCTTGCTCCATAGGAATTATAGTCTTTTGGAAGTATTTGATGTTTCATAAAATATTCTCCAGTTGGACTATCTTTTTGTATAGAGCCAGCAGGTGAAATATGATCAGTGGTAATACTATCACCCAATATTAATAGTGGTCTTGCATCCTTAATTTCTTTAAATCCTTCAGGTTTATCAGGAAGATTATCAAAAAATGGAGGTTTTTTTACATATGTTGAATTATCTTCCCAATTATAAATATTAGTTTCTTCGGTTTTAATTTTTTGCCATTGTTCTGGTCCTTGAGAGACATTTGAGTATCTTTTTATAAACATTTCTGCATTTAACGAATTTCTCAATGTTTCTTCTATTTCTTTGTTAGATGGCCATATATCTTTTAAAAAAACATCTTTACCATCTTTATCTTTACCTAATGGATCCTTATACAAATCAAATCTCATAGTTCCTGCTATTGCATAAGCAACAACTAATGGCGGAGACGCTAAATAGTTTGCTTTTATTAGAGGTGAAATCCTTCCTTCAAAGTTTCTGTTTCCAGACAAAACTGAAACAGCGTAAATATTATAATTTTTAATGGAATCTGATATGTTATCAGCTAATGGACCTGAATTACCAATACAAGTAGTGCATCCATAACCAACTAAATTAAATCCTAACTTATCTAAATAAATATTTAGCCCAGCTTTTTCTAGATAATCTGTAACTACTTGAGATCCAGGTGCTAAAGATGTTTTCACCCAGGGCTTAGTCATTAAACCTTTTTCAATTGCATTTTTTGCAAGTAAACCTGCTCCAATTAGCACACTTGGATTAGAAGTATTAGTGCAAGAAGTGATTGCAGCAATTAAAATATCACCATCAGTTATTTTAAATTCTTCTTTTTCAACATTATAAATATTTGGTTCTTCTTTTTTAGTAACTTCTGAAAACACTTTTTTAAAATTTGATGATGCATTAGTTAGTAAAACTTTATCTTGGGGACGTTTTGGTCCTGAAATAGTCGGCACTATAGTTGACATATCTAAAGATAGAGTGTCTGTAAATTCTACATCTAAACTTGCCCAAAGTCCTTGTTCTCGAGCATACTCTTTTACAATTTCAACATTTTGATCATCTCTTCCTGAGAATTTTAAATATTTTAAAGTCTCGTCATCTATTGGGAAAAAACCACAAGTAGCACCATACTCAGGTGCCATATTTGCTATAGTAGCTCTATCTGCTAAAGTCAGATTTTTTAGTCCTTCACCATAGAATTCGACAAACTTTCCCACAACTCCTTTGTCTCTCAACATTTTAACTACTGTTAAAACAAGATCAGTTGCTGTTGTACCTTCAGGCATTTTTGATTTCATTTCAAACCCAATAACTTCAGGTATTAACATCGAAATAGGTTGACCTAACATTCCAGCTTCAGCTTCAATTCCACCTACACCCCAGCCCAAAACCGATAGACCGTTTACCATAGTTGTATGACTATCTGTTCCAACTAAAGTATCTGGAAATATATATTCTTCATCTTTATATTTTTCATTCCAAACAACTTTTGAAAGGTATTCCAGATTTACTTGATGACATATTCCAGTTCCTGGTGGAACTATTCTAAAATTATTGAATGCTTGTTGCCCCCATTTAAGAAATGAATATCTTTCAGCATTCCGGTTAAATTCAATATCAACATTTTCTTTTAATGAATTTTTATTTGCAAATTTATCTACTTGTACAGAGTGATCAATTACCAAATCAACTGATGATAATGGATTGATAGTGCTTGGATCTTTATTTTTTTCTTTTACAGCCTCTCTCATTGCAGCTAAATCTGCAACCGCAGGAATTCCAGTATAATCTTGAAGTAAAACTCTCGCAGGCCTATAAGCAATTTCTGTATTAGAACTTTTAGATTTTAACCAATCTTTAATAGCTTCAATTTGATTTTTATTAACCGTTATATCGTCTTCAAATCTTAACAAATTCTCAAGTAAGACCTTCAATGATTTTGGAAGCTTTGATATGCCTGCTAAACCATTTTTCTCAGCCTCTTTCAGTGAGTAAAAATTATAACTTTTGCCATTAACTGAAATTTTAGTTAACGAATTGAACGAATTTTTGATTCCTGGTTTCATGTTTAATAATAAAATGTAGCAATGCAGCCTAATAAAAGCGCTGACATAACATAATTGAACCATTTAATAAATTTCTCATTTGTCGCGAATTTTCTCATAAATTTACCAATTAAAGTCCAAAATAAGATACTAAATATAGCAAAGAAAAAGGCAGAAGTTAGGAGCCAGAAAGAATAAGTAAAAAAGTTATCTCCAGATTCGATATAAGTTGATACTGCAATAATAGCAACGATTACTCCTTTAGGATTTAAGAATTGAAAAAGAAATGTTTCTATAAATTTAACAGGTTCTAGTTTTTCTTTTTGATTTGATGATTTAGAAAATGAAATTCTGTAAGCCAAATAAACTAAAAATGCAGACCCTGTAAAAACTAATATCTTTTGAATTATTGGATATAATTTAAAAACATTAATAAGCCCAAAATTGACTAAAGATAGCATTGAGGTAAAACCAAATATAACACCCAACATTAGAGGTATCGTTTTTTTTACTCCATGATTAAAACCTGAATGAGATGCAACAATATTATTTGGGCCAGGTGAGCAACTGGTAACAAAAAAAAATAAACTTAATGATAGTAGTTCTGGATGCATTTAAGCAATTGGCAATCCATTCTCTGCTTCTTGAGATGGATGAACTAAAGTTACTCTACCTTCTGCATCTATAGCTCCGAGAATTAATACTTGTGATACAACTCCTGCAATATTTTTTTCTGCAAAATTACAAACACCAATTACTTGTTTTCCTTTAAGATTCTCTTCATTGTAATAATGAGTAATTTGAGCTGAAGATTGTTTTATCCCTATCTTTTCTCCAAAATCAACTTCTACAACTAATGAAGGTTTTCTTGCTTTTTCATTTTTTTTTACAGAAATAATTGTTCCCAATCTAATATCGACTTTATCAAAGTCTTCATACGTAATTTGTTCTTTCATAAATTTAATATATAATGATTTGTAAATGAGTACAGAAAATAATCCGGATAAAATTTATAAAGATTCAATAAGAATATTGACAGATTTGATTGCTTTCAAAACTATTTCTGGAAACGATAATAATAGTCTCATTAATTATTGTGACGATATTTTAAAAAATTTAGGAGCTACCTCATTTAGAATTTTTGATGGTGATAAAAAAAGAGTTAATCTTTTTGCTTCTTTAAAATCTAAAAACGGAAATAGTAAAAAACCTATTATTCTTTCAGGCCATACAGATGTAGTCCCCGTTTCAAAAGGCTGGTCTACTGATCCATTTGTTGCAACTATTAAAAATGAGAAATTATTTGGAAGAGGTTCTTGTGATATGAAAGGTTTTATTGCATGTGCTCTAGCATATGCTCCTGTATTTAAAGAAAATAATTTAGATAGAGACATTCACTTTTCATTTACATTCGATGAAGAAACTGCATGCATCGGCGCACCATTATTAATAAAAGAATTAAAAAAAAGAGATATTAAAGATGGAATTTGTATTATTGGTGAACCAACCAATATGAAAATCATTGATGCCCATAAAGGTATGAATGAATATACAGTTCACTTTGGTGGTTTAGCTGGTCATAGTTCTAAACCTGGCCAAGGTGTCAATGCAGTTGAATATGCATCGAGGTATATAAATAAATTACTAGAAATTAGATCAAAACTAAAAGATAGAGCTCCTAAAGATTGTATATTTAATCCACCATATTCTACATTATCAGTTGGTGGAGTTTCAGGTGGTATAGCTCATAATGTTATTGCTGATAAATGTAAAGTTGAATGGGAAACTAGACCAGTGATCAGAGAAGACGGAGATTTTGTAAATCAAATAATAGACAATTATGTTGATAAAGAATTATTGCCAGAAATGAAGAAAGTTTTTTCAGATGCTTATATTAAAAAAGAAATTATAGGCGAAGTAGTTGGATTTAATAGATTGAACGATTCCGAGGCTTGTGAATTTGTTTCTAGTATAACTGGTGACAATTCAAGAGAAGCTGTTTCATTTGGAACAGAGGCTGGACTCTTTCAAGAAGTTGGTATTAGCACTGTAGTTTGTGGGCCCGGTTCGATTGAACAGGCTCATAAAATTGATGAATATATAGAACTTAGTGAATTAAAGAAATGTCTAGACTTTTTAAAAGGTGTAAAAGATAAATCTATAAATTAATTCCAACCACCTACAGATTTAACTTCTAGAAATTCAAGTAATCCCTCTTTCCCTGCTTCCCTTCCGATTCCAGAATGTTTGAAACCTCCAAAAGGCGCATCAACTGCAATACCAGCACCATTTACATCAACCATTCCAGATCTAAGTTTTCTGGCAACTCTTTGTACTTTTTCCTTATCTTGAGTTTGAATATAGTTTGTTAATCCATAATCAGTATCATTTGCAATTTTAATTGCCTCTTCTTCAGTTTCAAATGGAATAACAGATAAAACAGGACCAAATATTTCTGTTCTTGCAATTTCCATTTCGTTTTTTACATCTGCAAAAACTGTCGGTTTTACATAATAACCATCGTTTAATCCGTTTGGTTTTCCAATTCCACCTGCAACTAATTTTGCTCCCTCATCTATTCCTTTTTGAATTAAACCTTGAATTTTATTGAATTGAGTTTCAGAAATTACAGGACCAATATGCTCTCCATTTTTATTTGGATCATCTACTTTAAATTCATTTGCGTATTTTCTCAATCTTTCTATCGCCTCATTATATATTGATTTTTCAACAAGCATTCTTGTAGGAGCATTACATGATTGTCCTGAATTTCTAAAACATCTAAATGCACCTCTTTCAATTGCTTCAGCATCAGCATCTTCAAATATAATATTTGCACCTTTTCCTCCTAGTTCCAAACTTACTCTTTTAAAGTCCTTTGCAGCATTTTGAGAAATTAAAGCCCCTGCTCTTGTAGAGCCAGTGAATGAAATCATATTTACATCTGGATGACTTGTTAATGCATCTCCAGTTATTTTCCCATCTCCATTTACTAAATTAAAAACACCTTTTGGAAATTTTGCTTCATCTATTAACTCAGCTATGATCATTGCCGATAAAGGTGCTAGTTCCGAAGGTTTTAAAATCATAGTACAACCACAGGCCAATGCAGGAATAACTTTTAAAGTAACTTGATTTATTGGCCAGTTCCACGGTGTTATTAATGCACACACACCTTTAGGCTCGTATATTATTCTTTGATTTTTTGCATGATCTCCCAAAGGTTTTTCGAATTCAAATTCTTTAAGATAACGAATAAATGATTTTGTATGACTAGCTCCAGTTCCTGTTTGTAGTTTTGACGCAAAGTCTTTTGGTGCTCCCATCTCTTGAATAATTGCATCTGTAATATCATTCCATCTTTTTTTATATAATGAATAAAAAACTTCTAATAATGACAATCTTTCTTCTTTAGAGGTAAATCCCCAGGTTTTAAAAGCTTCTTTAGCTGCTAAAACTGCATGATTGATATCCTCCTTACTGCCTAAAGATATTACTGCACAATTTTTTTCTGTTGCTGGATTTATGACCTCAATATCTTTTGGGTTTTTTGGGGGAACCCATGAACCATTAATATAAAAATTTCTCTTTTCAATCATGCGCGCAAATTATCCTTTCTTCATGATTTTGCAAATAAATTTGTTAATTCATAAACAATTGTTGCTGCAGCTAGAGAGGTTACTTCTGCATGGTCATAAGCAGGCGCAACTTCAACTACATCTGCAGAAATCAAATTTAGGCCTGATAAACCCCTGAGGACGTTTACCATTTCTCTTGTAGTCATTCCTGCAATTTCAGGTGTTCCTGTGCCTGGTGCAAATGCTGGATCTAATACATCAATATCAATGGACAAATATAATGCATTATCACCTACTCTATTTTTTATTCTTTCAACGATTTTATCAATTCCTTCTGTTTGAAATTCATCACAATGAATAATTTTAAATCCAAAGCTTTCATCATTTTTTATATCATCTTTGCTATAAAGTGGACCTCTTATTCCTACATGCATAGAGGCGTCATCTAAAAATAAATTTTCCTCACGAGCTCTTCTAAATGGAGTGCCATGCGTATATGGTGCTCCAAAGTAGGTATCCCAGGTATCTAAATGAGCATCAAAATGAACAAGTGATACGGGTCCATTATTCTTTTTATTGGCCGCTCTAAGTAAAGGTACAGCAATTGTGTGATCTCCTCCAAGGCTTATTATTCCTCCAACTTTATTTAATAAATTGGTTGCTCCTACTTCAATTTGTTTGATGGCTTCATCGATATTAAATGGATTGCAAGTAATGTCGCCTGCATCTGCAACTTGTTGTACTTTGAATGGTTCTACATCATAATTAGGATGATAATTAGTCCTTAAATGTCTAGATGCTTGTCTAATACTTTGTGGGCCAAATCTTGCACCTGGTCTATAACTTGTACCTGAGTCAAATGGAACTCCGACAATAGCAACATCACAACTTTCTACATCTCTTAGCTCAGGTAATCTTGCAAATGTAGAAGGGCCCGCATATCTTGGCACTTCTGTGCCACTAACAGGCTGAATAGGTTTTTTAGACTTTGTCATTTTAGTAATAAGAATATTATTAGAATGATCCAGAAAAAGGGATAATAGAAATATATGTATTTTTTTGCAAACATCTTAGGCACTGACTCATGATCTCTATTAATATTTTTTTTTCTTTTTCTTTTTTTCATTAAATAAATCCTATCACATTCATATTATATCTAATATCATCAAAATTATTAAAATGAGATACATTATATTAATATTTCTATTATTTTTTAATTTTTCTTATGTAAATGCAGATGCAATATATAATTTGATTAAAATTCCTAATTTAGAAGTTCATAAGGTTGATAATTTAAATGGCATTAAATATTTGGTATCGAAAAGAGGTTTTGTAATAGGTGATACAAATAATATTAAATGTAACGGCATAAATAATAATGATTTGGATCGTGTATTTAATACAATTCAAAATAATCTGAGGGATTATAACTCAAATTTCTTAAGGAAAATAAATTTGAAATTTGTAGTTCTATGCAAAAACTTAGAAATTTCAGGCATTAATACAGGAGGTATACCAGATAATAAATTCAGGACTTTGATCTTAGACTTAACATTTAACCAAAACTATTTCGAAAGAATGATCCATCATGAAATATTTCATATGATTGATAACAGTTTTCCTGAGCTTTTTAAAAAAAATAAATGGAGTGAACTTAATAATAAAGATTTTTCTTACGCATCATGTTCTACATGCACTGATTTATTAGGTTTAGATTTAGAAATTACGAAAGGCTTTTTAACAGAATATTCAATGAGCACAGCTGAGGAAGATATGGCTGAAATTTATTCATTATTAAAAACAAACTTTAAAGAAATAGATTTATTAATCAAAAAAGATAATATTTTAACTAAGAAGAAAAATTTCCTAATTAAAGGTCTTAAAGAAATAGATGAAAAGTTTATTTTTTGAATGATAAAAAAAATTAAACCATCGCTATCTGAAAAAATATTATTTATTTTTCTAATTTTGCTTATTATTTTAACTTTAGGCTCATTTTATCTATTAAATAATAAATGTCTTTTTGTAAAAAAAATTGATTTAAATAACTTTAAATTTAAAGATAAACAAAATATTGCAATTATGGAAGTTGAATGTGGTAAAGTTCTAATAGAGTTAGATCCAAACATTTCACCAAAAGCTGTAAATCGATTTAAAAAGTTAATAAATAGAGGTTCCTATAATGGTTCAACTTTTTATCGAGTAATAGAAAATACTTTAATACAAGCTGGAGATATTGAATATGGAAATGTATCTAATCTAAATTATTCTAAAGTCGGAACTGGTAAGTCTGGTTTAGGAACAATTAAATCTGAGCTTAGTAGTAATTTTTTATTTAATGCTGGCTCTGTGGCTTTTGCTAGAAAAGAAAAGTTCGATACAGAAGATAGTGAATTTTTTATCACTTTAATTGATATTCCAATATATCAAGGTGAATATACTCCAATTGGAAGGGTAATTGCTGGGATAGACTCTTTAAAAAAAATTAAAGTAGGAAATAAATCAACTTATGTATTAAAACCTGATTATATTAAAAATATAAAGTTATTAGTTAATTAGTGGTTTTCCAGTGGATAATGTGTGTTTAATTCTATCTTGGGTTTTACTTGTCTCAATTAATTTCATGAAGGCATCTAACTCTAATTTAAATAACTGATCTTCTGTAAGAGTTTTATCTATAGTTGTATCACCACCACTTAAAATATTTGCTAGCTCTGTTCCAACCATCATTCCATGATCTAATATAATTTTATCATTATACAGTTTTTCTAACATGCCAACCATTTTGTCTTTTAAAGATTTACCAGATAAATTAAATGTGCATTCTTTAGGAGGAGTAAATTCTTTATTTTGATCCAAAATTTTTCTTGCTTCATTTAATAGACTATTTCTGCTCATAATTTTTTTATTTTCAGGGATTAAGTACTTTAGAGGTTCAGCTTCGACTGGAGAAGTTGCAGTTTTTGCATAACCAATGATATCAAAAACTTTTAAAGGCGCAAAATCTGGATCATTTTTTGCCTCTTCTGTTTGAGACCATCTCCATAACATTTCTTTACATCCTCCTCCGGCTGGAACTAAACCAACCAATGTTTCAACTAATCCAACAACAATATTTGTATGTGAAGCAACAAAGTTACTTTGAACTAAAACTTCAAAACCCCCTCCAAGTGTAAGGCCTGATGGTGCTGAA
>CACANA010000022.1 GCA_902533775.1 uncultured Pelagibacteraceae bacterium
CAGGATTTAATCACTGCCGCACATAATGATGCTAAAAATAAATTAAAATCAAAAACTTCCGAAGAAATATCTAAAGCGACTGGAGGATTAGGTGTGCCAGGATTTAAATGGCCTTTATAATTAAATGCAAAATCTTCCTGAAATAAACAATTTAATTAAACTAATATCTAAATTACCAGGTCTTGGACCAAAGTCTGCAAAAAGAATAATTTTAAAAATGATTAATAATCGCCAAGAAATATTAAAACCTTTGGCTAATAATCTGAGTGATGTGTTTAAAAATATTGAACGTTGTAATATTTGTGGAACATTGAAATCTAATAATAATCCCTGCAATAATTGCGAAGACAAAAATAAAAAATTTAGCAAAATATGTGTTGTTGAAAATATTTCGGATCAATGGGCAATAGAAAGCTCATCTATTTATCAAGGCTACTATCATATTTTAGGAGGCACGATCTCTGATAGCGCTAACGGAAATAATAGAGAAAATTTGCTTATTAATTCTCTGATAGAAAGAATAAAAAATGATAATATTGATGAAGTAATTTTAGCAACTAGTGCTACCGTTGAAGGACAAACTACCGCTTTTTATATTCAGGACAGCTTAAAAAATATAAATGTAAAAATATCGAAATTAGCCCAAGGTTTGCCAGTTGGTGGAGAAATCGAAACATCAGATGACGGAACGCTTATATCTGCTTTTAAAAATAGAAAAGATTTATAAATTAGTAATTAACTTTTTTTAATTAATCTATTTAAATGTAATAAAGGTTCTGTATAGCCTGATGGTTGTGATTTGCCATGGAAAATCAATTCACAAGCTGCTTTAAAAGAGATTGACTTGTCGTAATTTGGAGACATGTTTTGATATTCTGGATCTCCTTGATTTTGTTTATCAACTATCTTTGCCATTTTTTTTAAAATTTCTAAAACTTGTCTATTTGAGCAAATACCATGATGTAGCCAGTTGGCTATATGTTGTGAAGATATTCTAAGTGTTGCTCTATCCTCCATTAACCCAACATTATTTATATCTGGAACTTTAGAGCATCCTATTCCTTGGTCAACCCATCTAACAACATATCCTAATATTGTTTGAGCTGAGTTACATAACTCTTTATTTATCTCTTCTTTACTCCAATTAGGCCTGTCAGCTATTGGAATTGTTAATAAGCTATCAATATACTTTATATTATTATCTTTTAATTTTTTGTGCTTTTCAAAAATGTTTAACTTATGGTAATGCATTGCATGCAAAGAGGCTGCTGTAGGAGATGGTACCCAAGCGCAATTTGCACCAGCTTCAAGATGTGATATTTTTTGATCTATCATGTCTTTCATTTTATCTGGCATAGCCCACATACCTTTACCTATTTGTGCAACACCTGAAAATCCACATTTTAAACCAACATCAACATTGTTATCTTCATAAGCAGCTATCCATTTTGACTTTCTCATTTCACCTTTTTTTATCATTGGACCTGCTTCCATTGATGTATGCATTTCATCTCCAGTTCTGTCTAAAAAACCCGTATTAATGAAAAAAACTCTACTTTTTAATGTTCTAATACATTCTTTTAAATTTACAGATGTTCTTCTTTCTTCATCCATAATACCGCATTTAATTGTATTTTTTTCAAGTTTTAAAACTTCTTCAACTTTAGTAAATATTTTATCTGTGAAAGCAGTCTCTTCTGGGCCGTGCATTTTTGGTTTTACAATATATATAGAACCTGTTCTTGAATTACCTTTTCTTTTTAAATCATGAATTGCTGCTGCAGTTGTAATAAATGCATCCATAATGCCCTCAGGGATTTCAGAACCGTCTTCTAAAATAATTGCTGAATTGGTCATGAGATGACCAACATTCCTAATTAATAGTAAGCTTCTACCATGTAACTTTTCTTTTTTATTATCTTTTGAAATATAACTTCTATCTGGATTGAGTTTTCTTTCAAAAGTTTTCCCATCTTTTTCGAAGACAGATTTTAGAGTTCCTTTCATCAAACCAAGCCAATTTCTGTAACATAAAATTTTATCTTCGGAGTCTACTGCTGCAACACTATCTTCGTTATCACATATTGTTGATATCGCAGACTCTATAATTATGTCACTTATTCCAGCAGCATCTTGAACAGCGCTAAAAGCTTTAGGGTTAATTATTATCTCAATTTTTAAATTATTGTTTTCTAAAATTATGGTTGTTGGATTATCAGGTTCTCCTCTATATCCGATAAATTTATTTTTATCTGTTAGCTCAAACTCTTTATTTTCTTTTAATATTTTTAAGTTACTGCCCTCTATTCTAAATCCACTTACATCTTTCCAATGAATTTTATTTATAGAGAAGTGATCATTTAGAAAATTACGAGCATATTTAATTACCTCCTGTCCTCTAAGAGGGTCATATTTTTGACTACCTGTTTCTTCAGACTCAATTATATCTGTTCCATATAAACTATCATAAAGACTTACCCATCTTGCATTAGCAGCATTTAAAGTATATCTAGAATTCATTATAGGAACTACAAGCTGAGGTCCTGCAATACTAGAAATTTCACTATCAAGATTTTTTGTATCTATTATGAAATCACTTCCCTCATCTATTAAATATCCAATTTCTCTCAAAAAATTCTTATACTCTTGATGATTAAACTCTCCATTTCTATTTTTTTTTAACCACAAATCAATTTCAGATTGAAGAGTTTCACGGGTTTCTAATAATTTTCTATTGATTGGTGCAAGTTCATTAATACTTTTATCAAATCCATCCCAGAAATCTTTTTCTTTAATATCTAATCCTGTAAGAAGTTCATTTTTTACAAAATCAGCTAAATTCTTAGTAACAGATAAAGTATTAATTTTAACAAATGAATCACTCATAATTATTTATAAATTTAGAGATCGTTGTATATGATAATCGGCAAATTATGTCATTAATTTATTTTAAAAAATGTTATTTTTTATCTTAGAAAAAATATAATTCTTATAATTTGATCATTTTATCGCCTAAAAATAATATATAATAAATCAATGAAAAATTATTTAAATTTTGAGACTGATATAAAAAATTTAGAAATAGAATTAGATAAATTAAAAGATCCATACAATCAAGATGGTCTCTCAGAGGTAGACACTAGTAAAATAACAGATTTGCAAAATGAGATAGATAAAAAACTCAAAGATGTATATTCAAATCTTGATGCATGGCAGACAACATTGGTTGCAAGACATGAGGATAGACCTAAATCTAAATTTTTTATAGATAATTTATTTGATGAATTTATTTCACTTTCAGGAGATAGATTTTATGGAGAGGATAAATCTGTAATATGTGGTTTTGGTAAGTTTAATTCTAAGTCAGTTTTAGTAATAGGACAGGAAAAAGGTGAAAATTTAGACTCAAGGATTGAGAGAAATTTTGGGATGATGAGACCAGAAGGCTACAGAAAAACAATTAGATTAATGAATCTGGCTAATAAATTTAAAATACCAATTATTAATTTTGTTGATACCCCAGGAGCTTACCCAGGAGTTGGAGCTGAAGAAAGAGGACAAGCCGAAGCAATTGCAAAGTCAATTGAATGTTCTATGCAACTCACTGTTCCCACTCTATCTATTATTATAGGTGAAGGGGGTTCAGGTGGTGCTATTGCACTAGCTTCCTCAAGTAAAGTATTGATGCTAGAGAATGCAATATATTCAGTAATATCCCCAGAAGGATGCGCAACTATACTTTGGCGAGATCCAACAAAGACTTTAGAAGCTGCAAAAGCAATGAAGCTGTCAGCTAAAGATCTTTTAAAACTAGAAATAATTGATGAGATAATACCCGAACCTTTAGGGGGTGCACATCGAGATAAAGATCATATTTTAGATAATGTCCGTAATGCTATTGATAGAAACTTAAGTAAATTTCTTACATTAAATGAGGAAGAAATATTAAATCAAAGAAAGAATAAGTTTTTAGAAATCGGAAGGAATAAAGGTTTCAGTACTAATGCAGCGCATAAAGATAAACTTACTATTAAACATAATCTCCTACAAAATTTGATTTCAAATATTAAATTGTATAAAAAATTATTTATTTCAATTACATCAATTTTTCTATTATTAATTTTATTAACAGTGATTCTTTAATTTATAAGGCACCGCAGCAGTGTTTATATTTTTTCCCAGATCCACAAGGGCAAGGTTCATTTCTTCCAATTTTACTTTTTGCAATAGATTTTAAGTTTTCTTTCACTTTGTTTTGAGAATTATCTTCCTCCTCTTTTTGTATTATTTTTAAATTTAAAAGCATTGTTACAAGATCAGTTTTTAATTTTCCCAGTAAATTTTCAAATAATAGAAAAGCTTCTTTTTTGTACTCCACTAAAGGATCTCTTTGTCCATAAGATCTTAAACCAATTACTTGTCTTAATTGCTCTAGGTATTGAATATGTGATTTCCAATTTTGATCTATAATTTGTACCAATATTCTTTTTTCAATTTCTTTTCCTTGTTCAACGCCTAATAAATTATTTCTTTCATCTCTTTTGCTTATAAATTTATCCTTTATTTTTTTTTCCATCGTTTTTAGATCTGAATTAATAATTTCACCCAATTCATCATCGGTTATTGATTTACCTAAAGTCTGCTTTATAGCGCTTGGAAATTCTTTAGAATTTGGTGACTTTTCATATATTATTTTTTGTCTTTTTAATTTTTCTAAAACCTCTTCAAGAAAAATATCTGCATAATTCTCCTTTTCTTTACCATCAATTACATTTTTTCGTTGTTCAAAAATTACATGTCTTTGGTCATTAAGAACATTATCAAATTTAATAAGCGTTTTTCTTATGTCAAAGTTTCTTGCTTCAACTTTTTGTTGTGCTCTTTCAATTGCTTTATTTATCCAAGGATGATCAATACTTTCACCATCTTTAAGACCAAGTTTTTCTAGCATTGAATTCATGGTTTCTGAGCCAAATAACCTCATCAAATCATCTTCTAAACTTACAAAAAATATTGAACTGCCTTCATCTCCTTGTCTTCCTGATCTTCCTCTTGCTTGATTATCAACTCTCCTACTTTCCATTCTTTCGGTTCCAATGACAAATAAACCTCCCCTTTTTTTCACTTCATCTTTTTCAGATTGATTTTGTCCACCCAATTTAATATCAACACCTCTTCCTGATATACTTGTTGTAATAATTACAGAATGTATTTTGCCAGCGTTTGCAATAATTTCAGCTTCTTTCTCATGATTTTTAGCATTTAAAACAATATGTTTTATTTTTTCTTTTTCTAACAAATTAGCGTAATGCTCAGATTTATTTATGCTAGATGTAAAAACCAATAGTGGTTGTCCGATTTCATTACATTCTTTTATTTTTTGTATGATAGCCTTATCTTTTTCTAAACTTGTTCTAAAGATTTGGTCGTTAAGATCATTTCTTATCATATCTTTATTAGTAGGTATCTGCAAAACCGGCAAGTTATAAATTTCAAAAAATTCTGCAGACTCTGTTTGAGCTGTTCCTGTACAACCTGCCAATTTATCATACAATTTAAAAAAATTTTGATAGGTTATTGAAGCCAGTGTTTGATTTTCTGCTTTTACATCTAATTTTTCTTTTGCCTCCAGACTTTGATGAAGTCCATCACCAAATCTTCTTCCAGGAAGTTGTCTACCTGTCTGTTCATCAATTATTATAATTTCATTTTCTTTAACTATATAATCTCTTCCATTTTCAAATAAGTAATTTGCTCTTAACGCTTGGTTTACATGATGAACTAGATGTAAATTTTCTGGATCATAAAAGTTATTATTTTTTAAAATCCCAGCATTTGAAAATATTTTTTCTACATTGTCTATTCCTTCGTTAGTTAAAAGAATATTTTTTTCTTTTTCATCCAAATCAAAATCGGTTTTTTTTAAAGTTTTAATTAGTTTATCTACTACAATATACTGCATAGTTTTATCTTCTGCGGCTCCTGAAATTACTAAAGGTGTCCTTGCTTCGTCAATTAAACATGAGTCTATTTCATCAACTATAGCAAAGTTATGTCCTCTGAGAACCATTTCTTTTTTAGAATACTTCATATTGTCTCTTAAAAAATCAAAACCTAATTCACTGTTAGTGGCATAAGTTATATCTTTATTATAATTTTCTATACGTTCTTCATCTGATTGATCTGAGTTTATGTATCCACAACTTAATCCCAAAAAATCATAAATTTTGCCCATATTTATACTATCTCTTTTTGCTAAGTAATCATTGACCGTAACTATATGCACACCTTTTTTTTCTAATGCATTAAGATATGCTGCAAGAACAATTGTTAGTGTTTTGCCTTCACCTGTTTTCATTTCTGCAATTTTATTTTCATGTAAAGCTATTCCACCAATTAGTTGAACATCGAAATGTCTCTCACGATTTATTCTTTTTGATGCCTCTCTTACCAGTGCGAATGCCTCGGGCAAAATATCTCTTAAATTTTCCCCTTCTTTCAATCTAGATATAAATTCACTTGTTTTTAGAGGAAAATCCTCATCCTCAAATTTAACTACTACATCTTCAAGCTTGTTAATTTCATTAACAATTTTTTGAATTCTATCTAATTCTTTTTGATTTCCACTTTTTATAAATTTGCCAATTATGTTTAGAGGATTAAGCATATTTTTTGGTGTATAAATAATAATAAATTATATAGTAATTAATTTAAAAAATTAAATAGCATGGATTTTGGGATAAACAACTTTTTTGATAAGAAATACAGAGACTCTAAAATAGGTCATTATCAAGATCTAGAACATATTGATGGATTATCTATCTCAACTATTTGCTGTGGTCTTTATGATAAAAAAAGAGACGATTTAGTTCTATTTTATTTTAGAGAAGGTGCAAATTACGCAAGTGTTTATACGCAATCTAAATTAGTCTCTGAAAATATAAAATGGAACAAAAAAATAAAAGACAAAAAAATTTTTGGTATTTTAATTAATACAAGAAATGCAAATGCTTTGACAGGCAAAGATGGATATAATTCTCTTAAAAAAATTTCTTCAAATTTATCAAAATTATTAACCTCAAAACAAATTTCTGATGAAGACAAACCAAAAGAAATTAAATCCAACCAAATATTATTTGCTTGTACCGGAACTATTGGAGAAAAATTTCCTGAAAATAAAATATTAAACAATACAAAAGAGTTAATTGAAAAAATAAAATATACACAAAATAAACTTATATGGGTCAAGGCAGCTCTTGGAATAATGACAACTGATACTAAGCCAAAACTATCTATGGCTGAATGCAAAATAGGAGGTTCGGAAGTAAAAATATATGGCATTGCTAAAGGGTCTGGGATGATTTTCCCGAATATGGCAACAACTTTAGGATTTATTTTTACTGATGCAAATATTTCAACTTCAATTTTAAAACAAATACTTAATTTAAATATTAAAACTACATTTAATGCTATAACCTGTGACGGAGATACTAGCACAAATGATATGGTATCTATTTTTTCAACAGGAAAAGCCAATAATAAAGAAATAAAAAGTTTTAAGGATCCTAAATTAAAACAATTTATTGATAGTGTGCATCAGGTAATGTTAAATCTTGCAAAAAGAGTCGCAAGTGATGGAGAAGGAGCAACTAAATTTGTTACTATAAAATGCCTTAATAGCAAAACAGACAAAGATGCGAAAAATATCTGTTTTTCTATAGCAAACTCTCCATTAGTTAAAACAGCAATTTTTGGAGAAGATCCAAATTGGGGAAGAATTGCTATGGCAATTGGTAAGAGTGGAGCAATTATTAAAAATGAAAAATTATCAATATCTATGGGGTCTAATATTATTCTAAATAATGGAAAATTAGATAAAAATTATAATGAAGATATTTTAAGTGATTATATGAAAAATGAAAATATAGAAATAACCGTTGATCTATCGATTGGTAGTAAGAATTTTACAGCATATACAATGGATCTTTCTAAGGAATATATTGAAATTAATTCAGATTATAGATCGTAACTATTGAAATCTCATAAATTACAATTAATTAAATAAAATGATTAAATATCTTTTAATATGTAAAAGTTGTGATGTTGAGTTTGAAAGTTGGTTTGCTACTTCGAAAGAGTTTGATAAATTAAAAAAACTCAAACTTCTTAATTGTCAAAATTGTAATTCTCAAAAAATTGAAAAATCTTTAATGAAACCGAATTTGGCAAATGCCAACTTTAAACAAGATAATACATCAAAAAATAATAAAAATTTTAAGAAAAAGATAAAAGAATATCAGAAATTTATTAAAGACAACTTTCAATACGTTGGAGAAAATTTTGCATATGAGGCAAGATCCATTCATTATAATAAAAATAAGAATAAAAAAAATATTTACGGTAAAGCATCAATTGATGATGTAAAAGAATTAGAAGAAGAGGGTATAAAAACATCAACTATCCCCTGGATTGAAGATAAAGAAAATTAAGCCTTTTTGTATTTTGTGATATAATTTACCGACTTATCACTTGAAAGTTTCCACTTATTTAAAATTGGATTAAATTTAACTCCATCTATGCTTTTTAATATAAGTGAATTTTTGTTACAGATATTTTCTAGATTTTTAGGTTTTACAAACTTATTCCAATCATGTGTTCCGATTGGGAGCCATCTTAAAATATACTCAGCTCCTAATATTGCAAATACATAAGATTTTAACGTTTGGTTTAAGGTAGCAATAAACATTAAACCATTATCTTTTAAAAATTTTGTACTTTGATTTATAAATTTAGGAATATCTTCAACATGTTCAACTATTTCCATATTAAGAATTACATCAAATTTTTTTCCATAGTTAAAATTCTCTGGAGACTTATCATGATACTCAATTTTTAAATTACTTATTTTTAAATGATGTTTTGCAATATCAATATTTTTTTTGGACGCATCTATACCTACAACTTCCGCTCCAAGTCTCGCCATAGGTTCAGATAATAATCCGCCCCCACATCCAATATCAAGAATACTTATTCCTTTTAGTGGTTTGTGATTTGATGAAATATTAAAATCTTTAATAATATTGTTTTTTATATAATCTATTCTAATTGGATTAAATTTGTGAAGTGGTTTAAATTTTCCATTAGGATTCCACCATTCTTCAGCAATTTTGTTAAATTTTTCGACTTCTTCTTTGTTTATAGTATTATTGCTCATTCTTTATTGACATTATAAATAAGATGTATTTTATCAATATTATAAAGCTTGTAAATAAAACTACCAATGAAAATTATTGTATTAAAGTTTGGCGGTACTTCAATCGGTTCAATTCAAAGAATTAAGAAAGTATCCAAAATAATTAAATCTTACTCAAAAAAATATAGGGTAATAGTTTTGTCATCTGCAATGAGTGGTACTACTAATAAGTTGATAAGTATGTCAAAACAAATCAGTGAAAATTTTCCTGATAATGAATATGATACTCTAGTTTCGGCAGGTGAGCAGATTTCTTGTTCATTGTTAGCGGGCGATCTAGTAGGAAGTGGTATAAATTCTAGATCTTGGATGGCTTGGCAAATACCAATAATAACAGAGGGAAAACATAAATATTCAAGAATTAAATATATAAATAAAATTAAAATTTTAAAATTTTTAAAGTCTGGAGGAATTCCTATTATCGCTGGATTTCAAGGCGTTGATAAAAATTTAAATATTACAACTATTGGCAGAGGAGGTTCTGATTCTAGTGCAATCATGTTTGCGAAGTTTTTTAAAGCTGATCGATGTGTTATTTATACAGATGTCGAAGGAGTATATACAACCGATCCAAATAAACTAAATTCTGCAAATAAAATTAAAAATATATCTTACGAAGAAATGTTAGAAATGGCATCATTAGGGTCAAAAGTAATGCAGCCAGATTCTATACAAGATGCAAGATTAAATAGAATAAATATTGAGGTAAAATCATCATTTATAAACAGATCGGGCACGTTAATAACTAAAAGGAAAAATATTATTAATAATAAAATTATCACAGGAATTTCTTCCACAGACAATGATGCAAAAGTAACTTTATTAGGAGTTAAAGATAGGCCAGGTATAGCAGCTTCAATATTTAAACCACTTTCACAAAATTCTATAAACGTAGATATGGTAGTTCAAAATATATCTGCTGATGGTAAGCAAACAGATCTTACATTTACAATTAAATCTAGTGATTTGAATAAAACAAAAAAAATTATAAACAAAAATAAAAATATTGTTTTTAAAAAATTAATATTTGACAAAAATGTGTCAAAAGTATCAATAATAGGTGTTGGGATGATTACTACACCAGGCGTTACATTTAGAATGTTTCAAGCACTTGCAAGACAAAATATAAATATACAAGTGATCTCTACTTCAGAAATTAAAATTTCAGTTTTAATAAAAAGCAAAAATGCTGCGAAAGCTGTAAAATGTTTACATAAAGAATTTAAATTAAACAAATGACATCTGAAATAAGACCATTTAGAAAAATAAATAGAAAGAAAACAAAAGAAATTAGAGTTGGAAAAATTAAAGTTGGTGGCGATAATCCAATTACTGTACAAACAATGACAAATACATTAACCTCTGATCATAAATCTACTATAGAGCAAATTAATAAAGTTACGGATGCTGGAGCAGATATAGTTAGGGTTTCATGTCCAGATAGTAAATCAACAGAAGCTTTAAAAACAATAATTAAACATGTAGATGTTCCCATAGTTGCAGATATACATTTTCATTACAAAAGAGCAATTGAAGCAGCTGAAAATGGTGCAGATTGTTTAAGGATAAACCCAGGAAATATTGGAGATACAAAAAGAGTTGCAGAAGTCATATCTGCCGCAAAAAATAACAATTGTTCAATTAGAATTGGAGTTAATGCTGGATCACTTGAAAAAGATATTCTTGAAAAATTTAAAGAACCTTGTCCCGAAGCTCTAGTAGAAAGTGCCTTGAGAAATATTAAAATAATTGAAGATATGGATTTTTCAAATTTTAAAATTAGTGTAAAATCATCAGATGTATTTTTGTCCATAGCCGCATATAAATTATTATCAGAAAAAACAGACTACCCGTTGCACCTTGGAATTACAGAGGCAGGAAGTTATTTACCAGGTAGCATAAAATCCTCTATAGGATTTGGACGTTTATTACTAGATGGCATTGGAGATACTATTAGAGTATCACTTTCTGATGATCCTATTGAAGAAATAAATGTTGGTAATGAAATTTTAAAATCTTTAAATCTAAGAAATAGAGGAGTTAAAATCATATCATGCCCATCTTGTGCAAGACAAGCTTTTCAAGTAATTGAAACTGTAAAACAACTAGAAAAAAGACTATCACATATAAAAAAACCAATAACTTTATCTATAATAGGATGTGTTGTGAATGGACCAGGAGAAGCAAAACAAACAGAAATAGGCATTACTGGAGGTGGGAAAGATAATCATATGTTGTATATAAATGGAATTGAAAAAGAAAAAGTAATCACAAAAGATATGATAAATAAAATTGTTACCTTAGTAGAAGAAAAAGCCTCAAATTTATAACAATTAAATATTTATGCTTCCACGGGAAAAAGTTCAAAATTTAATTGATAGACATCTTAAGCTTGAGAAAGAGCTTTCTGCAGGTGAGATTCAAAAAAAAAAATTTGCAGAAATCTCAAAAGAGTATTCAGATTTGAATGACATTATAAAACCAGCAAAAGAATTCTTAAGTTTTGAAAAAGATATAGAAGATCTAAAAAATATTATAAATGATAAAAACTCAGACTTAGAAATGAAGGACTTTGCAAGTAGCGAACTTGAAAATTTAAAAAACAATTATCAACAAAATGAAAAAAAAATAAAATTATTTTTACTTCCCAAAGATCTTGCTGATAGCAAAAATGCAATAATTGAAATTAGAGCAGGTACTGGAGGTCTTGAAGCAAGTTTATTTGCGTCAGATTTATATAAAATGTATGAAAAAGTTAGCCAAAAAAAAAAGTGGATTATTGAGGTTATCTCAATATCTAAAAGCGATGCTGGAGGATTGAAGGAAATTATTGCTTTGATAAAGGGAAAAAATATTTATTCATCTCTTAAATATGAAAGCGGAGTTCATAGAGTTCAAAGAGTTCCTGATACGGAGACGCAAGGTAGAGTTCATACCTCGGCTGCTACAGTTGCAGTTTTACCAGAAGCAGAGGACTTAGATATAAAATTAGACGAGAAAGATTTAAGAATTGATGTATTTAGAAGTAGTGGTCCTGGTGGACAAAGTGTTAATACTACTGACTCTGCTGTAAGAATTACTCATATTCCAACAGGAATAGTTGTTAGCCAACAAGATGAAAAATCTCAAATTAGAAATAAAGAAAAAGGTTTAAAAATTTTAAGATCTAGAATTTATGATTATGAGAGACAGAAAATTGATCAAGAAAGGTCAAAAGACAGAAAAAGTAAAATTGGTACAGGTGATAGGTCAGAAAGAATAAGAACATATAATTTTCCTCAAGGGAGAGTTACAGATCATAGAATAAACCTAACACTTCATAAATTAGAAGAATTTATGGAAGGAGAAATATTTGATGAGATGATAGAAAGTTTAAGTCTCCAAGCCCAGATGGACGAACTAAATAAAATAAATTCGTGAATTATTTAAAAACTCTTAAATTTGGAAGTAATAAACTTAAATTAAATAATATTGATTCTTATATTTTAGATAGTGAAATATTATTGTCATTTGTGCTAAAATTATCAAGAGAACAAATTTTGATAAACTTAAATCAGAATATTAATAAAAATAGTTTTATAAAATTTAAAAAACTTTTATATAGAAGAGAAAAAAGAGAACCGATTGCATATATTATAAAGAAAAAGGAGTTTTGGAAAAATAATTTTTATGTGAATAATGATGTTCTAATACCAAGACCAGAAACAGAGTTAATAGTTGAAGAGGTTTTAAAAAATATTAAGAATACCTCCTCGAGGAGCTTGTTAGAAATAGGAACTGGATCAGGCTGCATAATTATTTCTGTGATAAAAGAGAGGCTTAATTGTAAAGCTACAGCAATTGATGTTTGTAAAAAAGCCTTAAATATTGCAAAATTTAATGCAAAAATACATCACTTAAGAAATAAAGTTAATTTCATTAACATCAATATTGACAAAATTCATGATAATAAATATGATTTTATAATTTCTAATCCTCCATACATCAAAAAATTTGATTTAAAAAGATTAGATGGAAGTGTTAGACTTTTTGAACCACACATAGCTCTTGACGGTGGAATTGATGGTCTTAGGGAAATAAAAAAAATAATTATAAAAAGTAAAAAATTGCTAAAAAGAAACGGAAAATTGATTTTTGAAATAGGTAATTATCAAAGCAATATTACGCAAAAAATATTAATAGAAAATGGATATTATATAAATAAAGTGATTAAAGATAACTCATCAATTCCAAGAGTAATTGTATCCACAAAGATAATTTAATGAATAACTATCGAAATAATAGAAAAAATAGATTTAAACCAAATAATGATAGAGGTTTTAGAAAAAGATCTTTGAACGGACATAAAAATCAGGGAGAATTTAATTCCAATTCCGAGTTTAGACATAGAAATACAGGAAGAAATAATCAGAATGCTGCAAAATTAGTTGATAAGTATAATAATCTAGCTAGAGAAGCTCTTTCTTCTGGTGATAAAATATTATCAGAAAATTATTTACAACATGCAGATCATTTCTCAAGAATCTTAAGTGTGCAAGAAATTAATAAAGTTGAAAGTCATAATAACAATATAATTGAGCAGGATTTTAAGAAAGAAGTTGAAATAGATGACTCTAAAAGTCAAGATAATCTAAATAATAAATAATAAAATCTAATTTGATTTTGAAATTAGATTTGATTTTAAAACATCAATCTTAATTTTTGACACTTCAAATATTTTTCTTTCATTACCTTTTAATATTTTTCCAGACGGTAATTTAAGTTTTTGTGAATTAATTTTTTTTCCATTCTCAATCACTTCATAATGTAAATGAGGTCCAGTTGACAAACCTGTTGATCCAACATATCCGATAATTTGTCCTTGTTTAACTCTCGCTCCTTTTTTTATTCCTCTTCCAAATTTAGACATATGAGCATAAACTGTTTGATATGTACTGTTATGTTTTATTTTTACACAATTACCACCACCACCACACCATCCTGCCTTAGTTACTTTCCCATCACCAGAAGCCATAATCGGTGTACCCATTGGAGCTGCAAAATCTGTTCCAGTATGCATTTTAGTATAACCAAGAATAGGATGTTTTCTTTTTCCATAAGATGAAGACAATCGAGCACCATTTATTGGAGTTTTCATTAAAGTTTTTTTTATACTCTTGCCATTTTCATCAAAATAATCAATTTTATTTTTTTCATACTCATGTTTATAAAGTTGCAAGTCATTATCTTGCAAATTTAAGTTAGCGAAAATAATTTCTCCAGTATCCACAATTTTATTTTCATCATTTACAAACTCTTCATATATAATTTGAAAACTATCGTCCTTCCATATATCTCTTTGAAAATCTACCTGAAAGCCATAAAGTCTAGCAAACTCGATTATAATATTTGGTTTTATCCCTAAGTTGATTGCACTCTTGTAAAGGCTGTCTGTTATTACCGTTTCTTTATATACTAAATTCTTTTTAAAATTTTTCTTGATTTTTTTGATATCAAATTTATTTGTGTTTGTGTTTTTTGTAAAAAGAATTTCATTTTTTTTATCAGTTTCAATTTTAACTTTGTCAATTCTTTTGGATGATAAATGGTCAAATTTAAATGTAAATTTTTGATTAATTTTTAAAACTTTTAAAGTATTTTCATTAAGAATCGCATCTTTTAAAAGTTTCTTTTCGTTTTCTTTGATTTCTAGGTTATTTATAATACTT
>CACANA010000023.1 GCA_902533775.1 uncultured Pelagibacteraceae bacterium
TTCTAGTGCAGAAACATTTTTCATGATCTAACTCTTTTTCCTTCAGGATCAACATAATGAGAAGAAATAACCTCTACTTCAATTGATTTATTTTTTAATGGTGATACCGCAAAAAACTTTTTACCTATCATATTTTTTCCATCTTTCATAATTGCTAGAGAAAATGGATTATTATTTTCTACACTCCAACAAGAAGAAGAAACATGGCCAAGTTTAGGGTTTGGTAATTTTGCATTCTGATCTTGGACGATATGAGATCCTTCAGGAATACTAGACTTTCTATCAATTGGAATAAGTCCAACAATTTTTTGTCTGCTCTCAACATTAAATGCTTCTCTTCCTAAAGAATTTTTGCCAATAAAATCTTTTTTCTTTGAAACTAATCCATTTAATGAAACATCTGATGGGATTGTTCGGCCATCTAATTCTGGTCCTGCAACGTGTCCCATTTCAATTCTTAATGTTGATAAAGCTTCAGTTCCGTAAGGCTGATTTCCAAATTCTTTTCCTACTTCCATCATTTTCTCCCACATGAACATGCCATGATCTGATTTGACATTAATTTCATATGCAAGCTCACCAGAAAATGAAATTCTAAAAATTCTTGATGGAACACCAAAAAATTCTGCTTCTTTATAGCCCATAAAAGGCAATGCATCATTTGAGACATCTAAGTCTGGATATAATTTTGATAACATGTCTCTAGATTTAGGTCCAGCAATTGCAGCTCCTGCCCATTGTTCAGTTGTAGAGACAACATTTACATTTAATTCTGGCCAAACAATTTGAAGATAATATTCTAAGTGAGATAAAACATTTGCAGCTTGTGCGGTTGTAGTTGTCATATGATAATGATTTTCTGAAATTCTTGTTGTTGTTCCATCGTCCATGACAATTCCATCTTCTCTGAGCATTAATCCATATCTTGCTTTTCCAACAGGTAATTTCATCCAAGCATTTGTATAAACTCTATTTAAAAATTCTGCTGCATCTGGACCTTTGATATCAATTTTTCCTAATGTTGTTACATCACAGATACCAACGTTCTCTCTAACATTTTTTGCTTCTCTCTTAGAAGCTTCAAATAAAGTTTCATTTCCTTGTTTATAATATCGAGGTCTTTTCCAAGCACCTGCATCAACAAAAACAGCATTATTTTTCTCATGCCATTCATGCATTGGTGTTTTTCTAGTTGGCATATATTCCATACCTACTTCACGACCAACTATTGTCCCGATTGTAATTGGTGTAAAAGGTGGTCTAAATGTTGTGTGTCCCACTTCAGGAACTATTTTATTTTCTATATTAGATACCAACTGAAGACCATTTAAATTACTTGTACGGCCTTGATCTGTTGCCATTCCAAGAGTTGTATATCTTTTGACGTGCTCTATTGATCTGTAACCTTCTCTTAGTGCGATTTCTATATCAGAGACAGATACATCATTTTGAAAGTCAACAAATCTTTTTGGATTTTCATTTTTAGGTAACGGCATACACCAAAATTTATCATGAGCTCCGTATTTCTTTTCATTTACATTTGGAATTGTAATTTCTGTTTTAGTCTCTGTAATTTTTGCGGAAAGATTTGAACCATTTTCAAAACCATGTTTTAAACTTTCTTCTAATGTAAATGATCCATTTGCTGCACCGACTGATGTCTCATGTTGTTTTTTCTTATCTGGAATAAATGCATCAATTTTTTCTTCATACTTAAGTTTATTTCCTGATTGTGATGCTAAATGTACAGATGGTGTCCAAAATCCAGATACACAAATACAATCACAATCTACAGTTTCTATTTTTTCAAAAGAATTTTTATCTTTATTCAGTTTGCCAATTTTTGCAGATTTAACTTTTTTGTATCCATTAGCGACAATAACACCGTGAGAAAATCTTATATCAATTCCCTTTGATTTAGCTTCATCAATTAATTCTGATGAATGTTCTTCTCTTGTATCTAGTATAATTGGTTCAACATTATTTTTTTTGAACTCTAAAGCTGTTTCATATGCACTATCGTTATTTGTAAATATTAAAGGTTTCTTTCCAACCAATACTCCGTAGACTTTCATATATTCTTTAGCAGCTGCTGATAAAAATATTCCTGGAGTATCATTGTTGCCAAACACAATTGGTCTTTCAATTGAACCAGTTGATAAAATTGTTTCTTTGGCTCTAATATACCAAAGTCTTTGTCTTGGGGTGAATTTTGATTTTTTCTCTAAATGATCACTAACTCTCTCAAACATAACCAACATATTATGATCATAGTAACCAAAAACTTGAGATCTATTTTTTACAGTTACATTAGGCATAGATTTTAATTCAGTAATTATTTTTTCTGCCCAATCTTTTCCTGATAAATTATCGATGCTTACATCATCAGTTAAAAGCGTTCCTCCAAATCTTGGTTTATCCTCAGCTAAAATTACTTTTGCTCCATTTTTTGCAGCAGCATAAGCACTTGCTAATCCAGAGGGTCCGGATCCAGTAACTAACAAATCGCAATACTCAAATTTATGTTCATATCTTTCTTTATCTTTTTCTGTCGAAGCAACCCCTAATCCTGCAGCTTTTCTAATGAAAGGTTCGTAAATTTTATACCAAAAACTTTTAGGCCACATAAATGTTTTGTAATAAAACCCAGCAGGGAAAAACATTTTTAAAAAATTATTAATTGCACCAATATCAAAATTAACTGATGGCCAACAATTTTGGCTCGTTGCTGACAATCCTTCAACGAGTTCCATTTCTGTTGCATTAACATTGGGTTCTGAATGACCATTGAATTCTACTTGAAGCTTTGCGTTTGGCTCCTCTACTCCTGCACCAAAAAATCCTCTGGGTCTATGATATTTAAAACTTCTACCTACTAAGTGTATTCCATTTGCTATTAAAGCAGATGCAATTGTATCACCTTCATATCCAAATAATTTTTTACCATTAAAAGTAAAAGATATTTTTTTGTTTCGATTAATTAATCCCTCTTTATTTAATCTAAATGGTTGGCTCATCTTATTTCTTCTGTGACTTTTGCTGTTTGGAAAATTTCATGTGTTGCGGTGTCTCTTTGCACCTTAATCCATTGTCTACATCCAGCTATATGTTGCCATAACTCTATATGTTTCCCTCTTGGACTCTTTCTCATATAAACAAAATTATCCCAATCCTCGCTAGATACTTCTTCATTAATATTAGGTCTTTTTACAGTTGCATCACCTCCATAAGAAAATTCTTTTTGTGCTCTTAAACCGCAATAAGGACATTTGATGTATAACATTTTTTAACCAATCCAGGTTTTAGTTCCTAAACCTTTTTCATCTAGAAGATGACCTGTAGAAAATCTATTTAATCTTAATTCTGAATTTAATTCATGAACTTGATCTTGCGCAATTGTATGAGCAAATGTCCAACCAGAAACAGGAGTTGATTTAAAACCTCCATAACACCATCCGCAGTTTAAATATAAACCTTCAATATGAGTTTTATCAATTATTGGAGAACCATCCATAGACATATCCATGATACCTCCCCAAGTCCTTAACATTTTTAATCTACTTAAAAATGGAAACAAAGCTAAGCCACCTGTCAATACATGTTGTATAGTTGGCAAGTTGCCTCTTTGAGCATAACTATTATATCCATCAAGATCACCACCCATTACCATCTCACCTTTATCTGATTGACTTATATAAAAGTGGCCTGCACCAAAAGTTACTACTCCGTCTAATAATGGTTTTACAGGTTCTGAAACACAAGCTTGCAGTACATGAGTTTCTATTGGCAGTTTCATATTTAATTTTTCAGCTAATATATTTGTGCTACCTGCAACACATAATCCAACTTTTTTTGCTTTAATATCTCCTCTTGAAGTTCTAATTCCTTTTATCTTTCCATTCACAACATCGAAACCAGTGACCTCACAATGTTGAATTATATCTACTCCCATATCATCTGCTTGGCGTGCATAACCCCAAGCAACAGCATCGTGTCTTGCAGTACCAGCACTTGGTTGCATTAAACCACCAAAGATTGGGAAACGTACTTCATCACTAAAGTCTGCCATTGGAATTAATTTTTTAACTTCGTCTCTATCCAATAACTTTGCATCTATTCCATTTAATCTCATAGAGTTTCCTCTACGAGCATATGCATTCATTTGAGCATCTGAGTGGGCTAAGTTTATTATTCCCCTTGGAGAAAACATCACATTAAAGTTCAGTTCTTGACTTAAGTTTCTCCATAAATCCATTCCAAATTCATTAAATCTTGCATTAGCATCGTACATAAAATTTGATCTTATGATCGTTGTATTTCGACCAACATTTCCACCACCAATCCAGCCTTTCTCAATGATAGCTACATTTCTAATATTATGTTCTTTTGCTAAATAATATGCAGTAGCAAGACCGTGTCCTCCGCCTCCAATGATGACTACATCATATTCACTTTTTGGAGTTGGATCTTTCCAAGCAACTTCCCAATTTTGGTGATTGGAGAAAGCATTTTTGATTAGACTAAATACTGAATATTTCTGCATCCGTAAGTTTTATAAAATTAAATATAAGTTTTTGCTAATTTTTTTTATATATATTTTTTAGATGTTTAAATACGTGACAAAAAAGGATAGTAATTCTGCTCATTAATAAGTAATTAGATTTATGTCAAAATCAGATATCCAAATTGCACGAGAAGCAAAAATGAAACCCATAAATGAGATTTTGGGTAAAATTAATGTTCCAGACGAACCAAGTGCTTTTAGTCCTATGGGACGTCATATTGCTAAAATAAATTTAGAATATTTAGATAGTTTAAAAGACAAACAAAATGGAAAATTAATTTTAGTTACTGCTATTACACCAACTCCTGCAGGTGAGGGGAAAACTACTACGTCAGTTGGTTTAAATGATGGATTAAATAAAATTGGTAAAAATTCTATAGTGTGTTTACGTGAACCTAGTTTAGGTCCCTCATTTGGAATGAAAGGAGGGGCAGCAGGTGGAGGATATGCTCAAGTTGTTCCAATGGAACAAATCAATTTACATTTTACGGGGGATTTCCATGCAATTACATCTGCTCACAATTTATTGTCAGCGTTAATTGACAATCATATTTATTGGGGAAATAAATTAAACATAGATGTAAGAAGAGTAGTTTGGAGAAGAGTTATGGATATGAATGATAGATCTTTAAGATCTATCAATATTAATTTAGGTGGAGTAGCTAATGGTTTTCCAAGAGAAGATGGTTTTGATATTACAGTAGCATCTGAGATAATGGCTATCTTTTGTTTAGCAAATGATCTTGAAGATTTGGAAAAGAGAATCGGTAATATTACAGTTGCTTATACTAGAGATAGAAAGCCTATTTTTGCAAAAGATTTAAATGCTCACGGACCAATGACTGTATTGTTAAAAGAAGCAATCAGGCCTAACGTAACTCAAACATTAGAAAATAATCCAGCAATTATTCATGGTGGTCCTTTTGCGAATATTGCTCATGGATGTAACTCTGTGATAGCAACTAAAGCAGGTTTAAAACTAGCCGATTATGTTGTAACTGAAGCTGGATTTGGAGCAGACCTAGGAGCAGAAAAATTTCTAGATATTAAATGTAGGAAATCAAATTTAAAACCTGAGTGCGTAGTTATTGTTGCAACAATTAGAGCATTAAAAATGCACGGTGGTGTAGCTAAAGATGATTTAAAAAATGAAAATGTAGAAGCGTTAAAAAAAGGTTTAGTGAATTTAGAAAGACACATTGAAAACGTAAAAAAATTTGGTTTACCGGTAGCGGTTGCTGTTAATCATTTTGTTGCTGACACAGATAATGAGGTAAAAGAGTTAATAAATGCTTGTGATAATATGGGGGTTAAAGCTACTTTATGTACTCATTGGTCAAATGGTGGCGAAGGGACGAAAGAACTTGCTTCACATGTTGTAGATTTAATTGATCAAAAACAAGCAAATTTTAAATTTTTATATGATGAAAAAACACCTTTGTTAAAGAAAGTTGAAACTGTTGCAAAAGAAATATATCGAGCAAACGAAGTTGTTGCTGACAGTAAAATAAAGGATCAATTAAAATCATTTGAAGAAGCGGGTTATGGAAATTTACCTATATGCGTAGCAAAGACACAATATAGTTTTTCTACTGATCCAAATGCAAAAGGTGCTCCAACAGGTCACTCATTACCAATTAGAGAAGTAAGATTATCTTCAGGTGCAGAATTTATTGTTGTTATATGTGGAGCCATCATGACAATGCCTGGACTTCCTCGAGTTCCTGCGGCAGACTCTATTAAACTTAATGAAAAAGGTGAAATAGAAGGCTTGTTCTAGTTTAAATTATTTAGCCAATTTTCTAATTCTCTCATCCTTGCATCTTTATTTGAAATTTTATTTTCATCTTCTATAATTTTAACATGAGAGTCTATTTCCATTTGGTCAATAAATGCTTTTTTTTCTAAAAGTCGATCTCTCCTAAAATGAATTAAACTTATCATTTTGGCATAAGTTATCTCTGGGTGATATTGTATTCCCCATACATTCGTTGAACCAACATTAAAATTTATACCCATGACTTTATTTATAGGATTTGATGAAAGTAATGTAGAACCCTCAGGTAATTGTACTACTTCATCAAAATTAAATGCAGGAGTATTAAATTTTTTATTTTTATTTTTATAAAGCGGATGTTTAAGGCCGTTTTCATTTATTTCTATGTCATGAGCTATTCCCCTATGAGCACCATTAGGGCATTTCTTTACTTCACCACCAGCAACCGTTACAGCAACTTGCATTCCCCAACATATTGCGAATATATTTTTTATATTCTTTTGACATTCCCTCATAAAGTTAATTTGTCTTCTTATTTCTGGAGTATCATTGTAAATATTTAAACTACTACCACCCCATATCATTCCATGATATTTAGTTAAATCTTTAGCTACTTCATTAATATTTTCATCTGATGAAGGATTAACAACATCAATATCTAATTGATCTGTAAAATAACTAATACTGTCTTTTAAACTTTCAGTATGAGTTTTAATTCCACCATCTGTAAAGCTTTGATTTTCTTCTCTAAGGTTACCTTCAACTATAAGAATTCTTTTCATTAAAATAATTTACCTGAAATACTATGTTCATAAAGTGCTTTCATGTCATCCTTACTCATTTTCCTTGGATTGGTAGAAGTTGAAGGATCTTCTAATGCCATAACTGATAACTGTTCTAAATTTATTTTATTTACATCAACAATTTCTGATAATTTATGTGGTATATTTAGTTCTTTTCTTAGTTCTAAAATCCATTGTAAAAAACTATCAAAACTTTTATCAAGTTCGAGATAATCACATATAGAAATTATCCTTTTTTCAATCATTTCTTTGTTAAAAGTTAATACATAAGGCATAAAGATTGCATTTGATAAACCGTGGTGAACATTAAATTGCGCATTAATAGGGTGGCTTAAAGAATGAATGGCACCAAGACCTTTTTGGAAAGCGGTAGAACCCATACTAGCTGAAGCTAATAATTCTGCTCTAGCATTTAAATCTTTACCATTCTTAACTGCTTTAATTAATGAGTTTTTAATCAACTTTATTCCCTCAATCGCAATTCCATCAGCCATCGGGTGGAATCCTGGCGCACAAAAAGCTTCTAAATTGTGAGCCAAAGCATCCATGCCTGTCGCTGCAGTCAATCTTGGAGAAAGATCTAAAGTTAAATTAGGATCTAAAATTACAATTGAAGGTAAAAATTTCGGGTGGAAAATAATTTTTTTTATACCTGTTTGTCTATTGATTATTGCTGATGCTCTTCCAGTTTCTGATCCTGTCCCTGCTGTAGTGGGCACAGCAACGATAGGTGCAATGTTAGTTTCATCTGCTCTTTTCCAATAATCACCTATATCTTCAAAATCCCATATTGGTCTAGACTGTCCTGACATAAAAGCAATGGCTTTACCTACATCAAGACCGCTGCCGCCACCAAATGCAATAACTCCATCACAACCTAATTTTTTAAACTGCCCTACTCCCTCATCCACATTCTCGCCTACTGGATTTCCTGAAAAATTTGAAAAAACCTGAAGATGATTATAGGTTTTTTTTAAATCTATAATTAAATCTTGAACCATTTTTAGATTAATTAAATCCTTATCTGTGACAAATAATGGTTTATCAATTTTAAGATTTTTACAAGCTAAGCCTAAATCTTGAATTCTGTTCTCTCCAACCCAAATTGTAGTAGGATAATTCCAATTAATTTTCATTTTTTTGCATCACTAGATCTAAGTATAAAGCAGCACTCCAAGAAAAATTGTTTGCCCCCATAACTGAACCATCATTACAGCTATAGTATTCGTGAAAACCTTTATTTTCAATTAAAGATATTGTTTCATTTTTAATTTTAATTGAATACTCTTTGTCTTTGTTTTTTATCCCTTCATAAATTAACCAGTTGCAATTTATCCAAACTGGACCTCGCCAATATCTTTTTTCTTCAAAAGTTTGATGATTAGATTTTATCGTAGAAAAAATATATTTCTTATTTAAATTATGATTTTTTAAGTTATTTATTATTTTTTTATTTAATTTATCGTTTTTTAAATCAGCAATTAAAGTAAAGTAGTTAGTAATCGAAGGTATTAGAATATCTTTATTAGTATTTAAATCTTTAGATACAAATTCATCACTATCATAATTATACAATTTAATTATTTCACTTTCACTTTTTGAAATAAAGAAATCTAATTCATCATAATTTAATTTAAATTTTTTTAACAACTTGACTAAATCTTTATTTGCTTTTAAAAAAAGTGAATTAAATCCAACGTCAACTACATTAAATATTGATATTTCATATAGTTTATTAGGGTCATAATTAAGATCTCTAAATTGATCCCTTATAGTTACGTATCTGTCATAATCTATTTTAAGTGGTCTCTCATCTGAATTAGAAACCTCTAAATCTCTTCTTTGATAATTTAGCTCTTTGTCAACTAAAATATTATTCATAGGTTCGTCCCAAATTGGTGAATTGTCGTAACCGCTTTCCCATGGATGTAAAATAGATACTAATCCAGTTTTATTTGGATCTCGAAATTTTATAAACCATTCATGGTATTTTTTTATTTTTATTAAAATTTTTAAAATTCTTGAATTTTGATCATCATTTAATTGATTATTTTCTATAATTTTCTTTAATATAATAGCTAGTACAGGTGGCTGAGTAATTCCTGATGATGGTATTTTTTTTCCGCATTTCCAAGTGGTATGATTTGGAAAATAAGATGTATCTTTATCATGAAAAAGAATATGAGGTACCATTCCATCGTCCCACTGACCATTAAGCAAAGTTTCAATTTCCGTAATTGAAAAATCTAAATTAAAGTATGAGTAACCAAGTGCAATAAAAGCTGAATCCCAATTCCATTGAGCAGGATATAATTTGTTATTAGTGGGAAGCGTATAACCATTTTTTCTGTTGCCTAATAATATTTTTTTTGCTTCTTCTACTTTATTTCGCATTATCCTTTAACACTTCCAGCAGTAAGACCACTTACTAAATATTTTTCAAAATAAACAAAAATTATTAAAATAGGCAAAGTTACTACTACAGACCCTGCCATCAAATATTGTCTAGGTGTTTCAGCTCCTACATTCAAAAACTGAATAGCTCTTGATAATGTGAATGTATTTGGCCGGTCTAAAAACATTAATGAAAATAAAAATTCATTCCATGCTATCATAAATACATATAAGGCTACCGATGATATTGCAGGCAAACTTAGCGGAAGTATAATTTTAAAAATTATACCAAGCCAATTTTGACCATCTATTATCCCTGCTTCTTCTAATTCTTTTGGTATACTTTTAAAATAACCTTGCAGCATATAAATTGCTACGGGTAAGGTCGTAGCTGTATAAACTATTAGCAAGCCCTCAATAGAATTTCTTAAACCAACTTGACTAAAAATTGTGTACAAAGGTATTACTAAAACTATCGCTGGAAACAAATAAATTATCAATATGGATGTTGATAAAAAATTTTTTCCAAAGAAATTAAGTCTTGCGACTGCGTAAGCAGCCGGTATTGCAAAAATTAATGTTATAATGACTGTGCCTAAGGAGACTATTGTGCTCGTTAGCATATATCTTCCAAAATTATAATCTTTGAATACTATAAAATAAGATTTGAACAACTCTGGCAATCCTTGCGCAAAGTTAATACTAAAATCTAAGGGGTTCAATAATAATAATGCTTGGGTTTTAAAACTTGTAACTAACATCATATAAAAAGGGAAAAGAATTACAAAAGAGAACAGAGTAATTCCAAACAATGTTAAAAAATTAAAGAATAATTTTTGAGAAGAATGATTTTTTGACAAAAAGTTTTTATCGTAATTTTTTATATTATTGAAAAAAAATAATGAAATTAAGAAGATGCCAAAACTATACCAAATAGGTAAATTTGTTGAGATGAAATAATCAAATATAGAAAATAAAAGTGCGAGTATAGTAATTTTAATACTTAAATTTAATTTTTTCCCAATAATAAGATTTATTGCACAAAGAATTATTCCAAATATAAATAATTCATTAAAATTAAAATTTGTTAATTCAATTCCTTGTAATGTAACTAAGATTTTCCAAATACAAATTAATGAAAACAAAAATAATGATGAGATAAAACAATAAGTAAATACGTTTTTAATTTTCATCAGCTCTTTTTCCTAAAAGTTTAAAATAAATAAACATAAAAATTAAAAGAAACACTACAATCACAATAGAAACTGCAGAACCCATACCAATATCCCCGATTGAAAAACCTTGTTGATATACATTGATTGGCAACGTTCTTGTACCTGATGCCCCACCAGTGAGTAAGAAGATGTCTTCAAATTTATTAAAATTCCAAATAAATCTGATCATAAATAGAATTGAAATCACTGCTAATATCTGAGGTAAAGTTATGTTAAGAAATTTTTGAATAGGATTTGCACCATCAACATCAGCTGCTTCATAAAGTTCTTTTGGAACTGCCTGAAGACGAGCAAGAATAAATAAAAATGCTAGAGGAAAATATCTCCAAATCTCAAAAATAATTACAGTTGTTAATGCTAACCTTAATTTAAAATCAAAACCAAGTATATTTAAAGTTACGTATTTTTGTCCTAGTAAATTTATTGGTCCATCAATAATTTGATAGTTAATTAACAAATTATTTAAAGTTCCACTTGTTGGATCAAGTAAAAGTTCCCAAGTATAAGCAAGAGCAACTACTGGCGCAACATAAGGAAATAAAAGAACACTTCTAATAAGTGTTCTTCCAAAAAACTTTTGATTTACCATTTGTGCAGCTAAAATTCCAAAAACTATTGCTCCTATGGTTCCAAAAAAAGTGTAATAAAAAGTTGTTGATAATAGATCTATGAAAGCTTTATCTTTGATTACTTTTTTAAAATTATTTAAAGTAAATTCATAATTTAATAATATATTTTGTGACTTGCCTGATAGTTTAGGTTTATAGGATTTTAGTTCCTTCTTGGAAATTTCTTTATTATTAGTATTTTGAAATACTATTTCTAAATTTTCTCGGTATTTTTTTGGCCAATTACCTAGATCACACTTAAGTATATTTGATTTAAATTGACATTTATTATTTAAACTTATTGGTTTAATATTGCTAGGATATTTATCTTTAAATTTTACATTAGTAATTTCTTGCGTAAGAGAACTATTTCTCAATTTATAAATTATTTTTATTTGATTAGGATTATCTTTAATTGATTTTACTAATTTTTTTGCTCTTGGCTCAGGAATTCTTAAATCTTTAAGTTCTACGTTTTTAAAGCTAATCCAAATGTTGGAAAATATTGGAAATAAAATTATAGAAAATACTAAAAGAACCGATGGTAATATTAATAGATAAGCTGTTCTTTTTTCAATTTTTGCAAGTTTTGTACTCATAAAAAAAAGCGGATAATTAATATTACCCGCTTTTTTTAATAATTTAAATTACTAGAAGCTAGCTAGCACAGTATTAATTTCATCTACTGCTTGATCTAGCGTCAATTGATCGTCAATGTATTGTCTAGTGATTCTATTCAAGAATTTATTATTAATAATTTTAGATGCTCTTGATAATTCACCTTCTTTAACTCCCCATCTATTAGCAGTATCTAAACCAGCAACGATATTGTTAATTACATCTGCAGAATATAGATCTGTTAAAGGAGCTTTTCTATCAACTCCAACAGGTAGTTTGCTCCATGCTGTTGTAAATGCATTTGGATCACTCGCATTACCTCTTCTTACAGGGAACTTACCTTCTGGTGCTATAGATAAAGTACTTGTGTAACCTTCATCCATTGAATAAAGAATAAACTGCTTAGCTTCATCAGTATCTGCATCTGCTGTTATACCAAAGTATCTAACATCTGCCCAAGCTGCACCTTTTACATTATTTGGTCCACTAAAATTAGTAATAAAACCAGTTTTAGATGCCAACTCTGATGATGTAGGATCGCTATTTATTGTTGGTGGAGCTGAGTCTCTTAAACCAGCTAATTCATCCATAATAAAAGGTGACCATATTATCATTGGAGTTTTACCAGCAAAATAAAGTTCTCTTGATTGTTTCCAATAAAGTTCTCCTGGAGGACTAGCTTTAGCCAACTTTTTATAAAACTCTAAAGATCTTTTTAAAGCTAAACCTTGTTTTTTAGTTCCACCCTTTTTTACTATGTTCACTCCATTTGCGAGCATTACATGTTCTAAAACCTGACTCATAAAATTTTCATCAGTTTTGGTTGCTGCAACAAATCCAAACATATCGTTACTCGATAAAGTATCAATTGCTTTTACAATATTTGCATAAGTTGTTGGTGGTTCTAAACCAGCTTTTTCAAATAAATCTTTTCTATATACGACCATTTGTGTCCAGCCATCAACAGGGACTGCTGCGATTTTACCTCCCTTTTTTGCCATGTTTAAAGCACCAGGAGCAAAAGTTTTTTTGCCAAGTGAATTAACCACTTCATTGTTAGCATCAACATCCAAAATGCCTGCTTCAGCCCATGGTAATACATACTGAAGTGTATGATAGATCACATCTGGAAGATCGCCAGCTGCAGCTGCTGCAGTAGCTCTCGTTCCTAAATCTTTTTCATCAATCGGAATAACTTCGACCCCAATACCAGTTTTAGCTTCAAATGCTTTAGCCATCTCTTCTTGCTTAGCCATCCTTGCTGGTTGAGTTTCTGTCGTCCAGAATTTGATATCTGCAAATGCAATTGAATTAAAAATAAAAGCTATTGCAGAGATTGTTATTAATATATTTTTAAACATATATTCCCCTCTTTTTCGTGTTTTCTAAAGTTATTTAAAAATTAACACATAATGAACATTTAAAAGAAGAATAACAAGTATGTAAATTACACAATACTACCTGAGATTGATTTAAGAATTTGTAAAAGAAATACCTTTATTATCGAATAAATGACAGCGAAATGGATCAAATCCTACTTTAACAGTATCGCCTACTTTAATATCCGTATCTCCGTCAGTTTGGACAACTAGAGGATCTCCATCTTTTTCTAAATATAAATATGTTCCTGAGCCTAATTTTTCAACTACGAAGACTTTGCTCTCCCATAACGATTCTGTTTTTGAATTTAATATTAAATGCTCTGGTCTTATTCCAATTTTAATATTGTCACCTTCTTGAATATTTTCAGAAATTTTTGGCACACTTAACTTTCCAGTCCCCATAATATCTACTTCTGAACTCTTTGAAGTTTTACTTATAATTGTACTATCTATAAAATTCATTTTTGGAGATCCAATGAAACCACCAACAAACAAATTATCTGGGTTATTATATAGGTTCATAGGTGATCCCTTTTGTGAAACTATCCCTTGATCCAATACAACAATATCATTTGCAAGAGTCATTGCTTCAGTCTGATCATGAGTAACATAGATCATTGTTGCATTAAGTTGATCATGTAATTTTGCCAATTCTACTCTCATTTGTACTCTTAGAGCTGCATCTAGGTTAGATAATGGTTCATCAAACAAGAAAACTTTTGGTTTTCTTGTAATAGCTCTACCTATAGCTACTCTTTGACGTTGTCCTCCAGATAATTGTTTGGGTTTTCTCTCAAGATACTCCTCTATTTGTAGAATTTTAGCAGCCTCCATTACTCTTTGCTCTATTTCTTCTTTTGATTTTTTTTCAATCTTTAAACCAAAAGCCATATTGTCAAATACTGTCATATGCGGGTAAAGAGCATAAGATTGAAATACCATTGCAATATTTCTTTCTTTGGGTGGTAAATCGTTAACAACTTTATCATCAATAGATATTGTGCCAGAGTTAATTTCTTCTAAACCAGCAATCATTCTTAAAATTGTAGATTTACCACAACCACTCGGACCTACTAAAACTGTGAAAGACTCACTTTTTATATCAAGAGAAACATCTTTGATCACATGTGTGTTACCGAAAAACTTGTTTACTTTATCTATCTTAATACTCGCCATTTTTAATTTAATATTAGTTTTTTATTATTAATTATAGATTTAATTAATTTTGTCATCAAAGGGATTTTTTTTTGTTGAATTTTTTTTAATACAAATGGAGCAATTTCTCTTGCAAGTTGCTCTCCCTCTACAGTTTCATTAGGCATAAATTTTCTTTTAGCATTGCTAAATGTATAGCCTTGCCCTAAGTAACTACCCATTTTACTATTTCTACCTCCAGCAGCACTGACGTATAGATCTCCAACTCCAGCCAATCCAAGAGCAGTGTCAATTTTTCCTTTAAAATATTTAGTAATATATATCATCTCATTTATAGATTCTTTGAATAAACTTGAAGACATATTTAAACTATCTCCAGCTCCAATTATCATGGAATAAATATTTTT
>CACANA010000024.1 GCA_902533775.1 uncultured Pelagibacteraceae bacterium
ATTCTCTAAATTTTTTTATAGGAAATTTATTGTCGTCATTTAATTGAGCTTCATAATCTTTATGATTGACGACAGGTAATTCCATAAAAAATTAGTAGGGACTATATTTCCCAAGGATTATTTTTGTTATTATTGAGATTATATTTACTAATCGCTTTTTCTAATGTTTGTAATGGGACTTTCTTATCTTCATAAAGTGTATACAAAGAACTGACGACTATATGTTTGCTATCCACCTCAAAGAAATCTCTTAAATTTTTTCGTGTATCACTTCTTCCAAATCCATCTGTGCCCATCGCTAAAAACTTATTATTTATGTGGCTAGAGATTAATTGTGAATATGCTCTTACATAATCTGAAGTAGCAATTATAGGGTCGTCATTAGAAATTAGCTGCTGCAAATAATTTTGTTTTTTATTTGCGGGAGACAATGTGTTTTTTCTTAAAACTGATTTAGCATTTTTTTCTAACTCTGAATAACTTGTTATGCTGTATAGTCTTGAACCAATTCCATATTCATCTTTAAGTATTTTAGAAGCTTCAATACATTCTCTAAAGATTGGTCCAGATCCTAATAAATTTATGTTTATTTTTTCATTTGATTGATCTTTGAAAAGGTAGCCACCTTTTATTATTCCATCTTTATTTTTTATATCAATTTTAGGATGTGAGTATTTTTCATTATTTACAGTAATGTAATAGAATTCATCTTTACATTCTGTCATCATTCTTTTCATTCCTTCATCAAATATAACAGCTAGCTCACTTGCAAAACAAGGATCGTAAGATTTTAAATTTGGAAATGTTGATGCAATGATATGACTTTGTCCATCTTGATGTTGTAATCCTTCTCCAGCCAAAGTAGTTCGTCCAGCTGTAGCACCAATTAAAAATCCTCTAGGCATTTGATCAGCTGCCGCCCATATAAGATCTCCAATTCTTTGAAAACCAAACATAGAATAAAAAATATAAAAAGGCATCATTGGAAAATTATGATTGCTATAAGAAGTTGCTGCAGCTAACCATGAAGAAATTGCACCAGCTTCATTAATTCCCTCCTCTAATAGTTGTCCTGTTTTTGATTCTTGATATTTCAAAATGGAAGTCGCATCTTCAGGTTCATATAACTGACCTTCTGGTGAATAAATTCCAATTTGTGAAAATAAATTAGCCATACCAAAAGTTCTTGCTTCATCAGCAACTATTGGTACGACTCTTTTTCCAAATTCTTTATCTCTCATTATGTTTCCTAAAGACCTTACTAGTCCAGTCGTTGTTGAATATTCTCTATCACTTTCTTCGAATAAAAAGTTTGAATGTTTTTCAATTTTTGGAGTAACTAATTCAACTTCTTTAAAGCTTCTTTTGGGTAAAGATCCTCCTAAAGCTTCCCTTCTTTTTTTTAAATATTTTATCTCTTCAGAATTTTCATCTGGTTTATAAAACTCCATATTTTCTAATTTATTATCTGGAATATCTAATTGAAAACGATCTCTAAACTCTTTTAATGCATCAAGATTTAATTCTTTTTGCTGATGGTTAGTCATTTTTGACTCTCCTGCTTTTCCCATTCCATACCCTTTTTTTGTTTTAGCTAAAATGACTGTAGGTTTACCCTTAGTTTTAACAGCAGCATTAAAGGCAGCATAAAGTTTTTTAAAATCATGACCACCTCTTTTTAATTTATCAATTTCATCTTTACTAAGTGAAGAAACCAACTTTAAAACTTCCGGATCTTCTGCAAAAAAGTTTTTAAGGTTATACTCGCCATCTCTTGCCCCTAAAGTTTGATATTTTCCATCTACAGTTTTAGCAAAACGTTTTAATAACAAGTGATCTTTATCTTGTTGAAAAATCTTATCCCATTCAGACCCCCAAAGGACTTTTATAACATTCCATCCATTAGCTTTAAAGATTGTCTCAAGTTCTTGAATTATTTGTCCATTACCTCTTACGGGTCCATCTAATCTTTGAAGATTACAATTTATAATAAAAGTTAAATTATCTAACTTTTCTCTTGATGCGATAGATAATCCAGCCAAACTTTCGGGTTCATCCATTTCACCATCTCCAAATAAACCCCAAACTCTTTTATTTGTTTTTAATAAGTTTCTATTTTCTAAATATTTCATGAAACGAGCTTGGTAAATTGCATTAACTAAACCTATTCCCATCGATGATGTGGTAAATGTCCAATAATCTCTCATCAAATAAGGATGACAGTATGAAGACAGTCCTTGCTCATTTAATTCTTGTCTATAATGTTCTAGATGATTTTTTGTTAATCTTCCCTCTAAAAAAGATCTTGCATATATCCCAGTTGTACACTGTGATTGATAAAAAATTAAATCTGCTTCATCACCGCCTTTAAAAAAATGATTAAATCCCGTTTCAAATACTTCAGCAAAAGATGCATAACTTGCTATGTGCCCTCCAAGTCCACCATAATTTTTATTTGCTTTCATAACCATAGTTAAAGCATTCCATCTTAAAATTGCTGTTATTTTTTCTTCAATCGCTAAATCTCCAGGATAAATTCCTTGATCATATTGAGAGATGGTATTTCTATAAGGTGAATAAGGGACTGATGAATATAAAACTCTTAAATCTTTTGCTCTTTTTTCAAGTTTTTCTAAAATTAGTTTGGCACCCTCTCTACCATGATTTTCAACAACTGCATCTAGAGAATCTAACCAATCATTTAATTCTTGATCATCTAATTTTTGGTTTTGATTAGCTTTAAATTCATTGCTCATCAAAATAATTATACACAAAAAATTAAAATTTATATCTGTAAAAATTGTCTTATTTTAATTTACTCAATGACATTTTTTGGTTTACCAGATACAAAACTATCAAGATTCTCTATCATTTGAGTGTAGAAAACTTCATAATTTTCAGCAGTCACATAACCAATGTGGGGCAGTAAAAGAGCATTTTGTACAAATCTAAGTTTGTGACTTTCTGGTAAAGGTTCTTTTTCATAAACATCCAAACCTGCTCCAGCTATAATATTTGTTGATAATGCTATAATTAAATCATCTTCATTAACTATTTCACCTCTTGAAGTGTTTATCAAATAGGCAGTTTTTTTCATTTTCTCAAGTTCTTTAATAGTAATACAGTTTCTATATCTATCTCCTCCTTGAACATGAATAGATAAAAAGTCAGAATTTTGGATTAAGTCATCTTTGTTACATGGCAACACATCTAGCTCTTTACATTTATCTAAGTTTAAATTTTCACTCCAAGCCATAATTTGCATACCAAAAGCTTTACCAATTTTAGCAACTTGAGAGCCTACCCTACCTAATCCAAGTAAACCTAATATCTTACCTTTAAGCTCTACTCCAATTGTCGACTGCCAGTAGCCTTGGTACATATTATCTATTTCTGTTTTAAAATTTCTAGCAAGTCCTAAAATTAATGCCCAAGTTAACTCTGGTGTTGGGTTACTATTGATTTCAGTACCAGTGACCACAACTTTATTTTTTTTAGCTGCATCTAAATTTATTGATTTATTTCTCATTCCACTAGTGGCAATTAATTTTAATTTTTTTAGACTCTCTATAAGTTTTTTTGTTATTTTTGTTCTCTCTCTCATTATAAAAAGAACTTCAAATTCTTTTAATTTTTCAATTGCATCATCTTCATTTTCAAATGGATCATTGAATACCTGAAATTCATATTTTGAAGATAATTTTTTAAGATCAATAAAATCTTTAGAGATATTTTGATAATCGTCGAGTATAGCTACTTTAAGCATTTTTTTTGTTTGAAAGTAATATCCCTGAAATAATAAATATTCCACCGATATAATGGTAAAATAGCAATACTTCATCAAATATTACCATTGCAAGAATTGCTGCAAGAATTGGCATTAAATGTAAATAAATTCCTGCTCTATTAGCACCTATTAAAGCAACACCTTTTATCCAGAAAAAGAAAGAGATGATACCAGGCAACAAAACAACATAAGACAAAACAAGAATGAAATTTGTATTAATTGTAATTCGATTGCCAATGTAAATATAATCTATTGCATACATTGGTATAAGAAATATTACACCAAGACCAATAACAACTTGAAGTAAAGTTATAGGAGATAATCCATAATTTTTTTTTTTTAAAAGAGCTGAATATAGTGACCAGGATATCATTGCAAATAATGCAAATAAATCTCCTTTTTCAAAAGCTAAATTTTTAAAGACTTCAAAATCTGCTTTTGAAATTATAAATAATACACCCAATAAAGAAAATACAACTCCCAATACTTGAAAGGTATTTGTTTTTTCTATTTTTAAAATTATAGAAAATAAAATGATCATAACTGGAACAGTTGAGATCATGAGTACACCCGTAATTACTTGTGTAGTTTTTAAAGAATAAAAAAGTGCTGAATTAAAAATACTGACTGCTGTTATTCCTAAAAAACAAAGAAGATAAATATTTTTAAAAATTAATTCTTTTTTTTCAAGCATCTCTTTGTAAGTAAAAGGTAGTAAAATTAGAAACGCTAGTGACCACCTTAATATATTTAATGATATTGGAGGTATTTCATTTAAACCCGCTATCTTTCCAACAATAAAATTTCCTGACCAAAATAAGGCTGCTAAAAAAAGCAAAATAGATGCAATTATTATATTACTTTTATTTTCAAGCATTAAATAGAGTACTATAAAAGATTACTTTTAACTAAACCTTATTGAACTGTATGGCTGTAAATCTAAGTTAGTATTCTCACCAGAGATCATCTTAGATATAATTTTTCCTGATATTGCACCAAGCGTCCAACCTAAATGATGATGACCAAATGAATAAAAAACATTTTTATAGTTTTTTGAAGGCCCTAGAACTGGTAGAAAGTCTGGCAATGTAGGTCTAAAACCAAGCCACTCATCTTTATGTTCAGGTAAACCATCTAACATATCCTTTGCATTTAATATCAAGTTTTTTATTCTTGATTTAGATGGAGAGTTTTCTAAACCTCCAAATTCTACAGTTCCGACAACACGTAAACCCTGTTCCATTGGTGTCATTCCAAAGCCTCTATTTGCATAAACAATAGGTCTTGAAATTAAATGATCATAATCTTTGAAGTGAACATGATAACCTCTTTCAGTATCTAAAGGAATATTTTCATGTAATTTATCAGTTAATCTTTTTGAGAATGCTCCACATGCAATAACAAGTTTATCAAAAATAAATCTTTGTGTTTCAGTTCTAAGAACTGGTTTTTCTTCATCAAAATCTATATCTTGAATATTTAATTTTAAAAATTTTCCACCTTTGTTTACAAAATTCTCAAACAATTTAATTAAAATTTTTCTTGGATTTCTTGCGTGTCTTGCATAATCATAAAATACCCCACCATGATAAAATGGTTTTAAATTTGGTTCTAAATCGTGAATTTCCTTTTTATTAACTAGTTGTTGCTTTACACCAAGTTGATCTCTAATTCTAATTTCTAGTTCTCTACTTTTCATATTTTGATCAGTCCATACATAAAGAATTCCATTATTTTCTACTAATCCTTCAAGATTAATTTCATCAAATAATTCATCAAACGCTGGTAATGATTGGTCTAAAATTTGGTGCATATTTTTAGCTGTGTGCATCATTTTTTCTTCTCTACAATTTAATATAAATCTTACAAACCAAGGGATCATCTTTGGCACATAGTTCCACTTTAAAGCTAGTGGTCCTCTTGAACTAATTAACATCGAGGGAACATCTGCTATGACATCTGGTCTGTTTAAAGGAACAGACGCGTAAGGAGAAAAGTGACCAGCATTTCCATAAGAAGCTGCACTCCCAGGCTCTTCTCTATCAAAAAGAGTTACTTGAAAACCTTTTTTTTGAAGGAACAAAGCATTACAGACACCTTGTATACCTGCACCAATAATTCCAATTTTTAGATTTTTTTCATCCACGATAGAGATATATTTTCTAAAATATGCATAATATATATGATATTTGATCGCGGGTTTATTTAACTTAGATTATTATTTGCCTATAGATATTAAGGTTAAGTCGTCACTAAGCTTATTATCCCCAGCAGTATTAATTACTGAATTCGATATATCTGATAATTGTTTGCTTGAATCTGTATTAAAATTTTGCTCTATTATTTTTAATGATCCATCTATTCCTATTTCTTCACCTGAGCTATTTAAACTTTCAGATAAACCATCGGTGAACGCATAAAATCTGTTATTTTCTAACTTAACTTTGTGAGTTTTATAAACTGATTTATCCTTTTGAAGTATTACTCCCATAGGTGGTGAATTACTTTCAAATTGTTCATAATTTCCAGATGATGATCTAATTAAAGCTGGTTGATGACCTCCATTTACCCATCTTAATTCATCAGTCCTCATATTATATTCTCCCAAAATACTGGTAACAAACATTCCTCCAGTTTTAGTTAAAAATAGATCATTATTCATATGAAACATCATTTCATCTGGATCTACTTGATCTCTAGACATAATCTCAAATAAAGTTGACGCTTTTGCCATTACCATTCCAGCATGAATTCCTTTACCCGCAACATCTGCAATAATAAAATAAACACTATCATTATGAGGGTAAAAGCTGAAGAAATCTCCAGAAACTTCTCTAGCAGCAATATTAATTCCGTGCACAGGGTAATTTTCTAAATTTCTTTTTGGTAAAAAGTTTTCTTGGACTTTTACTGCAAGTTTTACTTCATTTGAAATTCTGTCTCTCCACACTTTCTTTTCAGCTTCACTGGTTTCTAGTTTGTTCATCAATCTATTGTAATAAAGACCGATCACACCTCCAGCAGTAAATGGATCTTGTGGACCTCTAATAGTTAAGTCTCCAGACTCAGACTGTTTTTCTAAAATAGTAATTAAATCGTGTTCAACAGAAGTTGCATTATGTTCAGCAATATTCAAACCCAATTCTTCATGTAAAGGACTTACTCTTAATGGATAAAAGTAATTTAAAATTTTCAATAAAATATAAGATCCAAAAAATGAGAATACGCCGATTGAAACAATTCCAATAAATTGAACTTTGATTTGTTCTAGTCTAGTTAATCCTGTTCCAAGTATTTCAAGATCGCTAAATAATCCAACTGCAATAGTTCCCCAAACCCCTGCTGCTAAATGAACAGGAACAGCTCCAACAACATCATCGATTTCAAATTTATTTAAAAATTCATTTACAAAAATTGCAACAACCGCTCCTATAATTCCAACAAAGATCGAGGTCACTGATGTCATCGAATTGCATCCTGCTGTGATTGCAACTAACCCTGCAAGTGGTCCAAGGATTACATAGTAAGGATCTGGTTTTTTAAACAATGCAAATGAAATTCCAAGACCTGTTAATAAACCAAAAGAAGCAGCTAGAAATGTATTTATTAAAATTAAAGGAACCGCTTCATCCATAGCTCCATTACTTCCGCCATTAAAACCAAACCATCCAAACCATAAGATTAAAGTTCCTAAAACTGCAAGTGGAAAACTTGAGCCTGTAAACTTTCCTTTATTAGCATCTGAATATTTACCAATTCTTGGACCTAAAATTAAAACTGCTGATAATGCAATCCAACCTCCAACTGAGTGAACAATAGTACTTCCTGCAAAGTCAACAAATCCGATATCTGTTAGCCATCCTGTTGTTTTAACTTGCCCAGTAACTGCGAGTAATTGTCTTGTAGCATCAATATTATTTAAATAACTTGATGACCATGCCCAATGGCCAACAATTGGATATATTATTCCAGTAGCTATTATTGTAATGATTAAGTAGCCGTTAAATTTCATTCTTTCTGCAACAGCACCTGAAACAATTGTAGCCGCAGTTGCAACAAACATTGCCTGAAAGACAAAATAAGTCATGTATTCAGCTTGATCAGTTTTAAAAAAAAATAAATCTGTTCCAAAATAGCCATTAAAACTCTTTCCAAACATTAAACCAAAACCAAATAGCCAAAAGACTACAACTGCTAATCCAAAATCAGCAGCATTTTTAAGAGCAACGTTAATGCTATTTTTATGTCTTGATAAACCTGTTTCCATACACATGAAACCTGCTTGCATTATAAAAACAAGTATGGCGCAATCTATAACCCAAAGAGTATCTACAAATGATTTTACTGACTCCAAATCTACATTCTCCATTTTAGCCTTTCCAAGTTATAATTAATTTAAAGTGCATGATAGAAAATAGATGTTCAAAATAGGTTGGTTACTCTTTTTTTTTCCAAATGAAATAAAATAAATAAGGAGATAGAGCAGGAACAATCCCAAACCAGAACCACTCATCCCATCTAAAGCTTTTGTCTAACATTGGACTTCTTAAACCGTTCCACCAGGTCAAGTACCCAATAAAAATTATCCATGCTAAACTAAGAGTTGTATAGATCTTAAAATTTTTTGAGAGATCTCCAGAAAAAACAAATTTAACTTTTTCTAAATATTTACTAATTTCAATATTCATTATTAACAATTTGTTCTTGTCCAAACAGACTTATCTGTATATTCAAGTTTGCATGGTGATTTGGCTCCAGTTTCTTGAGCGATAATTGTATAAGTTTCCGCAGATCCTTGAGAACAAAATTCATAACCAATCTCAGGGGTAATAACGTCGGACCCACCAAGTAGTTTTGTTTCTAAAGTAGTTGATGTAGAATTATTAGGTCCGCATCCAGGAGTAAAATATTCATCCTCATCGGAGTAGAATTCACTTTGTGCAAGCGAAATTTGTAAAATTATATTTTCTGCAGATTTCCTTTTTGCTGACGAAACGTAGCCGTTATAGCTTACTATTCCTATTGCTGAGATAATTCCAAGAATTGCTACAACAACCAAAAGCTCTATTAAGGTAAAACCTGAGCTCCTGGTTGTCATATGAATTTTTAATTTATTCTATGGTAACAGTGCCCTCTAATAATGAGGCTCCACTTACTTCACATGATTTAACTTCAACTGTGGTGCCATTATCTGAAACACTTGTTTTACCTTCATCGCTCGTTCCGCATGAAGTTAATTTGGTTGTTGTGATTGCAGAATTAGATGTCGAATAAGGATTTTTAAATTCTGATCCTAAAGCATTATTTGTAGCCTTCGCAACTTCTCCTGATGTTTTTCTACTTGCACATGTCAATTTATTTGAACTTTTGACCATCACTTCAGTCTCTCCAATTTCGCATTTTTTAAGCTCAGCAGCCACATACTTAAGCACTGCTGCTTGATTTGATTTAACGGCTGATTTTTTTGCGCCTTTTGTGTAACCAGAATAAGCAACAACTCCAACCGCAGCTAGAATTCCTATGATGGCTACAACAACTAATAATTCTATAAGTGTAAAACCTTTATTATTTTTTTTCATAATTTACGATCCTATTTTAAATAAAAAATATGTATATACATAATAATTATATCTTTTGAAAGTCAATATCTACATACATAATATATTCAAAATGGGTCATTTTTGTTGATTTCAGAGGGAAATTTAATAAATATTAATATTTATGTCATACAAAGTTACAGAAGAAGGCGAAATATCAATTGTTCACCTTGATGGTGAAATTGATATGGATGTAACAGAAAAAGCAAAAGAAGTTATAATGCCTCTTATTGAGGCAAAGAAAGAAGTTCATCTAAATTTAAAAGAAGTTCAATACATGGACTCTTCTGGAATATCTGTACTAATTGAAAGTCATCAAAAAGCAACTGAACTTGGAACAAAAGTCATTTTAAAAGATATTAGCAAGTCAGTTTTAAAAGTAATCATGATGGCAAAACTGGAGCAAATTTTAAACCTAGGATAAATAATGAATAATCTTGCTCAAATATCAGAACAAAGAGATTTTGCCGTAAGTTCATCTAGCCTTAAAGATGTAAGAAGTTTTTCTAGAGAAGTTTTTGAAAAAGTAAATATAGATCAAGATTTGAAAGACGAATTAGTGCTAGCAATAGCAGAAGCAGCCCAGAATATTGTTAAGCATGCTTACCAAGGTGAAGATACTGAAGATAAAATGGAGATTAAAATTTCTTTAGCAGATGGAAATTTAGAAATTGGATTTTTTGATAAAGGGAGACCAGTTGAAAAAGATAAAATTAGGCACAGAAAAATAGATGACATTAAACCAGGCGGACTTGGAACTTTTTTTATTCAACAAATAATGGATGCAGTAGTATTTAAAGAAGGCGAAAAGCCTTGGATCAACCATTTAATTTTATCTAAAAAAATTGATTATTAACTTCCAATAATTGCACCAACATTGAAGATTGGTGAATACATAGCTATCATCAAACCGCCGATCATTGTTCCCATAAATACAATCATAATCGGCTCAATTAAACTAGACATATTATCAACAGCTGTATCAAACTCTTCTTCATAATAAGCCGATACTGATGTAAACATTTCATCCAAATTACCAGTTTGTTCACCAACAGATATTAACTGACTAAATGTTGGTGGGAATATTGGCTCTTTTAAAAATAGTTTAGTTAATGTGTCTCCTGAGAAAACACCTTTTTTAACATTTTCTAAAGCTTGAGTAACGACATCATTATTACTTACTTGTTTTGCAATTTCTATACTTTCAAGCAAGTTCACACCTGCAGAACTAAGGTTACCCATAATTAGAGATACTCTTGCAATTAAAGATTTTAAAATCATATCTCCGAAAACAGGCATTTTTAAAACTCTATAATGCCATTTATATCTCACTGCAGGTATTTTAGTTGTTGTGTATTTAAAGATAGCAAATCCTATTGCAAAAACTAAAAATAAAGTTAAACCACCCGCTCCTCTCATAAAATTACTGGCATTCATAATGACTGCTGTAGGCGTTGGTAAGGGTACCCCCATACCTTCATACATTTCAGCAAATATTGGAACAACTTTAACTAACATGAATACCATTACAGTTATTGCTACTGTAAACATGACAACTGGATAGGTTAATGCACTTTTAATTTTCTTTTTAACTTTTTCTCTTTTTTCTAGTGAGTCCACTAATTTCAGCAAGAAAACATCTAATTTACCACTTGCTTCACCTGCTTTTATTAAGTTTATATAAATATTATCAAAAACCTTAGGGTATTTTTCAAAGCATTTTGATAGAGTTATACCTCCCTCTAAACTTTTTCTAATATCCTCAATAATTTCTTTCATTGTTGGATGCTCAATTTGATCACGTAACATTGAAAGCACATTTAAAATTGGAAGACCTGCCTTAACCATGGTTGCAAATTGTTTTGAGAAAATCATTACATCTTGAGGCGTAATTTTTTTCTTTCCAAAAGAAAAACTGCTTTTTTTACCTTTTTCTTTAGCTGCTTTTTTCTTTTTTGCTTTAACTAAATTTGTGATTATTATCTTTTGTTCTTTTAGCTTATATGACGCTTCCTCTTGATTTAAGGCTTCTATTTCACCCTCAATATATTTGCCTGCTGAAATACCTTTATATGTAAATGTTTCTGAGGACATTTATTAATCCATAGAAAGAACTCTATCAAATTCTCTGAAATTTAAGTCTCCAGTTAATATAAGTTCTCTTCCCATATCTTGCATTGTTCTGAAACCTTCATTAGATGCAATTTCTTTTAACTCTGGTGTAGTAGCTTTTCTTAATATTGCTTCTTTGATTGGTTTTGTGACATTTAAAATTTCATAAATTCCCATTCGACCTTTGTAGCCAGTTTCTTTACATTTTGGACAACCTTTTCCTTTTTGTACTTTTGCTCTAGATGCTTGTTCAACCGTAAAACCTAGGTCAGCTAGTGCTTTTGGAGTAATGTCATTGTCTGGCTCTCTGCATTCAGTACAAGTTTTTCTTGCTAGTCTTTGTGCTAAAACCAAACTAACAGCCGCACTTATTAAATAATCTGGAGTGCCCATGTTTTGTAATCTTGTAATAGTACTTGGAGCATCATTTGTGTGAAGTGTGCTGAAAACTAAGTGTCCAGTAAGTGCCGCTTTTAATCCTATATCAACTGTTTCTTTATCCCGCATCTCTCCAACTAAAATTATTTCTGGATCTTGTCTTAAAAAAGATCTCAACGCGGTTGCGAAGTTAAAGCCAATATCATCTTTAATTTGAACTTGTCCAACACCATCTAGTTCATACTCAACTGGATCTTCAGCCGTTAAAATATTTAAATGAGGCTTAGATACTTCTTTAAGAATGCTGTACAATGTTGTTGTTTTTCCTGAACCTGTTGGTCCTGTAACCAATACTAAACCCTGTGTACCGTGAATTGCTTTTCTTAAGTTTTTAAGATCTGTTTCTTCAAAATTTAATTGCTCTAAACTTATATCTCCTGCATCTTTATTTAGAACCCTCATTACAATTCTTTCATTCGTTGCAGTAGGTAAAATAGACAAACGTAAGTCTACTACTTTACCATCTATTTTAAATGGTATAGCTCCATCTTGTGGAAGTCTTCTTTCTGCAATATCCAATTTTCCCATAATTTTAAATCTTGTGACAACCGCGCCATAATTCGAGTGTAGAAATTTTTTGAAATGTTCTTGCTCAGTAAGAATACCATCCAATCTATATCTTACTCTAGACGTAAATCTATATGGTTCAATGTGAATATCAGATACACCAGATTTAATCGCATCAGCAACAACAGCTGTACTAAATTTAATAACTTCAGACTCGTTCTCTATTGCCTCAATATCTTCTTCGGGCTGGCTTTCTAAAACTTCAGCCTGTTCATCTACTTCATAGTCAAAAGTTTTAGTTTTTTCGGCTTGCGTTTGTCTAATATCTGAAATAGTTTTTTCACCGTCTGCTAAAAGTTTATCTACAAAATTTGAAATATCTGAGACTTTTGCTGCATGAAGCTCAATATCCATTTTAGTAATAGTTCTTAAGTTCCTCATCAAACTTAACTTTGAGATATCTGAAATTGCGATATGCAAAACTTTTCCTTCGATTTTAAATGGTGCTATAAAATTCATATTTATATAATTGGAAGGTAAAACAGCCTTTAGCTCTTCAGTAACTTGAATTGTTGACAAATCAACTACATCTAATGATTGGTCATGGACTAATAGATCTAAAATTTTTTGTTCATCTGTTAGATTTAATTCAAATACTGCATCTAACTGTGACTTGTTTCCATCGCTAGAAACCTTTTTAATTTCAGCCAAATCTTTTCCAGAAATAATATCCTGATCTATTAGGATATTTATTAAATTTATTTCTGACTCTCTACTAATGTTAATCATTATAAAATTCTTGGTGCTATAAATACCAATAATTCATCTAGGTTATCAGAATTTGCCTTACCTTTAAAGAGATTGCCAATTACTGGCATATTTCCTATACCAGGAGTTTGATTTTTGCTTTGAGATACTACATTTTTCTTAATTCCACCGATTACAACAATATCTCCATCTGCAACTAGTAATTTAGTTACAATTTCCATTTTATTAATTGGAGGCTCATCTCCTCCTGCTGATCTATTTGGTGTATCGTTATTTACTTTTATAGTTAATAAAACATTTCCATCCCCGATAATGCTTGGTGTGACTTCTAGTTTTAACGCGGCTTCTTTGAATGAAGTGGATGTGGTTCCATCAGATGTTGTTTGATAAGGAATTTCTTCACCTTGTGTAACAGTTGCTAATTGGTTATCTAATGTAAATACTTTTGGATTTGAGATAGTTTTTCCCATACCCATACTTTCTAAAGCAGTAATTTCAGCTTTAAGAACTCCTGAACCTGTTCTTCTTAATATTCCTATTCCGCTCGTTGCACCAGTTACTGGGAAATTAGCTAAACTATCTGTTGCAGCTCCTAAGCCAGCAGCTGTATCTAAATCAGTACCAAATGCGCTTCCACTGCTAGTACTTGCTGTACCACCAGAAATTTTACCTGATCTGTTATAATAACCTCCAAGTCTAGAACCAAGCGCTCTTTCAAAATCAGAATTAGCTTCAACAATAAAAGCTTCTATCAATACTTGTTTAGTTCTAATATCTATTTCTTTAACAACTTTATCAACTACGTCTAAATCTTTTTCTTTTCCTCTTACTATTATTGATCTTGTAGTAACTTCCTCTGTTATTTGGATTGGAGTATATGAGCTATCTCCAGCAGATTGGGTAAATAATTCTTCGATTGTTTGTTTAGCTTGAGCTGGTGTTATATAATAAAGTCTAAAAATTTCAGAGTAAATTGGCTCAACACTATCCTCTAATTCTACTTTCTTTTTAACCGCTTGTGCTCGCTCAGATTTATATGTTTCTTGAGCTGTCAATGTTTCGGGTGAGTGTATTCTAATTAGGTTACTAGCCACATCAACATCAGATGCAAAATTTTTCATATCTAATAAAGCCTGAAAAGCTTTATCCCAAGGAACATCAATTAACTCTGCTGAAATTGCTCCAGCGACTTCATCACCAACTAAAATATTAATTTCACCAATTTTACCCATTAATTTCATGGTTTCTTTGTAATCCAGGTTTTTAAATTTTAGTGTTACTCTTTGTTTTAATAATGGATATTCATCAGAGATGATTAAATAGTTTCTTTGAGCCTCAGATGATATTTTTTTTCTTTTGCCTAATTTTCTAGAGTCTCCCTCTAATGGTTTCGGGCCCATCTCTAAAGTTTTAGCAACTTCAGATTTTCCAGATTCGACTATGTTTTGATCTTTAATTAATGGTGTGTTGTGCTTGAAAGGTTTATTATATTTTTTTCCAAATTGTGAGTTTGGGCCACAAGCACTTAATAATAATGCAAACAATATAACAAGGAGTGTATTATAATATTTCTTAATAATCATCTGCCTCTCTAACTTGACT
>CACANA010000025.1 GCA_902533775.1 uncultured Pelagibacteraceae bacterium
TTTTTTTCCAGGCTATTTAGGCCAAGGTATTTTTGGTAAAGCACTATCAGAGAATAAATGGAAAATAGATACTGTGGATATAAGAGAGTATGCATTTGATAAGCATAAAACTGTTGATGACACTCCTTATGGAGGAGGTGAAGGTATGTTAATGAAAGCAGATGTATTAGCAAAATCAATAGATAAGAATGTTAAAGATGGCGAAAAGATTATTTATCTAAGTCCAAAGGGTAAGTTGTTCAATCATCAATTAGCAAAACAACTATCTCAAGAAAAAACAATAAATATAATTTGTGGACACTTTGAAGGAGTTGATGAAAGATTGTTAAAAACAAGAAATATTGAGGAAGTAAGTATAGGAGACTTTGTTTTATCTGGAGGCGAAGGAGCTTCGTTTGTAATTCTTGATGCAATTTTAAGATTTATTCCTGGTATTCTTGGTAATACAAATTCAGCTAAAGAAGAAAGTTTTGAAAACGGACTTTTAGAGTATCCTCAATTTACAAAACCTCAAATATGGGAGGAAAAAAGTGTTCCAGATGTGCTATTATCAGGCGATCACGCCAAAATTAAAGACTGGCGTTTATCTCAATCTGAGGCTATAACACGCGACCGAAGACCGGATTTGTGGCAATTATATAAAAAAACTAAAGAAAATTAAAATGAAGACAATTGAAGAAATTAATCAATCTAAAGTAAAAAAAATTATTTCTGAGAGAAAGCATCCAGAATTTTTCCCAGGTGATATTGTTAAAGTAGGAGTTAGAATAACTGAAGGAAAAAGAGATCGTATTCAATATTTTGAAGGTGTGTGTATTGCAAAAAAAAATAGAGATATCAATTCTTCTTTTACTGTAAGAAAAATTTCTTTTGGTGAGGGTGTGGAAAGAACATTTGCTTTATATAGTCCGATTGTAGATACAATTAAAGTTGTAAGGTCAGGAAAAGTTAGAAGAGCCAAGTTATATTATTTGAGAGATAGAACAGGTAAATCTGCAAGAATTGCAGAAAAAATTAAAAAGAAAATAGGTATAGATGTCGAAACTAAGATTCACGAAGTAACAGAAGAAAATGTTATGCCTGATACTGAGCAAAAAACAACAGACAGCCCACAAGATACTAATAAAGATGCTCCAAAAGTAGAAGCAAAAAAACCAGAAGATAAAAAAGAAACTAAAGAAGAAACCTCATCAGTAGAAAAAAAAACTGATGAAAAAAAAGAAAATCCTGAAGTAAAAAAATAATTTTTTACAATGCCTCAAACTATATACGATAAAATATGGAATGATCACCTTGTTCATCAACAAGAAGATGGGACTTCACTTTTATTTGTTGATAGACATTTAATTCATGAAGTTACTAGTCCACAAGCATTTGAAGGTTTAAGAAATTCTAATAGAAAAGTTAGACAACCTTCTTTAACTTTAGCAGTAGCAGATCACAATGTTCCAACAACGGATAGATCAGTTCCTATTACTGACAAAGATTCAAAAATACAAATCGAGACACTAGAAAAAAACTGTGCAGAATTTGGAATAAATCTTTTTGGAATGAACGATAAAAGACAAGGAATAGTTCATATTATTGGTCCAGAACAGGGATTTACACAACCTGGAACTATTATCGTTTGTGGTGATAGTCACACTGCTACTCACGGAGCATTTGGTGCATTAGCATTCGGAATTGGAACTTCGGAAGTGGAACATGTCTTGGCAACACAGACTTTAGTTCAAAAAAAATCAAAAAATTTTAGAATAAACGTTAATGGATCTCTTCCTGTTGGAGTAACATCTAAGGATGTAATATTACAAATAATCGGAAAAATTGGTACAGCTGGTGGAACTGGTTATGTAATTGAATATGCTGGAAACTTAATTTCGAATTTAAGTGTCGAACAAAGAATGACGATTTGCAATATGACAATTGAAGGTGGAGCAAGGGCTGGATTAATAGAGCCAGATGAAAAAGTTTTTAATTATTTAAAAGGTAAACCAATGTCTCCAAAGAATTCAAATTGGGACAAAGCATTAGAATATTGGAGTAAATTAAAGTCTGATGGTGATGCAGTATTTGACAAAGAAATCAGTCTTGAGGGCAAGGATATTAAACCAATGGTAACTTGGGGAACTTCGCCTCAGGATGTAGTAGATATTGATGGAATTGTTCCTGATCCTGAAAATGAGCAAAACGAAGACAGAAAAAATTCTATTAACAGGTCATTAAAATATATGGGTTTAAAGCCGAAAACTAAAATAAAAGATATTAGAATTGATAAAGTTTTTATTGGAAGTTGCACAAATGGAAGAATTGAAGATTTAAGAGAAGCTGCAAAAATCTTAAAAGATAAAAAAATTGCTTCTCATGTAAATGCAATGATAGTTCCTGGTTCAGGATTAGTAAAACAACAAGCAGAGCAAGAAGGTTTAGATGTAATATTTAAAAATTCTGGATTTGAATGGCGTGAGCCAGGTTGTTCAATGTGTTTAGCTATGAATGCAGATAAGTTGAAGCCAGAAGAAAGATGTGCATCAACATCAAATAGAAATTTCGAAGGAAGACAAGGACGAGGTGGAAGAACTCATTTAGTTAGTCCAGCTATGGCTGCTGCAGCTGCAATATCAGGAAATTTAGATGATGTTAGAAAATACAATAGTTAAATGAACAAATTCTCAACATTAAAAAGCATTCCCGCATATTTACCAATTGTAAATATCGATACAGATATGATTATTCCAAAGCAATTTTTAAAAACAATAAAAAGAACAGGACTTGGAAAAAATTTATTTTATGAAATGAGATATGACGAAAAAGGTAAAGTAGTAGATGACTTTATCTTAAATAAATCCCCATATGATAATTCTAAGATTTTAATTGCAGGGAATAATTTTGGATGTGGATCTTCTAGAGAACATGCGCCATGGGCACTTTTAGACTTTGGTATCACTTGCGTTATAAGTACTAGTTACGCAGATATATTTTATAATAATTGTTTTAAAAATGGAATATTGCCTATTAAAGTTAATGATGAACAGATAAAAGAACTTTCTGAATATTCTAAGAGACAAGAAGAAATTTCAATAAATTTACCAGATCAAAAAATAATTTTTGGGAATAAAGAAATCAAATTTGAATTAGATGAATTTAAAAAAAAATGTTTAATTGAGGGACTAGATGATATTGCACTGTCTCTGGAAAAGTCTAATAAAATAATTTCATTTGAAGAAAAATTAAAATCCACAAAGCCTTGGATATTTAATGATTAAAGTCAAAAAAAGAAAATTCTTATTATTACCAGGTGATGGTATTGGTCCCGAGGTTATTGGTGAAGTTAAAAAGATTATAACTTGGTTTAATGTAAATAAATCTCTTGATTTTGATATGGAAGAAGCTTTAGTTGGAGGAGCATCTTACGACAAGCACGGAACACCGATTACAGATGAAGTATTTTATAAATCATTAGAGTGTGAAGCAGTCATTCTAGGAGCTGTGGGTGGACCAAAATATGATAATTTAGATTTTTCCAAAAGACCTGAGAGAGCTCTTCTTAAGCTAAGAAAAGAATTAAAATTATTTGCAAATTTGAGGCCTGCAATTTGTTTTAAACAATTAGTTGAGGCATCTACGCTAAAACCTGAAATCGTATCAGGTCTAGACATCATGATTGTTAGAGAATTGACAGGTGGTATTTATTTTGGTGAGCCGAGAGGTATCAAGCCAATTGATAATGGTGAACGTAAAGGAATAAACACTCATACTTATACTTCATCAGAAATTAAAAGAGTTGCTAGAGTTGCATTTGATCTAGCAAAGAAGAGAAACAATAAAGTTACTTCCTGTGAAAAATCAAATGTTATGGAAGCAGGTCAATTATGGAAAGAGGAAGTTCAAAATCTTCACGATAAAGAATTTAAAGATGTTGAGTTAAATCATATGCTTGCAGATAATTGTGCAATGCAACTTTTGAGAAATCCAAAGCAATTTGATGTAATTGTGACAGATAATTTGTTTGGTGATATGTTGTCAGATGAAGCATCTATGCTGACGGGATCTTTAGGTTTATTACCTTCAGCTTCTCTGGGTGCAAAAAATAAAGATGGTGAAATGAGAGCAATGTATGAGCCTGTTCATGGATCTGCTCCAGATATTGCTGGAAAAGGAATTGCAAATCCAATTGCAACCATCTTGAGTTTTGCAATGGCCCTGAGGTACTCTCTTGACTTAGATAAAGAGGCTGATGACTTAGAAAAAGCAGTGCAAAATGTACTAGATGATGGGTTAAGAACCAAAGATATTATGTCAAAAGGTACAAAAGAAATTTCAACTTCTGGTATGGGAGATGCGATTATTGCATATTTGCAAAAATAAAAAAATTAACTTAATTTGATACTATTAAATTTATGACTGTTTATTCCGCACCTGTGAAAGATATGATGTTCTTATTTGAACATCTAAAAGATAATAAAAATTATAACGAAATTGAAAAATATAAAGAAGTCACATCTGATCTAGTAAAAGATATCTTAGAGGAAGCTGCAAAAATTAATGAAGAAATGCTTCTTCCTTTAGCAAAAGCTGGAGACGAAAATCCTTGTGTCTATGAAAATGGAGTAGTTAGAACCCCTCCAGGTTATAAAGAGGCATATTCAAAATTTATAGAAGATGGATGGGTATCTTTAACTTGCGATCCAAAATATGGTGGCCAAGGAATGCCAAAAACTGTAAGTGCTTTTTTTGATGAAATGCTTTCATCATCAAGTTTATCTTTTAAATTATATAGTGAATTAAGTATAGGTGCATACAATTGTATTTTGAGTCATGCAACTGAGGAAATCAAAAACACATATCTTCCTAAAATTGTTGAGGGTAAATGGAGTGGGACAATGTGTTTAACAGAGCCTCAATGTGGAACAGATTTAGGATTAATAAAAACAAAGGCAATTAAAAATGAAAATGGTACTTATAATATAAGTGGACAAAAAATCTTTATTACTTCTGGTGACCACGATTTAACTGAAAATATCATACACCTTGTTTTAGCAAGAACGCAGGATGCACCAAAAGGAACGAAGGGGATAAGTTTATTTTTAGTACCAAAATATGAAATTAATGATGATGGATCAATTGGTCCAAGAAACGGCGTCAATACTGTTTCAATTGAATCAAAAATGGGTATTAAAGGTTCACCCGCATGTGTATTAAGTTTTGATGATGCCAAAGGCTATATGATCGGACCAGAGAACAAAGGCTTAAATTCTATGTTTACAATGATGAACTTAGAAAGAATTGTTGTCGGTATACAAGGATTAGGTCTATCTGAAACAGCTTATCAAACTGCTTTAAGTTATTCAAAAGAGAGAAAACAAGGTAAATCAAATAATAATTCTAATGGAGAAACAGATTTAATTATTAAGCACGCAGATATTCGAAGAAGTTTATTAAATATGAAGTCTATAATTGAGGGAGAAAGATCCTTATCTTTTTGGATGGCTCAGCAGGTAGATGTAAGCTTAAGTCATAGTTCAGAGGAAGTGAAAAAAGATGCATCGGATATTGTAGGTCTTATGACCCCAGTAATTAAGTCATTTTTTACAGACATGGGTATGGAAATAACCAATGAAGCAATTCAGGTTTTTGGTGGCTATGGTTATACAAAAGACCAAGGGATAGAACAATTATTTAGAGATAATAGAATTACACCTATTTACGAAGGAACTAATTCTGTGCAGGCAATTGATTTTGTATTTAGAAAAATTAGTCAGAAAAAAGTTTTTGAAAATTTTATGAAATATGTAGATACAGAAATTCAAAATTGTTCAAAAGTAGACAATTTAAATGAACATGTAAAAAAAATATCTGAATTAAAAAATATATTGTCAGATTTCACGGACTGGATATCTCCTAATGGCAATACGCCAAAAGACGATATAAGCGCATCATGTAACGATTATTTAAGATTTTTTGGTTATTTTTGTCTTTCATTTATATGGCTAAAAACAATGAGAAAAAGCTATGAAAATTTGGAAAACAATAAAGAGTTTTATGAAGATAAATTAAATACAGGAAATTATTATTTTGACAAAATTTTGCCTAGAGCTGAGAGCCATTATAAATCTGCTATTTCTGGTAGTAAATATACTATGAGCGCAAAATTTAACTGATGAATAAATATAATCAGAACTTAGATAAAAATCCTTCAAATTATGTCCCGTTAACACCGCTTAGCTTTCTAGAAAGAGCAAAAGATATTTATCCAAATTATGAGGCTTTAGTATATGAAACAAAATCTTTCACATGGACTGAAGTATTTAACAGGTGCATCAAATTTGCAAGTGCACTAGAGAAAATTGGTATTGTTGAAGGAGACACAGTCTCAGTTATGACCTTTAATACTCCAGAGATTTTTGAAGCACATTATTCTGTTCCTATGACAGGAGCCGTTTTAAATACAATTAATTCAAGACTTGATGCAAAAACTGTTGCTTATATTTTAGAACACAGTGAAGCAAAAGTATTAATAATAGATAGACAATTGCATGCAGTTGCAGAAAAGGCTTTATCAACTTTAAAAGAAAAACCAATCGTAATTGACGTTCAAGATGATTTTGCTGACCAATCCTTGTTAAAAAAAATTGGAGATAGAGAATATGAGGAATTTTTAAGCACCGGTGATGAAAATTATATTTGGAAAAAACCAAAGGATGAATGGCAAGCAATTTCTTTAAGTTATACGTCTGGAACAACCGGAAATCCAAAAGGTGTTGTTTATCATCATAGAGGCTCTTATTTAATGTCAACAGGTAGTGCTGTTGCTTGGAATATGCCAAATAGATTAAATTTTTTAACAGTTGTACCAATGTTCCACTGTAATGGATGGGGGTATCCGTGGACAATACCAATGTTAAATGGAAAGACAGTTTGTTTAAGAGCTATTGATGTAAAAAAAATATTTGAATTAATTGAAAAGCACGAAATTACCCATTTTGGAGGTGCACCTATTGTACTTAATATGATAACAGGTGCATCACAAAATGATATTAAAGAATTAAAAAATAAAGTTTATGTTTTAACTGCTGGAGCACCACCTCCAAGTATTATTTTCAAAAAAATGAAAGCATTAGGATTTGAGGTAATGCATGTCTATGGTTTAACAGAAACATATGGACATGTTTTACAATGTGCTTGGAATGATGAATGGAATGGTTTTGAAGAAGACAAAATTAATGAAATTAAAGCAAGGCAAGGTGTGAGGTTTCCAAACACAGAAGGAGTGGTTGTTTTAGATCCAGAAACTATGAAACCTGTACCTAAGGATGGAGAAACCATTGGCGAGATAATGATCAAAGGTAATGTTGTTATGAAAGGGTATTTTAAAGACAAAGAGGCCACTGAAAAGGCTATGAAAGATGGATGGTTTCACTCTGGTGATTTGGCAGTTATTTATCCAGATGGATACATCAAGGTTAAAGATAGGTCTAAAGATATTATTATTTCAGGTGGAGAGAATATTTCTTCTATCGAAATCGAAAACACACTATCTAAGCACCCAGCTGTTTCAATTGTTGCTGTAGTAGCAAAACCAGATGAGAAATGGGGAGAAGTTCCATGCGCATTTATAGAGAAAGTGGCAGATAAAGAGACAAATGAAAAAGAATTAATCGATTTTTGTAGAGAAACTCTAGCAGGGTTCAAAATTCCAAAAAAAATAGACTTCTGTGAACTTCCAAAAACATCAACAGGTAAAATCCAAAAATTTGAATTAAGAAAAAGAGCTAAGGAACTTACTTAGATTTCTTTCAAATAAACAACTTACTTTCTTTACAAATAGATAAAAAGATGACACTAAGCTAAAAAATGAAAAACTTTTCTATTGCAAAATCAAGAAGACTTAGAGGTACGCCTTATACATCAAGAATTGAAAAACAAGGTGTTACAGCTTACACAATATACAATCATATGTTGCTTCCTGCTGCATTTGGTTCTTTGGAAGAATCATATCATCATTTAAAAGAGCATGTTCAAGTTTGGGATGTGGCTGCTGAAAGACAAGTAGAGATTACTGGAAAAGATGCTGCAAAATTGGTTCAACTTATGACTTGTAGAGATCTTTCGAAATCAAAAGATGGAAGATGTTATTATTGTCCAATAATAGATGATAATGCTGGATTAATTAATGATCCAGTTGTTCTAAGATTTAATGAGAATAAATGGTGGGTTTCAATTGCAGATACAGATGTAATCTTATTTGCTAAAGGATTGGCAATTGGAAATAAATTTGATGTAAATATTATCGAACCTGAAGTTGATATTATGGCTGTGCAAGGGCCTAAATCATTTAAATTAATGGAAAAAGTTTTTGGTGAAAAAATAACAAATTTAAAATTTTTTGGTTTCGATTATTTTGATTTTGCTGGAGCCAAACATTTAATTGCTCAATCAGGATGGTCTAAACAAGGTGGATATGAAATTTATGTAGAGAATAATGAGGCGGGTTTAAAACTATACGATCATTTATTTGAAATCGGAGATGAGTTTAATATTAGAGCAGGATGTCCTAATTTAATTGAACGTATCGAAAGTGGATTACTTTCTCAAGGAAACGATATGGACAATGGAGACAACCCATACGAATGTGGCTTTGATAAATATATTAATATTGATAGTGATGTTGAATTTTTAGGAAAAGAGAAATTAAAAAAAATAAAGTCAGAAGGTATTAAAAGAAAACTAATGGGCGTTAAAATTGATACCGATAAAATAAGTGTAACTGGTTCAATGAATTTAACAGATGAAAAAAATAATATAATCGGAGAACTAAGATCAGGTTGTTACAATCCAACTTTTAAACAGGTAATTGGTATAGCTATGATAAAAAAACCATATTTTGAAGCAAAGCAAACATTCAAAATTGATATAAATGGTAATAGTTTTAACGGAACAGTTTGCGATTTACCTTTCATTTAGTATAAATCTTTAAAATGACTAATATAGCTATCATCGGTGCAACCGGTAATGTTGGAAGAAAGACTCTAGAAGTTATAGAAAAAAAAGATATTAAATTTGATAACCTTTTTTTAGTTGCTTCTTCTAATAGTGCTGGAAAAAAAATAAGTTTTAAAGGTAAAGATTACGAAGTCCATGATCTTGAAAAATATGATTTTTCAAATGCGAATATAACTTTTTTTGCAGCAGGTGGTAAAATTGCAGAACAATATGCAGAAAGTGCAGCAAAATTTACAACTGTAATTGATAATTCCAGTTTTTTTAGAATGGACCCCGATGTTCCACTTATTGTGCCTCAAGTGAATGCAGAAAAAATTAATGAAATGAGAAAAAATATTGTGGCAAATCCTAACTGCTCAACAGCTCAGTTAGTATTAGCTCTTAAACCATTACATGATTTATATAAAATAAAAAGGGTAATAGTTTCTACCTATCAATCTGTTTCTGGAGGCGGAAAAGCACCTATGGATGAATTGATTGAACAAACTAAATCTTATCTTGATGGAAATCCTGTTCAATCTAAAAATTTTACTAAACAAATAGCATTCAATATAATTCCTCACATTGATGTTTTTTCGGATGATGGATACACAAAAGAAGAATTGAAAATGACTAATGAAACAAAAAAAATACTTGATAATAATATAGAGTTAACAGCTACGTGCGTTAGAATTCCTGTTCTTGTATCACACTCAGAGTCAGTAAATATAGAGTTCGAAAATCCTTACTCTCTTGATCAAATCAGAGAAGCATTAAATAACGCTGATGGTTGTAGAGTTATAGACAAAAGAGAAAATGGAGGATATAGCACACCAATAGAAGCAACTGGTAGTGATGAAACATTTATCTCCAGAATTAGAGATGATAAGACAAAAGAGAACTCAATTAATTTGTGGATAGTTTCAGATAACCTATTAAGAGGAGCCGCATTGAATTCTGTTGAAATTGCAGAGACAATAATGAAAGCAAATCAAAATGGAAAATAATCCTTTATCTCCTCACATTCAAATTTATAGATGGCATATTTCATCTTTAGTTTCAATATCTCATAGAATTACAGGAATAATAAATATATTAGCAATAACTTTAATTTGTATTTTTTTTATATTTTTTTCATTTAGTGAAGAAAGTCATGAATTTATAAAGTTATTCCTCCAATCTATTATTGGAAAATTTTTTATATTGGGTATTACGTGGTCTTTTAGTTTCCAAATCTTAAGTGAGATAAGACATTTAATCATGGATTTTGGTTATGGATTTGAATTAAAAACTACAAAAATTACAGGGTTAATTGTAATATTTGGATCTTTTATATTAACCGTTTCAATTTATTTAATTGGACGAAATTTATTGTAATGAGAGCAATAACAAAAAAATGGGTATTTTTAAAGGTGAGTTCTCTCATATTAGTACCTTTGATGTTATGGTTTGCTTTAAATTTGGTTAGTATTTATGATAAAAGTTACTTAGAGATATTAACTTTTCTAACTTCTCAACCTTCAAAGTTTATATTTAGTCTATTTCTTATTTTTGCTTACTTTTTCTCAGCATTAAGCATAAGCGAGGTTTTTGAGGACTATATTAAAGACGAAAAAATCAAAAATGCCGCAAACAAAGCTTTAAATTTTTTTGCTATAACAATTCCTTTAATTACAATATTTGCGGTATTTAAACTAACTATATGAAATCTTATAATATTATAGATCATGAATACGATGTCGTTGTCCTTGGTGCTGGAGGTTCTGGCCTAAGAGCTGCGGTTGGCTTAAGTGAAGCTGGACTAAAAACTGCATGCATTTCTAAAGTCTTTCCAACCAGAAGTCATACATCAGCTGCCCAAGGTGGAATTTCAGCAGCCCTTGGAAACATGGGAGAAGACGATTGGCGTTGGCATATGTACGATACTGTAAAAGGAGCAGATTGGTTAGGCGATCAAGATAGTATTGAATATTTGTGTAAGGAAGCTCCAAAAGCAGTACTAGAATTAGAAAAGTATGGTGTTCCTTTTAGTAGAACAGAAGATGGAAAAATTTATCAAAGACCATTTGGAGGAATGACAAAAAATTATGGAAATGGAATTGTACAAAGAACCTGTGCTGCAGCAGACAGAACTGGTCATGCAATTCTCCATACATTGTATGGTCAAGCACTTAAACATAATACAGAATTTTTTATTGAATATTTTGCATTAGACTTAATTATGAAAGATGGACAATGCAAAGGTTTAATTGCTTGGAATTTAAATGATGGAACAATTCATCGTTTTAGATCTCACATAACAATTATAGCCACAGGGGGATATGGGAAGGTGTATTACTCAGCAACATCTGCACATACTTGTACTGGTGATGGTAATGCAATGGTATTAAGAGCAGGATTACCTCTTCAAGATATGGAGTTTGTACAATTTCACCCAACAGGAATATATGGACACGGAACACTTATTTCTGAAGGTGTAAGAGGTGAAGGTGGATATTTGGTAAACTCTAAAGGTGAAAGATTTATGGAGAGATATGCTCCCAACGCTAAAGATCTTGCATCAAGAGATGTAGTTAGCAGATCAATGTCTATTGAAATCAATGAGGGAAGAGGTGTTGGTAAAGATCAAGACCATGTTCATTTATATTTAAGTCATTTAGATAAAAAAGTTATTGAAGATAGATTGCCAGGCATTACTGAGGCAGCAAGATTATTTGCAAATGTAGATGTAACCAAAGAACCGATACCAGTTGTTCCAACAGTTCATTATAATATGGGTGGTATACCAACAAATTATAAAGCTGAAGTTTTAACAGTAAACGGATCTCAAAAAACAGTCCCAGGTTTGATGGCGATTGGTGAGGCCGCGTGCGTATCTGTGCATGGAGCAAATAGATTAGGTTCAAATTCACTTATTGACTTGGTTGTTTTTGGAAGAGCAGCAGCAAAGAGAGCAGCGGAATTGGTAAAACCTGGAACGCCTCACGAAAAAGTTAGTGAAAGCGAAACTGAAAAATGTCTAAATAGATTTGATAAACTAAGGTATGCAGAGGGAGATAATGGAACTGCTGAACTTAGACTGGCGATGCAAAAAACAATGCAGTCTAAATGTGCTGTATTTAGAACTGAAAAGAATCTTAAAGAGGGTGTAGATGAGATCAGAAAAACATATGACGGCATGGAATCGATTTCTGTTAAAGATAAATCGTTGGTATTCAATACTGATTTAGTTGAGACTTTAGAATTTGATAATTTAATTAGACAAGCGATAACAACTGTAGATTCTGCATATCACAGAAAAGAAAGCAGAGGAGCTCATGCTCGTGAAGATTATCCGAAAAGAAATGATGAAAAATTTATGAAACATACATTATCTTGGTGTGATGGAAAAAATACAAAAATTGAATACAGAGATGTGCATACTTCAACATTAACAAATGAAGTCCAATATTTTCCTCCGCAAGAAAGAGTATATTAATGGTTCAATTAAATTTACCGCAAAACTCAAAAGTTAATAAAGGTAAATATTTTAAAGATAAAACCGGTTCAAAGAATATCAGAAAAGTAAATGTTTATAGATGGGATCCATCCACTGGAGAGAACCCAAGAATAGACACATATGAAGTAGATATGGATAATTGTCCATCTAAAGTTTTAGACATACTAAATAAAATTAAAAACGAAATTGATCCAACACTTGCATATAGAAGATCTTGTGCGCATGGAGTTTGTGGTTCTTGTGCAATGAATATGGGTGGAAAAAATGGTCTTGCATGTACTAAACCACATGCAGAAATTAAGGGAGATATAGATATATACCCTTTGCCTCACTTAAAAGTAAAAAAAGATTTAATAGGAGACTTAAGTGGATTATATAAACAATACCAATCTATTGAACCTTGGTTAAAAAATAATTCAAAAAGTGAAACAACAGAAATTCATCAATCTCCAGAAGATAGAGCTAAACTTGATGGAGCTTATGAATGTATAATGTGTGCTTGTTGTTCTACTTCATGTCCTAGTTATTGGTGGAATGGCGATAAGTATTTAGGTCCTGCAGTTTTATTACAAGCTTATAGATGGATAATGGACAGCAGAGATGAAGATAGAAAGGAAAGACTTCAAAAGGTTGCAGATGAACTTAAGCTTTATAGATGCCATACGATTTTGAACTGCACTAACGCATGTCCAAAAGGATTAAATCCAGCAAAAGCTATTGCTGAGATAAAGAAAATGCTTGCAACCACATAATTACTTATTTAAATACATCCATGAATTTAATAGAGCATTTTATCGATGGTAAAATTGTTTCAGGTACATCTGATAGAAAAGGAAAAGTATTTAATCCTGCTATAGGCAAACAAGAGTCTGAGGTTAGACTTGGTACAAAACAAGATCTTGATTTAGCAGTACAAAAAGCAAAAAAAGCATTTGAAACATGGTCAAATGTAACTCCAATACAAAGAGCGAGAATAATATTTAAATACAAAGAAATAATTGAAAAAAATTCTGACTTGCTAGCTAAGATGATTGTATCAGAGCATGGAAAAGTTTATGAAGATGCCAAAGGTTCTCTCACAAGAGGTTTAGAGGTAGTTGAATTTGCATGTGGAATTCCACAAATGCTAAAAGGTGACTTTACAGAAAATGTAGGTACAAACATTGATAGCTGGTCAGTGAGACAGCCATTAGGTGTATGTGCAGGTATTACACCATTTAATTTTCCTGCAATGGTTCCAATGTGGATGTTTCCAATGGCAATAGCTTGCGGAAATACATTTGTATTAAAACCTTCCGAAAAAGATCCATCTTGTCCATTAAAACTTGCAGAGTTATTTAGTGAAGCTGGTTTACCAGATGGGGTTTTGAATGTTGTTAATGGAGATAAAGAAGTTGTAGATGCAATTTTGGAACATAAAGATATATCCGCAGTAAGTTTTGTTGGATCAACACCTATTGCTAAATACATTTATGAAAATGCAGCCAAAAATGAAAAACGTGTTCAAGCTCTTGGAGGAGCTAAAAATCATTGTGTTGTCATGCCGGATTGTGATTTAGATCAAGCAGTAAACGGTCTAATGGGTGCAGCATATGGGTCTGCAGGAGAAAGATGTATGGCTCAATCTGTTGCTGTTGCTGTTGGTAATGTAGGTGACAAACTAGTCGATGAATTATCTAAAAAAGTGGAAGCTTTAAAAATTGGACCAGGCATGGATAAGAATTCTGAAATGGGTCCTTTAGTAACAAAAGAGCATCTTGAAAGAGTAAGAGGTTATGTTGATTTAGGTATTAAAGAAGGAGCAGATCTTGTGGTTGATGGAAGAGAT
>CACANA010000026.1 GCA_902533775.1 uncultured Pelagibacteraceae bacterium
GTCTATGTCATATCCAATTAATTTATAAAAGTTTAACTCCCAATTTACAAACTTTGAAAGCCACTCTTCATCTTTTAATATCTCAAAATAATTATCAATTAAGTGATAAATCTCTCTATTTTTTTCGTTCTCTACTGTTAAAATTTTAATCAAATTCATTGTATAAATTATACAAAGGAGTTTTTGCTTATCTTCTAAAAAGTAAGGAGTTTTAAATTCATCTATTTCAACTTTTAAAGAACCAATTTTTGATTGAGATTTTGAATTATAATTTATATGCAATTTATTACCCTCAAATAGGTAGTTTTTTATTTTTTTTGAAGTTCCTCCAAAAATAATTCCTGAAATTTTTCCATGATCTTCAGTATAAAATTCAGATATTACAGAATTTTCATTATATTTATTTTTTGAAAGTAAGTATCCTTTGTCTTGCCAATTCATTATATTTTAATAGTTTCTAAAAGTTTCATAGCTGCGGCTTGTTCTGCATTTTTTTTTGAACTACCATCAGCGATAACTGTTTTGCTATCCTTAATTTTTACACTAATTTTAAAATTTGGTTTATGTCTTGGCCCTGTATTAGAAATAAGTTTATATATCGGCAAAGTTTTAAATTTCTTCAACGAGTATTCTTGTAATCTTGTTTTGGAGTCGATCACGGTAACATCTGATAAGTTTAAATAATTTTTCCAATAATTTAATATAAATTTAGAGGAAACTTCAAAACCTTTATCTATATAAATTGCACCAATTAATGATTCACAACAATCAGATATAATTTTCTTTTCTATATTTACTTTCTTTTTCTTTTCAGTGTTTCCGGTTAATATATAATTATCCAACTCTAATTCCTTACCAATTTCAAAACATTTATTTTTGTTAACTAAATTTGCAAGCTTTTTATCAATTATACCAACTTTTTCATTTGGATATAATTCTAGTAGTTTCTTTGATATTACAAATCCCAAAACCCTATCACCTAAAAATTCTAATTTTTCATAATTATTTTTTGTATCGAAACTTTTGTGTGTTAAGGCTTGTGTCAATATTTGAACATCTTTGAAACTAATACCTATTTTCTTTTGTAGTTTGTTTAACTTCATTTATTTAAATTATTTTATTAAAAAATCTTTCAAATCGAACTATTTCATTCCATTTGAAAATATTAAAAATACTTCCTTTCCTTGGATTAGATGAAAAAAATAAAATTCGAGCTTTTCCTACTAAATTATTTTGATTGACATAACCAACCTCGGATAGAAATCTACTGTCTTTAGAACAATCTCTATTGTCACCTAAGAAAAAATAATGATTTTCAGGAACAATGTATTTATCTGAATTAGAAAATGTTACATCAGTTCTATATGCAGCTAAATAACTTTTTCCATTTGGAAGTTTTTCTTCAAATATATTGACATTAATTTGGGATGATCCGCAATATAACTTATCATTTTTGCTTTTAATTGTTTTTAATACTTGATTAGAGTTTATATATAAATCACCGTCAATAAACTGTATTGTATCGCCTGGTAAACCAATCAATCTTTTAATATAATCTGTACGATTATCAGCAGGTGTTTTAAAAACTATAACATCTCCTCTTTTAGGATTTTTATTTAATATGCGTCCTTTAAAAATAGGAGGACTAAAAGGAAATGAATGTTTACTATATCCGTAAGAAAATTTTGTAACAAATAATCTGTCACCCACAAGCAAGTTAGTTTCCATTGATGATGACGGTATATAAAATGGCTGGATTAATATTGACCTTATAAATACTGCAATTATTAACGCATAAAATAATGTTTTAGTATTATCAATTATGAAATTTTTCATTTTTTTCTATTCAAAATAACAAATGCAATTGAGTGGTTTTTTTCATCTGAAAGTGAAAGATGTATATCGTAATTCTTTAATTTAAAATTTTTTTTTAATATATCTTTTATTTTCTGTGAAATTTTGATTTTAGGTGATCCTTTCTTATTATTGTATATTTCAATATCATTAAAATTAATATTATCTCTAAAGCCTGTGCCTATTGATTTAACAAAAGCTTCTTTAGCAGCAAATCTTTTTGCAAAGTAATTCGTTTTGTTTCTGTATTTTTTTGATTGTTTAATTTCATTCAATGTAAAGAGTCTTTTTTTAAAACCTTTAATTTTTAGGGATTTTTCTATTCTTTTATTATCAATAATATCAACACCGTTACCAATTATCATTAGTTTAATATTTTTCTAAAATTAGTGATTACTTTTTTCATACCAAACATGATGGCCTCTCCAATTATAAAATGTCCAATATTAAATTCCTCTATAGATTTAATCTTTCTTAAAATTTTAGTTGATTTATAATCTAGGCCATGACCTGCATGAACTTCCATTCCTAGTTTTTTTGCTAACGCAGCACAATTTTTTATTTTTTTGAACTCAACTAAATAATTTTTGTTGTTTTTAACTTTTAAAGCAAATTTTCCTGTATGAAGTTCCACACATTTTGCATTTAATTCTTTTGATGCAAAAACATCTTTAATATTTGGATTGATGAAAAGACTTGTTCTAATTTTTTTTGAATTTAATTTACTAATTACTTTTTTAATTATTTTTTTATTTTTTGTGATATTTAAACCTCCTTCGGTTGTTATTTCATTCCTTTTTTCAGGAACTATACAAACAAAATTAGGTTTATATTTTAATGCAATTTTAAGCATTTCATTATTAGCAGCCATTTCTAAATTTATTGGTATCCTTTTGATTTTTGAAAATATAGCTACGTCTTCATCTCGAATATGTCTACGATCCTCTCTTAAATGAATAGTAATAGAATTTGCACCGAAATTCATAACTTGTCTTGCATATGAAATAGGATTAGGATGACCCTCGCCTCTGGCGTTTCTTAATGTTGCAATATGATCTACGTTAACACCTAGTCTAGACTTCATTTTAAGTATCTACTTCCAGGTTTCGTAATTGGAATTTTTTTCAACCCAATTGGTAAATCATTTTTTTTATAAGTTGGTATTTCTAATTTAATTTGGGAAACAATATTTTTATCTTTAATTTTTAAACTTGGTTTACTAGATCTATTAATCAAACACGCATATCCAACTACTTTTGATTTAAATTTTTTTACAAGTCTGGCACATTCTAAACTTGATTTACCTGTAGTAATTACATCTTCTACAATCAAAACTTTAGAATTTTTTTTTATTGAAAAACCTCTTCTTAAAGTAAATTTACCATTAACTCTTTCACAAAAAATTGTCTCTTTGTTCAATAAATTTCCAACGATATAACCTATTACAATACCACCCATAGCTGGTGACAAAATTATATCAATTTTTTTGAATTTTTTTTTTATTTTGGAGGTTAAGGATTTACAAAATTTTTCTGATTTTTTTGGATAACTTAATAATTTAGCACACTGAACATATTGAGGAGAATGTAAACCCGAAGATAAAACAAAATGTCCTTCTAAAAGTGCCTTAGTTTTTTTTAAAACCGCTAAAGAATCTTTTAAAGAAAGCATATTTTTTGTTTTTGTGTCTAATTATTTTGAAGTTATATTCTTTCTGTTTTAGCTCACTAATAAGTTTTGTAAAGTTTTTCAAATCTTGAATAATTAAGTTGAACCTAAAATTTATGGTTCTTTTAGTCTTTTCTACCATTTCAACACTTGAAATGTTTACATTATTTGTTCCAATCATTGTTGTAACGTCACCTAATATTCCAGGTCTGTCAGGCAAAGACATCCAAAGGGTAGTGTTGTATTTTTTTTCTGTGGGCTTGCTGTCTTCTTTATATTGCCAGTATCTTCTTATTGCAGCTCTAGCTTTACCAGTTTTAGCACTTGTTATCCAATGCAAAGAAGGTGAATCTTTTTTTGATGTTAATATTTTAACTACATCTCCATTTCGCAATATTGATTGTAGAGGACTTTCCTTTCCATTTATTTCGCATCCAATTGCAGTATCACCTACTTTAGTGTGAACAGCATAAGCAAAATCAATTGGACTTGCTTCTTTGGGTAATTTTATAACTGAGCCTTTTGGTGTAAAACAAAAAACATTTTCTTGAAACATTTGCAGTTTTGTATACTCAAAATAATGTTCAGGATTTTCATTTTTATCAATAATTTCTACTAGATCTGCTAACCAATCATATTCCTTCCAAGTTAAAGAGTTAAATTTTTCTGACGATTTATATTTCCAATGAGAAGCTATACCTCTTTGAGCAAATTCATGCATTTGTTGTGTTCTTAGTTGTATTTCAATAGGTCTTTTATTTGGACCAATCACAGCTGTATGAAGAGATTTATAATTATTTATTTTTGGAGATGAAATGTAATCTTTAAATCTACCAGGTATGCAATTCCATTTATTATGAATTACGCCTAAGGTTTTGTAACAATTTTCAACATTATCTAAAATTATTCTAAAACCAATTATGTCTGTAATTTGCTCTAGTGAGGTTCTTTTTTTTTGTATTTTTCTCCAAATAGAAAAAGGCGTTTTTTCTCTAGAAAAAATTTTAAAATCAATATTATTTTCATTTAATAGATTTTCAAATTCACTAAGAACTGAATTATAATTAATCAAATTATTATCTTTTATTGTGTCTAATCTATCTTTGATCATTTTTCTTGCTTCAGGATTTAAAATATCGAAAGAAAGATCTTCAAGTTCATCTCTTATTCTATTCATTCCCATTCTATCAGCTAGAGGAGCATAAATTTCCATAGTTTCTTTAGCAATTCTTTTTCTTTTTTCCTCTTTATCAATAGCCTTCAAAGTTCGCATATTATGCAAACGATCTGCAAGTTTTACAAGAAGGACTCTGATATCTTTAGAAGTTGCAAGGATGAGTTTTCTAAAATTTTCAGCTTTTGAATTAGAAATAGCTTGGTTTTCAAAAACTGAAATTTTTGTAACTCCATCAACCAAATCAGCAACTTCTTTTCCAAATTGTTCTTCTATAGTTTTATAAGTTGCATAAGTATCTTCTATGGTATCATGAAGTAAACCAGTTGCTATCGTTGCACTATCCAACTTAAGTTCGGTTAAAATATTTGCAACAGCAACAGGATGAATGACGTAGGGATCTCCTGATTGTCGTTTTTGATCTTTATGAACTTTCACTGCAAAATCATATGCTTTGCTTAGAGTTTCTGGGTTCAGAAACTTATTGTATGATTTAACCTTATTTATCAATTCGTCAGAATTTAGCATCGATTTATTATATCACTTATTTAGATAACTTTAATACTTCTTAAATTATTTTTTTTTAAAGAAGATAAGAGTTTTACTATATTTTTTTTTAATTTTGGGTGAGACCAATTTTTGCATATTTCAAACAGTGGCATAAGTACAAAGTTTCTGCTGTGCATTCTTGGATGCGGGATCTCTAAATTGATAAATTTTTTATTTGATTTAGTAATCTTTCCATTAAAATCTAATATATCAATATCACAATTTCTTGGATGATTTTTAGGAGTTATTTTTCTGCCTAATTTTTTTTCTATAGACTTAATTATTTTAAACAGCTCAAATTGATTTAGTTTTGTTTTTATCAGTAATACAGCATTAATAAATTTTGGAAAACTAGGATCAGGCCATGACTCAGTCTCATAATAACTAGATGTTTTGATAATTTTAATATCATGAGTTTCCAATAAATATTTAGATTTTTCTAAAAAATGTATTCTATTTCCTAAATTAGAACCTATTGATAGATATACATTTTTAACTTGAGCGTCTGAAATATCTAGCTTTTTCACGGTTCCAATCTTTTGTTTTTTTGGTTTGTCGCTTATCGTATTGTTTTTTTCCCTTTGCAACTGCTATTTCAACTTTAGCTTTACCTTTTTTAAAATACATTTTAGTTGGAACTAAAGTTAGACCATCTTCGTTCATTTTACCAATTAGTTTATTAATTTCCCTTTTGTTAAATAACAATTTTCTTTCTGAGTAAGGATTGTGATTTGAATAACTGGCTTGTTTATATATGGGTATATGTGAATTAATTAAAAAAATTTCTCCTTCTTTTTCTACTGCATATGATTCTGCAATATTTATTTTTCCATCTCTTACAGATTTTATTTCAGAACCTTTCAGTACAATTCCTGCTTCTAAGATTTCCTTAAAGAAAAAATTAAAAGATGCTTTTCGATTTATTGTAATGATCTTGATGCCAGATGTAGATTTATCACTCATCAATAAGTTTTGCTACTTTCAATGCTTTCTCGACTTCCTTTTTTGTATTTTCAGTTATTTTTACCAAAGGTAATCTCACAGCATCATCGCATAGACCAAGTAATTTAGCAGCATACTTAACTGGTGAAGGATTGCTTTCTATAAATAAATTTTTATGCAATGGTTGCAACATATCATCAAGTTGTTGAGCTTTTTTTAAATCATCCTCATTTGACGATTTTGATAATTTTTGAAATTCAGAACATAATTTAGGAGCTACGTTTGCTGTAACACTAATTGTTCCAACTCCACCTCGTTTATTAAATTCAAAAGCATTATCATCGTTTCCAGTAAGTTGAATGAAATCATTACCCATTTTTTCTTTTTGTTGATCAACACGATTTAGATCACCAGTTGCATCTTTAACTCCAACTATATTTTTTAGTTCGTATAATCTAGCCATTGTTTCAACACTCATATCGATTACTGAACGACTTGGAATATTATAAATTATAATTGGTATTCCACAGTTATCATTGATTGATTTATAATGTTGATATAATCCTTCTTGAGTAGGTTTATTATAATATGGTGTAACAACTAAAGCACCATCCGCTCCAGCTTTTTCAGCGTGTTTGGTTAATGATACGGCTTCTTCTGTGGAATTAGATCCTGTACCGGCTATTATGGGAAGTTTACCGGTAGCTTCTTTTATGCATAATTCAATTGTTCTCTCATGTTCATCATGTGAGAGTGTTGGTGACTCACCAGTTGTTCCAACTGGAACTAACCCATTTGTTCCATTTTCCAGATGATGATTTATTATTTTTATATAACTTTCTTCGTCGAGCTTGTTGTCTTTAAACGGTGTAATTAATGCTACATTTGATCCTTTAAACATAATTATTTATAACATAAGTTGTTTGATTTAATAAAATGCATTTAAAATTATTAACAACAATTATCCTTTTTTTCTTATCGTTTCAATCTGCTTTTTCAAATGAAACTATACTTCCTATTAAAAAACCAGACTTAAATGAAAAAAATACAACAAAAAAAATAGCTGATATCATTCCTCTACCAAAACCATCTGAAAAAGAAGAAGAAATTCAAAAGGAAATTAAAATTACTACCACAGAGATATTTAAAAAAATTGATGGTGTAATAATTCCCAAAAATAAGCCTCTTATAGTTAAAGAAAAATTAAGAAAGATTAAAAAACAAAAATTTTATAGCGATAGAGATATGAAATATGCAAAACAAGCTATTTCATTTATGGAGAAAAGTAATTGGAAGGATGCGAAAAAAGCCGCAAGTAAAGCAAGAGCAAAATCAATTTATGATTTTATTCAATGGAGACATCTACTTACAACTGGTAACAGGGCTACTTTTACAGAATATAAACAGTTTATCGAAAGAGTAAAAGATTATCCAAGAATAGATAGAGTTCGTTACTTAGGAGAGCATAAAATAAATTCTAAAAATCATACTAAAAATGAAATTATACAGTGGTTCGATAAATACCCTCCTTTAAGTGGATTTGGAAAAATGATGCTAGGCGATGCTTTGTTATCAAAAAATAAAGAGACAGCTATAAATTTAATAAAAGAAGGATTTATTAAAGCTGATTTAAGTAAAAATGATCTTATTTTTTTTAGAAAGAAATTTAAAAAATATTTGAACAGTAGTGATTATATTAAAAGAGCTGATTATTTAGCTTGGGAAAATAAATATTGGGATCTTAAAAGAATGTTAAGATATCTACCAAAAGATTATCAACTTTTATATACAGCAAGGCAACTATTAATGAGCAGATCTTATGGAGTTGATAGCGCTATTTCGAATGTGCCTGCAAGTTTAAAAAAAGATGCAGGTTTAAATTATGATAGACTCAAATGGAGAAGGAAAAGAGGTAGAGTTGATAGTTCTTTAGAAATTTTACTAAGTATCAAAAATAATAAAGACTACATGGTTCGCCCAGATAAATGGTGGGTTGAAAGATCAATAATTGCGAGATCACTTATTTATAAGAAAAGATATGAGCAAGCTTATAAAATTACAAGTAAACATGGTCTATCAGAGGGTGCCGAATTAGCTGAGGCTGAATGGATGAGCGGATGGATTGCTTTAAGCTTCTTAAAAGATCCAATTTTAGCAAAAAGTCATTTTACAAAGTTTTATAATAATGTTGGTTATCCAATTAGTTTATCAAGAGGAGCTTATTGGCTAGGAAAAGCGAATTTAGCTCTAAATAATAAAGAAGAAGCAGATAAATGGTTTAAAGAAGGTTCAAAATATCTAACAACTTATTATGGTCAACTATCTCATATGAAAATATATCCAAATAAAACTTTTGAACTTAAAGAAAGTACTCAAGTTGATAAAAATTATGCTGAAAGTTTTTACAAAAATAAACTAGTTGCAATAGTACACTTATTAGATGAAGTAAAAAAAGATAAATATACGAAACATATTTTAAGATTTCTAGCAAATGACAATGTTTCAGCGGGGAGTGAAATATTGGCAGCAAAACTAGCAACTGACATATCTAGATTTGATTTTGCTATTCAGGTTTCTAAAATAGCATCTTATCAAAAAAGGTTTCATAACAAATATAATTATCCAGTAATAAGCACTCCAAATAAAGTTGGATCAAGAAAAATCCCAGAACAAGCTTTAATATTATCTATTATAAGACAAGAAAGTGAGTTTGATATATCTGCAAGAAGTAGAGTTGGAGCACAAGGCTTAATGCAGTTGATGCCTTATACTGCAAAGACAGTTGCTAAGCAGGCAAAAGTTTCTTATTCAAAATCTCGTTTAACAACAAGTCCTGAGTATAATATAAATTTAGGTTCTTTTTATATTGCAGGTTTAATTCTTGATTATGATGGATCCTACCCTTTCGCTGTAGCAGCATATAATGCAGGACCAAAAAGAGTGAAGTATTGGAAAAAAATAAATAAAGATCCTCAAAAGAAACAAATCGATTATGTTGATTGGGTAGAACTTATTAAGTTTAAAGAGACCAGAAACTATGTTCAGAGGGTTATGGAGAATTACAATGTTTATAGATACATTTTGTCTCAAAAACCAATATTTTTAAAAGATTTTTTTAGAAATAATCCGCTCTATTAGTGGCGGAAGGAGAGGGATTCGAACCCTCGGTACACCTTTTCAAGCGTACGGCGGTTTAGCAAACCGCTGGTTTAAACCAGCTCACCCATCCTTCCACGATAATATGTGTAACTTGAAATCATTGAATATTCAATCATATTCAAGTAATTTCTCCAAAATATGAAAAACAAATATTCAGTATTCTCTCTAATAAAAAATGCTTTATCACAGCATGAGAATTGGCAACAAGCTTGGGGAAATCCAGAGCCAAAAAAAGAATACGAAGCTATTATTGTGGGTGGTGGTGGACACGGTTTAGCTACTGCATATTATTTAGCAAAGAAACACAATTTAAAAAATATTGCAGTCTTAGAAAAAGGTTGGATTGGTGGTGGAAATACAGGGCGTAACACTACAATCATTAGATCAAATTATTTATGGGATGCTAGTGCTGGTTTATACGATCATGCACTTAAACTATGGGAAAATTTATCTCAAGAGCTAAACTACAATGTGATGTTCAGTCAAAGAGGTGTAATGAATTTAGCTCACAATCTTCAAGATGTAAGAGATTTAAAAAGAAGAACACATGCCAATAGACTAAACGGAATTGATGCTGTTTGGTTAAATACTGAGGAAGTTAAAAAATTTTGCCCAATTATAAATACATCACCTGATATCAGATACCCTGTTTTGGGTGGAACGTTACAAAGAAGAGCGGGAACTGCAAGACATGATGCTGTTGCTTGGGGTTATGCAAGAGGCGCAAGCGAAATGGGTGTGGATATAATTCAAAACTGTGAAGTTAAAGGAATAAAGAGAAATGGAGATAGAGTTGAAGGATTAGAAACCACTAAAGGATTTATAAAAACTAATAAAATTGGAGTTGTTGCAGCAGGCCACTCAAGTGTAATTGCAAATATGGCTGGATTAAAACTTCCTCTTGAGAGTAAACCATTACAAGCTTTAGTTTCAGAGCCAGTAAAACCAATTATTGATACTGTTGTAATGTCAAATGCTGTCCATGCTTATGTAAGTCAATCGGATAAAGGCGAATTAGTTATAGGTGCGGGAACAGATTCATATGTTTCATATACACAAAGAGGTAGTCATAATATTGTAGAAGAAACTTTAAAGGCTATTCTAGAGCTATACCCTATTTTTAGTAGAATGAAAATGTTAAGACAATGGGGAGGAATTGTTGATATATGTCCAGATGCAAGTCCTATTATAAGTAAAACTAATATAAAAGGTTTATATTTTAATTGTGGTTGGGGTACCGGTGGTTTTAAAGCTACTCCAGGATCGGGAGATTTGTTTGCGCACACAATCGCAAATGATGAGCCACATAAATTAAATGCAGCATTTAATCTAAATAGATTTGTAAGCGGTGATCTTGTTGATGAACATGGTGCTGCAGCAGTTGCACATTAGTAATGTTTTTAATTAATTGTCCATTTTGTGGAGAGAGAGATCAAAGCGAATTTTCTTCAGGTGGCGAAGCTCATATAGTAAGACCAAAACAACCAACTGAACTTAGCGATGATGAATGGGCGGAATATCTATTTATGAGAAAAAATATTAAAGGTATTCAATTTGAAAGATGGAATCATGTTCACGGATGCAGAAAATGGTTCAACATCGTTAGAGACACATCGAATGATAAAATTTTATCTGTTTATAAAATGGGTGAAAAACCTCCTGTTAATTATAAGTAATGCCCAATTATAGAATTCATAAAACCGAATATATTGATGAAACTAAGAGAGTTTCATTTAAATATGATGGCAAGACTTACTTTGGATATGAGGGTGATACCTTGGCATCTGCACTTTTGGCAAATGGTATTCATTTAGTCGGTAGAAGTTTTAAATATCACAGACCAAGGGGTATAGTTTCTTGTGGAGCAGAAGAGCCTAATGCAATTTGTCAAATTGGTAGTAAAAAAGACCTAACAGAACCAAATGTAAGAGCTACCGAGTTAGAATTGTATGAAGGATTAGAAGCAAGTTCTCAAAATTGCTGGCCTAACGTAAAATTTGACATTGGAGGTATTAATAATTTTATATCGCCGTTAATTCCTGCAGGCTTTTATTATAAAACATTTATGTGGCCAAAAAGTTTTTGGAAAAAAGTATATGAACCATTAATACGATTATCTGCGGGTTTGGGAAAATCTCCTACAGAACCAGATCCTGATATCTATGATCACAAATATGTTCACTACGATGTATTGGTAATCGGTGGTGGAGTTTCAGGTATTATTGCTGCAAAAATGGCTGCAAAAAATAATTTAAAAACTTTATTAGTAGATGACAAAAAAATACTAGGTGGTTCTACAATTTATCAAAACAACGAGTCTATTAAGATTGATGATAAATTATCAAGTGAATGGTTAAAAAATGAAATTCAAGAAATTAAAAAATTAAGTAATTTAACAATTAAGATAAGAACAAGTATTGCAGCTTATCATGGATACAATTTTCTTTTAGCTAAAGAAAATTTAACAGATCATTTACCAGAGGAAAAAAAGGAAAATAAGATTAGACAACGATTATGGAAAATAAGAGCAAAAAAAGTTGTAATTGCAACTGGATCAATTGAAAGACCACTTGTATTCAATAATAATGATAGACCAGGAATATTATTATCTAATTCTATAAACAAATATTTAGATTATTATGGCGTTACCTGTGGAGAAAATATAATATTATTTACAAATAATGATAGTGCATACGAAACTTCAATTTCACTTCATAAAAAAGGTATAAAGAATATAATTGTTGATTTAAGAAAATCTGCTAGCTCTGAATTAATCAAACAAGCAGAAAGTCTAGGAATAAAAATCTACTTCAATCATGTTGTAACAAATACTTTTGGATACAGAAAAATAAATTCATTAGAAATCATGAAACTATCGGAAGATGGAAATACAACTGTAGGCAATAAAATTAGATTAAGTTGTGACTGTTTAGGAATGAGTGGTGGATGGACACCTATGGTGCATATGCATACTCAATCTGGAGGTAAATTAGATTTTAGAGATGAAGACCAAGTATTCTTACCAAAAGAAAATAGTGAAGATCGAATTTCTGTTGGTTCATGCAATGGAGATTTTGATTTAGAAAATATTATAGATAAAACAGTCAATAAAATTAATAAATTCTTAGATATAGATAATCAAGATTACCAGGATACAAATATAATTTGCTCTAAAGAAAATGATAAAAGAAATATATGGCTTTTACCAAATAAAATACCTTTAGGTAAAACAAAATGCTTTATAGATTTTCAAAATGACTCAACTGCAAAAGATATTAAATTAGCCTTAAAAGAAGGTTTTAGATCAATTGAACATGTAAAAAGATATACAACTACTGGTATGGCAACAGATCAGGGAAAGTTATCTAATATGCACGCACTTGGGATTATAGCTGAAACAGCTGGTGTAAAAATGGGTACATTGGGAACAACTACATTTAGGCCTCCATTCACACCATTAACTTTCGGAACACTAGTTGGGAGAAATGTTGGAAAATTTTTTGAAGTAGTAAGAAAAACATCCATACATGAATGGCATGTGGAAAATAATGCAGAATTTGAAAATGTTGGTCAGTGGAAAAGACCCTGGTACTATCCAAAAAATGGTGAAAATATGCATGATGCTGTTCAAAGAGAAAGTAAAGCGGCACGTGACAGTGCGGGAATCTTAGATGCATCAACTCTAGGAAAAATTGATATACAAGGAACAGATGCATCAGAATTTTTAAATCGAGTTTACACAAATGCTTGGTCAAAACTTGCAATCGGAAAATGTAGATACGGACTTATGTTAAACGAGGATGGTATGGTTTATGACGACGGTGTTACTACAAGAATATCTGAAAATCATTATCTAATGACAACCACCACTGGGGGGGGCCGCAAATGTATTAAGCAAACTTGAGGATTATTTACAAACGGAGTGGCCAGAGTTAGATGTTTATTTAACATCAGTGACAGATCATTAT
>CACANA010000027.1 GCA_902533775.1 uncultured Pelagibacteraceae bacterium
ATCTTTCTAAAGATGATCAAAATTATGAAAAAGGAGAATATAAATATTATATGGCCAAAGAAATAGACGAACAGCCAATCACTTTAAAAAATTGTATTAATGAGTACATCGACAAACATAACAAAGAAATAAATATTTACAATTTTCCTTGGAAAATCAATGAAATCTCATCAGTAGTTTTAATTGGATGCGGAACAGCGTATCACTCTTGTCTTGTTGCTAAGTATTGGTTTGAGCAAAATACCAGTTTAGATGTGATTGTTGATATAGCTTCTGAGTTTAGATACCGAAAAATTAAATTTAAAAAAGATTGTCTTTATGTGTTTGTTTCTCAATCAGGAGAGACTGCAGATACATTTGCAGCATTAGATTTGTGCAAAAAGAATAATGTTAAAACTTGTGCAGTAGTAAATGTTGTTGAAAGTTCAATCGCAAGAGACGCTGATCTAGTTTTACCTATACATTGTGGTCCAGAAGTTGGTGTTGCATCTACAAAGGCTTTCTTGGGACAAATGTTAGTTCTTTATTTATTATGTACAAAGCTTTCTTATGAACAAAAATCAATTAATAAAAAGGATTACCAAAAAAAGATAAAAGATTTATTGTCTTTATCTAAATATGCAAAAAATACATTGAATATTGAAGATAAAATTCAAACTCTTGGAAAAGATTTTGCTAATTCTAAAGGATCAATGTTCCTAGGTAGAGGCTATTCATATCCAATTGCACTTGAAGGTGCTTTAAAACTAAAAGAGCTTGCTTATGTTCATGCTGAAGGTTACCCAGCTGGGGAAATGAAACATGGACCTCTTGCACTCATAGAGGATGGTATGCCAGTAGTGGTAATTGCTCCAAGAGATGAGCACTACAAAAAAACTATTTCAAATATGCAAGAAGTTATATCTAGAGGTGCAAAAGTTTTACTAATAACAAATAAAAGTACTGATGAAATTTACTCAGAAAATATATGGGAGCAAATAGAAGTTGATGCCATATCTAATGAACTTCTACCATTTTTGACCACTATACCTTTGCAAAAGTTAGCTTATTACTCTGCATTAGATAGAGGATACGATATAGATAAACCAAGAAACTTAGCTAAATCTGTCACTGTTGAATAAATAATAAAGTCTGTTAAAACAATTCTGAGTTGAAATGAAAAATTGGAAAATAAATAGCTGGAGAAAATATCCTGTCAAACATATTCCTCAATATGAAGATGAGAAAGAATTGGAGGTGGTTTTAAATAAATTAAAAACCTTTCCTCCTCTCGTATTTGCAGGTGAAACAAGACATTTAAAAGATCAATTGGCAATGGTCAATGATGGAAAAGCTTTTCTATTACAAGGTGGTGATTGTGCGGAAAGCTTTGCGGAATTTCATCCTGACAATATAAGAGATACCTTTAAGGTTATCCTTCAAATGGCTTTAGTTATGACTTACTCAGCTTCTTTACCTATTGTAAAACTTGGAAGAATTGCTGGACAATTTTCAAAACCAAGAAGCGCACCAACTGAAAAACAAGGTGATAAAGAATTACCAAGTTATTTGGGAGACAATATAAATGCAATAGATTTTAATGAAAAAGCTAGAAGACCTGATCCAAAAAGAATGTTTAAGGCTTATTCTCAATCTGCATCAACTTTAAACCTTTTAAGAGCATTTTCAAAAGGAGGTTTTGCTGACCTAAATAAGGTTCACTTATGGAATTTAGATTATATTAAGAAAAGTCCCCAAGCTAAAAAATTTAAAGAATTAGAAGATAAAATAGCAGATGCATTAGCTTTTATGGATGCTTGTGGAATTACATCTGATTTTAACAATAGATTATACACAGTTAACTTTTGGACTTCCCATGAAGCTTTACACTTACCTTTTGAAGAAAGCATGACAAGAGTAGACTCAACCACAGGTGAATATCACGATACTTCAGCACACTTTGTCTGGATAGGAGATAGAACAAGACAATTAGATGGAGGACATGTTGAGTTTTGTAAAGGAATAGAAAATCCAATTGGTATCAAGTGTGGTCCAACTTCTAAACCTGAAGAAATTGCAAAAATATGTGAAGTTATAAATCCTAAAAATGAAAAAGGAAAAATAACTTTAATCTCAAGATTTGGCCATCAGAATGTTGAAAAATTTTTACCAAAATTAATTAGAGGAATTAAAAAGGAAGGTTTAAATGTTGTTTGGTCATGTGATCCAATGCATGGCAATACAATTAAATCAACTACTGGTTTTAAAACGAGACCATTTAATGATGTTGTAAGTGAAGTTAAAAATGTATTTGCAGTTCATCAAGCAGAAGGTTCCTATGCAGGAGGTCTACATGTTGAAATGACAGGACAAGATGTGACAGAGTGTACTGGTGGAGCAAAAAAAATATCAGATGCAGATTTATCAAGCAGATATCATACGCACTGCGATCCAAGATTAAATTCGGATCAAGCTATAGAATTAGCGTTTTTAATTTCAGATGAGATAAAAAAGAATAGTTTGTATTCTAAATCTGCAATTAAAGCGGCATCTTAACAGTTTAAAAATAAATTTTTTTTCTTATATTAAAATTATGACACCTAAAGATAAAGTGAATCACATTAAAAACTGGATTTCAGATTATGTGAATTCCATGCCAAAAAAAGCTCAATCTTTAGTTATTGGTATTTCTGGTGGAATAGACTCTTCTGTCTCAAGTACATTAAGTGCAATGACCGGTTTGAAAACAATTGTTTTATCAATGCCTATTAAACAAAAATCTGCACAACATGATCTAAGTTTGGCACATCAAGAGTGGTTAAAGAAGAATTTTAGCAATGTAGAGGGACACACATTAGAATTAGATAGTTTATTCAAAACATTTGAGGGAACACTAAACAATTTTGGTAGTGAACACGGAATGGCAAACTCTAGAGCAAGATTAAGAATGACAACGCTTTATCAAGTAGCTGCCGCAAACAATGGAATAGTTGTTGGAACAGGAAATAAAGTAGAAGATTTTGGAGTTGGTTTTTATACAAAATATGGTGATGGTGGAGTAGATATTTCTCCAATAGCAGATTGTAATAAAACTGAGGTATGGGAACTTGGTAAAGAACTTGGAATTTTAAAAGAGATTATTGATGCTCCTCCGACAGATGGTTTATGGGATGATGGTCGTACGGATGAAGGTCAGCTTGGTTTGTCATATAAAGAATTAGAAGAAGCAATGGATAATGAAAATTCTGTAAATCGAGATAAATATAATTCAATTCGAAGCGCAAATTTGCATAAAATGGAACCTATTCCAGTATGCAAAATTCCTAATTAATCAAATAGATTCACAAATCTATAATTTAAGTATATTCCTAGTTGTATGGCTAAAGATATATTTTTAACTAATAGTCTAGGTGGTAAGAAAGAAAAATTTACACCCAAAAATGAAAAATCCATAGGCATGTATGTTTGCGGTCCTACTGTTTATGATGATCCACATATTGGTAATGCCAGACCATTAGTTGTTTTTGATATTCTGTATAAAATTTTAAAAAATAGATATGGATCAAAATCTGTAAAATATATCAGAAATATAACAGACATAGATGACAAAATAATCAAAGCATCTAATGATCAAAATATTTCTATAAACGACTTAACTTCAAAAATTACTGATAATTTTCATAAGGATTGTAATTACTTAAAATGTGAAACACCAACCAATGAACCAAAGGCAACAGAAAATATAAATCAAATGGTTGAAATGATCACAGAACTAGAAAAAAAAGGGTTTGCATATTCTAAGGATAAGCATGTTTATTTTGAAGTTAAAAAATTTAGTGATTATGGAAAACTATCAAACAAAAAGTTAGATGAATTAATAGCAGGTTCACGAGTAGAGGTTTCAGAAATAAAAAAAAATCCTGAAGATTTTGTATTATGGAAACCATCAACAGATAAAGAGCCTTCATGGGAATCTCCTTGGGGCAAAGGTAGACCAGGTTGGCACTTAGAATGTTCGGTTATGTCTAAAAGATATTTGGGTGAAGAATTTGATATTCATGGGGGTGGTAGAGACTTGATTTTTCCTCATCATGAAAACGAGATTGCTCAATCAAGATGTGCAAATGAAACAAATTCATTTGCCAATTATTGGGTTCATAACGGATTTATAACTCTTTCTAATGAAAAAATGGCAAAATCTCAGGGAAACATATTAAAAATAAAAGATTTTAAAAGTAAATATAATGGTCAAGTTTTAAGATTAGCATTAATTAGTGCTCACTATAGACAAGGATTAGATTGGAATGAAAAACTAATATCAGAATCTGAAAAGACTCTAAGTAAATGGTATTCAGCCTATTCTGATGTACATGAAAGTACAATACTGCCGGATGAATTATTAGATCCCTTATATGACGATTTAAACACTCCAGGCTATATTGCTAATTTACATTCTTTATATAGTAAAGCTTCAAATGGAACTAATGAGGATAAAGCAACTTTTGTAAAAGCTTGTAATTTTATAGGTTTATTAACTGATACTTCAGAAGAGTGGCTACAAACAAAAAAAAATACAATTTCTCTTTCAAAGGATGAAATTAATTCCAAAATAGTTGAGAGAAATAAAGCAAGAGATGAAAAAAATTATGAATTAGCTGACAAAATAAGGAAAGATCTTTTAGACAAGGGTATTTTAATTGAAGATAAAGATGGTACAACCACCTGGAAATTAAAATGAGTAAAGAAAAAATCTATATATTTGATACTACACTTAGGGATGGGGCACAAACTCAAGGAGTAGATTTTTCATTAAATGAAAAAGAAAAAATTGCTAAATCTTTGGATAATTTGGGAGTTGATTATATAGAAGGTGGTTGGCCAGGAGCAAATCCAACTGATACAGAATTTTTTAACAAGGATCAGAATTTTAAAAATTCAAACCTTACAGCTTTTGGTATGACTAAAAAATCAGAGCATAGTGCAAAAAATGACCCTATGTTGTCATCTTTGATTAATTCAAAAAGTTCATCCGTTTGTTTATTCGGTAAAAGTTGGGATTTTCATGTGGATGTCGCCCTAGGTATTTCAAACGATCAAAATTTAGAAAATATAAGCCAGAGTGCAAAGCATATAGTTAATTCAGGTAAAGAATTTATGTTTGATGCTGAACATTTTTTTGATGGTTATAAATCTAATCCTGAATATGCATTATCTTGTTTAAAAGCAGCATATGATAATGGTGCAAGATGGATTATTTTATGTGATACTAACGGAGGAACATTACCCCATGAAGTTTCTAAAATTGTTCAAGAAGTAACAAAGCATATACCTGGAAAAAACCTTGGAATACATGCCCACAACGATACTGAAAATGCAGTTGCCAATAGTTTAGTAGCTGTGCAAGCAGGAGTAAGACAGGTTCAGGGTACAATAAATGGACTAGGTGAAAGATGTGGTAATGCAAATTTAATGTCTTTGATCCCAACTTTTTTTTTAAAAAAAGATTTTTCAGACAAATATGAAATTAATATCAAACCACAAAACATTAAAAATTTAACTCAATGTTCAAGATTATTAGATGAAATATTAAATAGAAAACCAAATAAACATTTACCTTATGTGGGTGCATCTGCATTTTCACACAAAGGTGGAATGCATGTATCAGCCGTACAAAAAGATCCAAAAACTTATGAACATATTAATCCTAATGAAGTAGGTAATGCTAGGAATATTGTTGTTTCTGATCAATCTGGACAATCTAATATAATGTCTAGATTAAATGCAATTGGCATTAATATTAAAAAAGACGATCCAAAAATTAAAAAACTTCTTCATGAAGTAAAAGATAGAGAGTTCATAGGATATAGTTACGATGGTGCCGATGCATCTTTTGAACTATTGGCTAGAAGATTGATGGGGGAAATACCAAGATATATTTCAATTAATGAGTATGATGTTTCTGTTAAGAAAGATTCAACTGGTGAAGTTGTATCATTTGCAAAAGCAAAACTTGAAGTAGATGGTCATGAAATACTATGTGAAGGCGAGGGCAATGGACCCGTTAATGCATTAGATAATGCTATAAGAAAAAATGTAAATAAACTTGAAAAATATTCAGAATATTTAAAAGATTTAAAGCTTGTTGATTACAAAGTTAGAATTTTAAATACAGGAACTGGAGCCGTTACTAGAGTTTCTATAGAAAGCGCAGACTCAAAACATGGTAATTGGTTCACAATAGGAGTTTCTCCAAATATTATTGATGCATCTTTTAAAGCTTTAGTTGATAGTTTGGATTATAAGCTTTTCAAGGATAATGCTCCTGCTAGTACTTGATGTCATTAAGAAATATAACTTTTATTTTACACAAACCTCAACTATCAGAAAATATAGGAGCCTGTGCTAGAGCTTTAAAAAACTTTAATTTTAATAATCTATCAATTGTTAATCCAAAACCCTCATTTCCAAATGATAAAATTATTGCAACATCTGTAGGGGCAAAGGATATTGTTAAAAAAGCAAAAGTATATGAAAATTTAGAAACATCATTAAGTAATTTGGATATATTAGTTGCAACATCTGCAAGATTTAGAAATAAAAATATTAAACATATATCAATAACTGATCTAAATAAGATTAATTACAAAAAAAAGGTTGGTTTTCTTTTTGGATCAGAAGCATCTGGATTATCAAATAATGAAGTTAGTTATGCTGATTATACTTTACAAATTCCAAGTAATAGGAATTTTAGATCTTTAAATTTGTCTCATAGTCTAATTATAGTAGCTCAAATAGTAAGTGGACTAATTTCAAATAAAAAGTTTTCCTTTGAAAAGTCAAAAAAAATTAAAAGTGCAAATAAGAATGACATTCAAAGAATGTTAAATTTGTGCATTAATAATTTAGAAAATAAGAATTTTTTTCACCCACCTGAAAAAAAACCAATCATGATGGAAAATCTAAGAAGTATTTTCTATAAACTCAATCTTTCAGAAAAAGAAACTCGTATTTTATCGAGTGTATTTGCTGGTTTAAGTAAGGAAAAGGTTGATTGACAAAACATAACTTAGGCTTATAAGACCTCATACTAATGACAAAAAGATTAAACTCTAAACATAAAGTAGATAGAAGATTAAAAGTAAATTTATGGGGGAGGCCCAAAAGTCCTTTTAATACAAGAGCCTATCCTCCAGGACAGCATGGACAAACAAAAGCTGGCAAACCTTCAGACTACGGAATTCAACTTCAAGCAAAACAGAAATTGAAGTCTTATTATGGAAACATGAATGAGAGACAGTTTAGAAATGTTTACAAAAAAGCAATCATGAAAAAAGGCGATACAGCTGAAAATTTAATTGGATTATTAGAGAGAAGATTGGATGCTGTAATTTATAGATCAAAGTTATCAAACACTATTTTTTCATCAAGGCAGCTTATTAATCATGGTCATGTTAAAGTTAATGGAAAAAAAGTAAATATTGCGAGTTATCAGGTCAAAGAAGAAGATACGATTGAAATTAGAGATAAATCTAAACAACTTGCTTTAATTGATATTGCTCTTGCTAACAAAGAGAGAGAAGTTCCAGAATATCTACAATTAGATGAAAAGAATAAAAAAGTTAAATTTGTAAGAGTTCCATCTTTCGAAGAAGTTCCATACCCAGTTGTGATGGAGCCAAATCTAGTAATCGAATATTATTCTAGATAACACCTTTTTAAAATTACTGTTAAAGGAAAATTAAGCAATTTAGATATTTTTGAACAATTAAAACCCAAAATAAACTTATTTAAAGTTTTTTAATTAACTAAAATTTTATATCCAGAATTATTATTAAAAAATTTATTTTTTTATATTACGTTGTTGTTATTAAAAAATGAATACATTATTTTATAAAACATACAAACTATCTAAAAATTTTTTAGCTCTTTGTTTTAGTCAGCAAACTACAGACTATATACTTATTTTAATTAAAAATTTTATTAAGAGTTCGAGTATTCTTTTCATTATTTTAATACTATCATCATCTAAAGTTTTTGCGGGAGTTACATATGTTGATAGTATCAACGTTTACATCTTAAGCGGTTATCAAGGAGGATACCCACAAGACATAAAATTTAACAACGATGGTACAAAAATGTTTGTTGTTGGAGATAATTCCAATGCCATTCGAGAATACCATCTCACTACAGGCTTCGATATTTCAACCGCTTCCTATGATAGTTTATTTAGTGTTAATTCCCAAGATACCAACCCAAGAGGCTTAGCATTTAACAACGATGGAACAAAAATGTTTGTAGCAGGGTGGAAGAATCAAAGAGTTTTTGAATACCATCTCACTACAGGCTTCGATATTTCTACCGCATCCTATGATAGTAATTTAAGTATTTCCTCCAATGCAAGTGGTTCAAAAGGTTTAGCATTCAATTCAGATGGTACAAAAATGTTTGTTAATTGTGATAATTCTTCTGATGAAGTTGTTGAATACACACTATCGACCGGCTTTGATGTTTCCACCGCCTCCTATGATAGTAGCTTTGTAACCCAGTCCCAAGATACTTCACCTCAAGGCATAGCATTTAGCAACGACGGAAAAAAAATGTTTGTTGCCGGCGATACGGGAGATGATATTAACGAATATACGCTCTCTACGGGCTTTGATGTTTCCACCGCTTCTTTTGTGGGTAGTTTTGATGTGAGTTCTCAAGGTACTACTCCTACAGGCATTACCTTTAATAATGATGGAACAAAAATGTTTATTACGGACCAGTCAGGAACTCCTGGCACACACAGTGTGGATGAATATACATTAACTACAGGTTTTGAATTAATCAATACCGCACCAACTCTATCTTCTTCTTCCCCTAGTGACGGCGCAACTAGTGTTGGAGTAAATGATAATATTGTTTTAACATTCTCTGAAGCTGTTGATGCTGAAAGTGGAAATATATTAATTAAAAAATCATCCGATAATTCAACCGTTGAGACAATCAATGTTGCAGGCGGATTGGTATCCGGTTCTGGTTCAACCATTATTACAATTAACCCCTCAAGCACACTAGATGGGGATACTGGTTATTATATTACTATTGCTGCTACCGCTTTTGATGATGTTGATAGCGCGTCTTATGCAGGGTTTACTAATTCTACCACTCTTAACTTTACAACAGTTGAAACTACTTCATCTATTGATCCATTGACCGATAAAGATGTTGTTGGATCAATTGAAGCACAAACAGAAGCACCAAAGAGAATTTTGCAATACGTTACAACTCCAGTAATTAATCGTATGCAATGGTTAAGACATCATAGAAAAGAAACTAATTTAACCAACCAGAATATTAAATTTCAATTTTCAAATGCAATGCTTGCATCATTATCAAATGTTATTACGGCATCGATTGATATAAATGAAAATTTAAATTTGTCTGATAATTGGTCTACTTGGTCAGAAGGCTCAATAAGTGTTGCTAAAATTGGTGATACTAGCACATCATCTGAAAAGGAAATAGATAGCCAAGGTATTGCTTTTGGATTTGATAAAAAAATAAATGATAATGATATTTATGGTTTTGCTATTCAATATGGGCAAAGCGATACTGATATAGGATCTAACGGAAGTGGTATCGATAGCAAAAATTATAATATTTCAATGTACAGAACAAGACCATTAGACGATAATAATTTTATCGAAGGATCAATCGGAATTGGAAAAATTAAAAGCGATATTGAGCGAAAGTCTGATTCTAATACATTAACTGCTTCAAGAGATGGAAATCAAATATTTGGATCAGTTAATTTTGGAAAAACAATTGACAAAGGAAACTTTAATTTAGTTCCAGCTTTAAGAGTAGATCTTGGATATACAGAACTTGAGGGATACCAAGAGGTTGGAACGAACGCTCTTTCTTATGATGATCAAGAAGTAAAAAGTGGACTTTTATCTTTAGAATTTGGTGTAAATAATCTTGTTAAATTCAATGACAGTAAAATAAAACCATTTGGCTTAATTGAATTTGGGTTAGATTTTTCCGACTCGTCTGTAACCAAATTAAATTACGTGTCTGATACCAGCACAACTTATACCTATACACAAGATACAATATCAGATTATATGTTAACATCTGAAGTTGGTTTTAGTTACGACTCCAAAAATAACTTATCAATCAATACTAGCTACAAACGTATTCAAGGTGAAAAACACGAACATACGGATACATTTTCATTTGGTTTAAACTTTAAATCTAAACGTGAAACAGAATATGCAATGCAATTTGGAGGAACTGAAGATTTTTCTGCTGGACTTAATGTTGCAAAAAATATTTATGGCCTAGATTTCAATTTCAAATTAGACCAAGAATTTAATGAAAATCTTGATAAAAACGCTAAAATCTCAATGATTAAAAAGTTTTAAATTAATTTTTTGATTTAAAATTTATTCCTTTAGACTCAAAGAGTTTAGCAAGTTCTCCGCTCTCATACATTTCTTTTACGATATCGCATCCACCAATAAACTCATTTTTAACATATAATTGAGGAATGGTTGGCCAATCACTAAATACTTTTATACCTTCTCGTAGCTTTTGATCTGCTAAAACATTTACACCTTTAAAATTTACTTCAAGAACTTTTAAAATGTTTGATGTAGCCATTGAAAACCCACACTGTGGTGCATCAGGTGTACCTTTCATAAAAAGACACACATCGTTATTTTCAATTTCACTTTTTATTAAATCATTTGTTTCTTGTTCCATTTAAATTTCCTTTGTTTTAATTGCTAAAGCGTGAAGCTCATTTCCCATTTTACCTTTTAAAGAATTATACACCATTTTATGTTGTTCTATTTTACTTTTACCTGAAAATTCAGATGATGTCACTGTAGCAGAATAGTGATTTCCATCACCTGCTAAATCTTGAATTTCAACTTTTGCGTCAGGTAATCCTTCTTTAATTAAGCTCTCAATTTCTTTTAAATCCATTGCCATTAGCTGTCCATATACTTCTTTAACCAATATTTATGTGCATCTGCTAATTCTTCAATAGGCAAATTGATATCATCATTATATTTAATGGAATTGCCATCTATTATTCCTAAATCATCAAAATGTACTGAATATTTGTTTAAAATCTCGATTACTTTCTTCAAACTAGCTCTAGGTATTTCAACAATATATCGAGCCTGATCTTCACCAAAAAAGTATTCATATTTATTTGTTAAACCTTTAAGTGAATTTATTTTTATTCCTTTTTTTCCTTTAATACACATTTTTGATACTGCAGTTAAAATTCCACCTAAAGATACATCATGACAGCTCACAATAAGATTTTTTCGAGATAAATCTAATAAAGTTTCGCCAATGTTTTTTTCATTAAATAAATTAACGGTTGGTGGTGGACCTTTTTTTTCATTTAAAAGCTCTCTTGCAAAAATACTTTGATCTAAATGCCCATCCGTTTTACCAATTACATAAACTAAGTTTCCTTCAGTTTTAAAATCCATTGTAAGCATTTGTTGATAGTCAGAGATTAGCCCCACACCTCCAATTGTCGGTGTTGGCTTTATGCCTTTATCTTTTGTTTCGTTATAAAACGAAACATTTCCAGATACGACTGGAAAATCTAGATACTTACTTGCTTCTGTAATTCCTTCAACACATTCAACGAATTCACCCATATTTTTTTCTTTTTCTGGATTTCCAAAGTTTAAACAATTTGTAATAGCAATAGGTTTAGCTCCTACCGAAATAAGATTTCTATAACTCTCGCAAACTATTTGTTTTCCTCCAGTCAATGGATGTGAGAAACAATATAATGCGGATGAATCCACTGATGCTGCTACTGCTTTATTGGTCCCATGAACTCTAACAACGCCAGCATCACCTCCAGGTTTTTGAATTGTATCACCCATTACAGTATGATCATATTGATCCCATATCCACTTTTTATCTGAAATGTTTGAATTACTTAAAATCTTCTTCAAGCAATCTGATAATTTTAAAGATTTAAATTCGTCTTTATCAAATTTTAATTTTTGAGGTAATTTAGTTTTTTTCCAAGGACGATCATAGATTGGAGCATTTTCAGCAAGAAGATCAATCGGTATTTCTGCAACTTTTTTATTATCAAATATTAATTCTATTTTTTTTGAATTAGTTGTTTTACCTATAACTGCAAAATCTAGGTTCCATTTATCAAATATTTTCTTCGCGTGTTCTTCTTTTCCTTTTTCAAGAACTATAAGCATTCTCTCTTGACTTTCAGACAACATTATTTCATATGGTGTCATTTTTTCCTCTCTACAAGGAACTTTGCTTAGATTTAATTCAATTCCAAGATTTCCTTTTGAAGCCATTTCCACACTTGAAGATGTTAATCCTGCTGCACCCATATCTTGAATTGCAATAATTGAATTATCAGCCATTAATTCTAGGCACGCTTCAAGTAATAATTTTTCAGTAAATGGGTCTCCAACTTGAACTGTTGGTTTTTTTTCTTCAATTTTATCATCGAAAGTTGCCGAAGCCATACTGGCACCATGAATTCCATCTCTTCCAGTTTTTGAACCTACGTATATTACTGGTTTATCTAATCCAGCTGCTTTTGAGTAAAAAATCTTATTTTTATTTACTAAACCAAGAGTCATGGCATTTACTAAAATATTTCCATTGTAAGACTCATCAAAGGTTGTTTGACCAGCAATCGTTGGAACTCCAATACAATTTCCATATCCACCTATACCTTTAACAACTCCTCTTAATAGATTTTTTGTTTTTTTATGTTGTGGTGAACCAAAATGAATTGAATTTAGATTTGCTATAGGTCTTGCTCCCATTGTAAATACGTCTCGCATGATCCCACCAACTCCAGTTGCCGCACCTTGATAAGGTTCAATAAATGATGGGTGATTGTGGCTTTCAATTTTAAATACAATTGCATCGTCATCTCCAATATCAATGACACCAGCATTTTCTCCAGGTCCTTGAATGACCTGTTTTCCTTTGGTGTGCATTTTTTTTAAATGTTTTCTAG
>CACANA010000028.1 GCA_902533775.1 uncultured Pelagibacteraceae bacterium
GCAAGATACTCCCATATCTTTACAAGCTGCATCAACTCCATTTTTAGCTACCGACCAAAAAGGGTCATTAGCTTGTCCATGTGAAACAACAATTATATCAGTTGCTAATGCTGATACAGACATCATTGCCCATGCAGCAACAGCTAATATAAAGTTTTTTATTGTTTTCATTTTTAATTTCCTCTCTTAAATAAAAGTTAACTTTTAAACATTAAAGCTAACATAAATTTATTTAGATTGTAAAGAAGCAGGTTGTATTCAACCTAAAGTTGATTTTTAATATTTTATTTTTTCAAACTTTTTTGATTTTAATGACCGGATAGCACTCTCAGCAATTTGTATTGAAATCTTTCCATCAATAAAACCACTTTTAGGTCTTAAATTTGATCTGAATAATTTAGCAAGATCATTTAACTGTTCTTTGTATGCCTGGTCGTATCTTTCTATAAAAAAATGTTTAAAGCTTGATCGTGCATTCGTACTTTTATTAGAATACAAACTAATCTCATTTTCTTTGATATTATCAGAAATAATCATCCCTTTGCTTCCAAAAAGCTCTACTCTTTGATCATATCCAAAACTACAATGTCTTGAATTACTAATAATACATTGAACACCATTTTTTGTTTTCAAAATTGCAGTAGCAAGCTCGAAATCTTTAAGTTTATTGAAGTATTTATTAGAAATATTGCTCCCTGTGGCAAATATAGAAACAAATTCATCTTTACCCGCATAATATCTTGCTAGATCGAAATCATGTATCATCATATCTTTAAAAATACCACCCGAAGCTTTTAAATAATTTATAGATGGAGCAGCCGGATCTCTGCTAGTAATAATAATTTTCTCTAGCTTTCCTATCTTGCCTTTTATTAAATTATTTTTTAGAGAACTATGACCTGGATCATATCTTCTGTTAAATCCAATTTGAATTTTATGATTAAATTTATTTATTTTTTTTTCGTAATTTTGAATTTTTTTTAAATTTAAATCTAAAGGTTTTTCACAAAATACTGTTTTATTACTTTTTATACTTTCATATATAAATTTAAGATGAGTTGATGTAGTGGAAGAGATAAAAATACAATCAATTTTTTTATCTTTATATGCTATTTGAGGACTTTCAATATTTTGACAACTTAGATTTTTTGAAACTTTTTTTGCAAGTTTTCTATTAACATCGAAAATATATTTAAGATTAAAATTTTTATTATTTATTAAATTATCTGCATGCATTAGTCCTATTCTTCCCAAACCAAATAATGCTACGTTAATTAAATTTTTACCCATTGTTTTTTTAATGATGATTTCTTACATGCATCAATGAATTTAGCAGTCTCCAAACCCTCTTCTTCGTTAGGAAAATAAAATCTTTTTTTTGTATTCGTTTTTAAATATTCAGCAAATTCCTTATATATATTTGCAAAAGCATCTAAATATCCTTCAGGGTGACCAAATTTTACTCTAGAAAATTTTTTTGAAAAATTTGCTTTTGTATATCCTCTTTCTAAAAACTTTACTGCTCCTTTGCTTGGATTAAATTTTAAATAATTTGGATCATTTTGAACCCATTCTAAACTTCCTTTAGACCCATATACTCTAATTCTTAAACCATAAACACCACCTTTAGCTGTTACACATGTCCATACAATTCCTTTAGCACCATTATTAAAATTAACAAAAACTTGTGCGTTATTATCCATATTAACGTCCTTCGAATATTTACTTACATCGGCTATCAGTTTTTCTCCTTTAAGGCCTGTAATATAAATTGCTAGATGATATGCGTGTGACCCTATTTCATTGAGAACCGCTGATACACCAACAATTTTTTTATCAACTTTCCATTTAAAAACCTTTTTTGAATTTTTTTTTGAAATTTTATTACCATCTGTCCAATCCTGAATATATTCAACATTGATATATTCAACTTTTCCAATTTTTCCTTTTTCCACTAAATTTTTTGCTTCTCTTACCATTGGATAAGATGAATAGTTGTGAGTCAGCGCATATTTAATTTTTTTGTTATTTTTAATCGCTTTATATAGTTTTTTTCCCTGCTCAAGATTTCCAGCAAATGGTTTGTCTGAAATTACATGTATATTTTTTTTTATAAAATTCTCTGCAATAATTTGATGACTTGATGGTGGAGTCATTATTGCTACAACATTAATACCATCTTTTCTTTTCGCTTCTTTTTCAGACATCTCCTTGTAATTTGAATAACATCTCGATTTATCTAAGCCTATACTTTGTCCAAATTTCCTAGATTTATCAACACTTCTAGAAAATACCCCTGCAACGATTTCGTATTTGTCATCATATCTAGATGAAATCCTATGAACATGTCCGATCCAAGATCCAGGTCCTCCTCCAACAATTCCAAGTTTAAATTTTTTAGGTTTAATTTTTTGAAGCATCTAATATCATAACAAAACTATTATTTATGTCAGTAAAATTAGGTATAGCCCCAATAGCTTGGAGCAATGATGACATGCCTGAGCTTGGTGGTGATACTTCGCTTGAACAATGTCTTTCTGAAGCTAGTGAAGCAGGATTTAAAGGAATAGAGTCTGGTGGAAAATTTCCAAAAACATCAAAAGAATTAATTCCTATATTAAATAAATATAATTTAAAATTATGCTCAGGTTGGTATGGAGCAAATTTAAGAAAAAATACTTTTGAGGAGGAAAAATTAAAAATTCAAAACCAATTGAAACTATTTCAAGATTGTAAAGCACCCTGCATGGTTTTTGCCGAAGTTTATGGTTCTATTCAAGGTGATCCAAATATAAATTTGTCTAAAAGACCTAGAATGGATTTAGAAGAGTCTAAAAAATATTATAAAAAAATTTCAGAAATGGGAAAATATCTAGAAGATCAAGACATGCCTCTTGCTTACCATCATCATATGGGAACTTGCATTGAAAGTGAAGAAGATACAAGAAGATTATTAGAAAACACAGATGGTAGTGTCAAACTAACTTTAGATACTGGACACATGTTATTTGCAAAAGGAGATAGTTTGAAAATTTATAAAGAATTTAAAGAAAGAATAATTCATATACATTGCAAAGATATGAGAAAAAATGTTTTAGATAATTCGTTAAATCACGATTATAGTTTTAGACAGGCTTTTTTGGAAGGAGCCTTCACTGTTCCTGGAGATGGTTGCATTGATTACAAACCTTTTTTTGAACTGTTAAAACAACAAAATTATTCTGGATGGTTAGTTGTAGAAGCGGAGCAAGATCCAGCAAAGGCAAATCCTTTTGAATATGCTAAAATTGGATACAAATATCTAATTGAAACTTTAAAAAGTGCAAATTTAGAAATTGAAAATAATTAGCTATCTATATAAAGAAGTTAATTCATTATTACCAGCAGCAACGCATGGAGATTTAAAACAAGTACCAACTATCCATTCTGATCCTGGTTCTGCTAAAAAATTTGATGACATTATAAAAATAACACCCATTTCTACTGACTGACCAGCTTTTCCTTCTGCTTTTATTCTCGGGTCAGGGTCTGTTTTAACTTTATTGTCATCTGAAAATGGATTTTCAATCTTAAGATTATCATTTATATGATTAACAACCTTTTCAGCTATCCATTCAGCATTACATGGATCACCCCAAACTGTTATCTTCCCTTCATCGTTATTTCCACAATTATTAATTTCGCCATTAATAAAATCGACAACTTTTTTATGATTCTCTTTTACTAAATTTGCACGAGCTTCAACTTCAGGCCTTGTACTCGCTGTCCATATCAACATTCCTACCACATAAACAGCTGATATAATAATAAGAAACTCTAACAATCCAAAATTTTTTAATTTTAAGCTCATGAGATTTTTACTATTTTTGACTTTTCCAATTTATTATCAAAAAAATCAATAATATTTTGTACTGTTTCAATACCCATTCTAGACAAACATTCTTCGGTAAATACTGCTGAATGAGGGCTTAAAAATGCTTTCTCATTTTTTAGCAATGGATTATCTTCAGATGGAGGCTCCTTTTCAAAAACATCAAGCCCCGCACCAAAAATTAAATCTTCGTTTAATGCTTTATTAAGATCATCCTCATTAATAATACCACCTCTTGCAGCATTAATTAAAATACAATTTTTTTTCATTTTTTTTATCATTTCATAATTAATTAAATGTTTTGTATTTTCGTTTAGAGGCATATGAATTGAAATTGCATCCATTTTATTTAAACTCTCATTTAAATCCTTAATTTTAGTACCACCAACTTTTTTAATTTCCTCTTCGCTGACAAAAGGATCATAAACAAAAATATTCATTTCTAAACCCTTACATTTTTTAAGTAAACATTTTCCAATTCGACCAAAACCTGCAATTAAGATGCTTTTATTCCATAACTCAATTGTTTTAGGAAGCTTAGTTCTATCACTGAACTTTCCAGTTTTTACAGTCTCGTTGTACATATTATTTCTTTTTGCAATGCTGAATAGCATGAATAAAACATGTTCTGCTACTGCTTGAGCATTTGCTGTAGCTGTTATTGCTAATGTGATATTGTTTTGCTTGGTTGCTTCAAGATCTATATTATCATAGCCTACACCATGTCTAGATATCACTTTTAAATTCTTAGCTGAGTATATAATTTCTTTTGACAATTTAGATGTTCTAATACTTATTCCATCACAGTCTTTTATTTTATCTTTCAAAAATTCTGCATCTGTATTATCTACAACTTCAAATTCAAAATTTTTATTTCCTTTTAGTAAATCAATACCATGATTATGTATCGATCCTATTATTAAGATTTTTTTCATACGTAAAAGTTTATACTTTATTTATTAATAGGCTTTAGATAATTCTGATTTAATTGTGCCTTTTAAATTTTCAACTGTATTTTTCGCACCCGCACTTATAAATCTGGAGTCTGCTCCAACTGTTACAAATTGAAAACCTTTTTCAATCATTTTTTTTGCATAGTCAGTACTTCCGTTATGAATTCCAGCAAATATATTGTTCTTTTTTGCATGCTCTAATATTCTAAGTATTTCTGAATAAGCCTTAGTATCTTCGCCTTTGTCAAAACCAGGCTTTTCTCCTATAGCCAAACTTAAATCAGCAGGCCCTATGTAAATACCATCAAGGCCCGGGGTACTCATAATTTCATCAAGATTTTCTAAAGCTTCTTTAGTTTCAATCATAGCCATTTTTAATATTTCATCGTTTGCATGATCTCCATAATCAGGCCCTCCATAGATTAACCCTCTCATTGGACCAAAACTTCTATATCCATGTGGTGGATATTTACATGCTTGAACAAATCTTTCTGCTTCTTTTCGATTACTAACCATTGGGCAAATGATTCCATAACATCCAGCATCTAAAATTTTCATAATTTGACCAGGTTCATTCCAATTAACTCTTGCTAAAGGTACGACTTCTGTCGCTGAAATAACTTGCATCATTGGCATTGCATTTGTGTAATCAACGAGCCCGTGTTGCATATCAATTGTTAATGAGTCCCATCCTTGTTGAGCCATTGTTTCTGCTGAAACAGTACTTGGAATTTGCAACCAACCATTGATTACAGCATTGCCATTTTTAATTATTTCTTTGGCTTTATTTTTTCTCATTTACTCAGGTTTTGAGACCCATATGGGTATACTTTATATTAAGGTAATCTTTTATAGCCATAGATCCACCTTCACGACCATAACCGGTTTGTTTTATTCCACCGAATGGAGCTTCAGCAACTGCAACAGCCGCTGTATTTACTGCAACACAACCGGTTTCCATCATCTCTGACGCTCTATTAGCTTTGTCCATTGAGTTTGTATATAAATAGCTACAAAGTCCCAGGTCATTATTATTGGCTCTCTCTACTACTTCGTCAAAATCCTTGAAAGTTAAAACTGGTACCAGGGGACCAAAAGGTTCTTCTTTCATAATTGTAAAATTATCCTGCACATCATCAAATACTGTTGGTTCATAATAATAACCTTTATTAAATCCTGAAGGTCTACCCCCACCTAAAACAACTTTTGCGCCTTCACTCTTTGTAGTTTCGACTAATTTTTCAATTTCTTCCAAACGTTTTGCTGTTGTTAAAGGTCCTAAGTCAGTGCCTTCATCCATTCCATTTCCAATTTTTAATTTTTTTGCTCTATCTACAAAAGCATTTACAAATTCTTCTTTTCTTGTTTCTTGAATGTAAAACCTATTTGGAGATATACAAACTTGACCATTGTTACGAAATTTTGCTGTTATTGCCATATCTGCAACTTTATTCATGTCAACATCATCAAATACTATAAATGGAGAATGTCCACTTAATTCCATTGTAACTCTTTGAACTTTATCAGCAGCTTTTTTAAGAATTAATTTTCCAACACGTGTTGAGCCGGTTATAGAAACTTTTTTTATTATATCTGATTCAAGTAATTCATTTGATATTTCGGCTGGGTCTCCGGATAATAAATTGACTACTCCATCAGGAACTCCAGCATCTTTACAAATATTTACAAGTTCCATAACTGCTCCAGGCGTAATTACATCTGGTTTACAAATAACTGAACAACCAGCAGCCAGTGCAGTTGAAATTTTTCTAGATGCTAAAACTATAGGAAAATTCCATGGCACAAGTGCTGCTACAACACCTACTGGCTGATAGTAAACATGAACTCTTGTTTCTGGAAATCTACTTTGTAATGTTTCACCATAAATTCTCTTAGTTTCTTCTGCATTCCATTCAAATATATCTGCTCCACCACCAACTTCTCCAATTGCTTCTTTAAGAGGTTTGCCAACTTCAAGTGTAAGCCATTTAGCCAATACATCTTTTCTTTCACGCATCAAATCTGCAATTTTTCTTATTACATAAGACCTCTGCCATGGAGTTGTATTTTTCCAAGTTTCGAGTCCTTTCTCTGCTGATTTTAATGCTTTTTGAACGTCAACAGAGGACGCTTTTGATGCTTCTCCTAAAACTTCTTCTGTTGCTGGATTGATAACTTTATAAGTTTCTTTTTTTTCTGCTTGTTGCCACTGACCATCAATGAATTGACCAAAATTGCTATACATATTTTTTAAATTGTGTTTAATTGTTAAAAGTTAAAGATTTATATATAGAATAATGAAAAAAATAAAGCTCACTTGTGCACATGCAATAATAAAACATCTAATTGCTCAAAAAATTTTAATAGATGGTAAAAAAGAGCAGTTATTTGCTGGAGCTTTTGGTATTTTTGGACATGGTAATGTTGCTTGTTTAGGACAAGCTCTACAAGAAAATAAAGATAAATTACCAACTTATAGAGGGCATCATGAGCAAAATATGGCTCTGACTGGAATAGCGTATGCTAGAGCTAAAAGAAGAAAACAATTTTTTGTTGCAACTAGTTCAGTTGGACCAGGATCTACAAATATGGTTACAGCCTCGGCTGTTGCTATGAGCAATAGACTTCCAATTTTATTTTTACCTGGAGATACATATGCAAACAGAATGCCTGACCCGGTTTTACAACAAGTTGAGCATTTTAATAATCCAGGCATTACTCAGAATGATGCTTTCAAACCAGTAACAAAATATTTTGATAGAATTACAAGACCAGAACAAATCTTACAAACATTACCTCAAGCAATCCAAACAATGTTAGATCCAGCAGATTGCGGACCAGCTTGCTTATCATTATCACAAGATGTCCAAGGCGAAACATATGAATATCCTGAGGAATTTTTTAAAGAGAGAGTTCATAATATTAGACGACCAAGACCTGATGATTTTCAAATAAAACAAGCAGCTGAGCAAATTAAAAAATCTAAAAATCCTTTATTGATTTCAGGTGGAGGGGTTTTCTACTCTGATGCAATGGAAGATCTAAGTAATTTTGCAATTAAACACAATATACCAGTTACACAAACAGTTATGGGTTACTCTACTATGAAGAGAGATCACTCTCATTTTTTAGGTCCAATAGGTGGTCTTGGTGGCAAAGCAGCAAATAATTTAGCAAAACAAACTGACCTAGCTATTGCTGTTGGAACAAAGTTAGCTGATTTCACAACTGGTTCGTGGGCAAATTTTGAGAACCCAGACTTTTCACTTGTTAGTGTTAATGTCTCTAGATTTGATGCTAGCAAACATTTGGCGCAATCAGTAATAGGTGATGCAAAAGTAAGCTTACAAGAGCTATCAAATGCTTTGGGAGATTGGAAAGCACCTGATGAATGGCATAAAAAATCAAGAGATGAATTAAAAAATTGGAATGATTATGTAGATAAAGAAAGCGGTCCAACTAATCAAGAACTACCTAGTTATGCACACGCTGTAGGAGCAATATATCGTAATTCAGATCCAACAGACATTGCTGTTACTGCAGCAGGTGGATTGGTTGGAGAAGTTGTACAAATTTGGAGGCCAAAAGAATTAAATACACATGAAACCGAATGGGGTTTTAGCTGTATGAGTTATGAAATTTCTGGTGCATTAGGAGTTAAAATGGCAAACCCAGATAAAGAAGTAATAGCTTTTGTAGGAGATGGATCTTATTTACTTTTTAATTCAGATATTTATTCATCAGTTATAACAAATAATAAATTAATAATAGTTTTATGTGACAATGGAGGCCATGCCGTTATTAACAGGCTACAATTATTTAAAGGAGGGAAAGAATTTAATTGTCTACTTAATAGTTCAAAAGCTCCAAATCTTGTACCTGTTAATTTTGCTAAACATGCAGAGAGTATGGGTGCAAAATCTGAGGAGGTATCATCTATTTCTGAATTAGAGGAAGCATTTAAAAGAGCTAAAAAATCTGATGTGACTTACTTAATTTCAATAAAAACTCATTCTTATGAGTGGCTTGAAGGTTCAGCTTACTGGGAAAGTCCTACTTTAGAAATGCCATCAACAAAAGAAAATGAAGAGGCATTAAAACTTCACAAAGAAGGAAAATCAAAGCAAAGACAAGGTGTCTAAAATTCATGAACAAAGTTTTTAAGGTTGGTCTTATAGGATGTGGCCATATCGCAGAAACATATTTTAGGGGACACCAATATTTTAATAATTTCAAAATCGTTGCTTGTGCAGATATTAATCAAAAAGCAGCTGAAAAATGTGCGAAATTATACAACATCAAATCAATGACTGTTAATGAAATACTAAAAGATAAAGATATTGAGGTAATTTTAAATTTAACAATTCCTCAATCACATTATTCTGTATCAAAAAAAGTATTAAATGCAGGTAAGCATGTTTATTCAGAAAAACCATTAGCAACATACTTTCAAAAAGGAAAAGAGCTAGTGGCTTTGGCAAAACAAAAAAAATTATATATTGGTAATGCGCCGGATACTTTTCTTGGAGGAGGTGGACAAAAAGCAAAGGAATTAATCGACTCTGATTTGATTGGACAAATCAAACTTGGAAATGCAATCTTTGCATTTCCTGGTGTTGAAAACTTTCATCCAAAACCAGAGTCTTGGTATAAAAAAGAGGGAGGACCAGTAATAGATATGGGTCCTTATTTTTTTACAACGCTTGTTAATCTTTTAGGGCCAGCTAAACAGGTGCAAGGCAGAACATTAACGGCGTTTAAAAGAAGAAATTATAGAGCGGGTCCGAATAAAGGAAAAACATTTAAGGTTGAAACACCAACTACTTATTTAGCAACAATTCAATTTTATAATGAAGCAATTATTCAAGTCACTCTATCCTTCGATGTTATTAATCATCAAAGAAATCATATGGAACTTTATGGAACTAAAGGATCAATTATCGTTCCTGATCCGAATATGTTTGGTGGTTCTGTTTATATTTCTGTTACAGAGGGTGGTCGTTGGGGTGAACATAAAACTGACAAAATGCATTTAGGAAAAATAAATATTACATCTGCAAGTGGTAGATCTAATGAGTCACCTACAAATGCAAACTATAGAAGTGTTGGAATGTCTGAGATGTTATATTCAATCGAAAAAAAGAAAAAACATCGATGTTCTGGAGAGCTATCTCTTCATGTTTTAGATATAATTGAGTCTACTATGAAAGCTGCAACAACTGGAGTACCTCAAAAAATAAAAACTAAGTGTGAAAAGCCAAAAAGATTTACAGAAGAAGAAGTAAAAAAAATTCTCTTATAGATCATGAAAGATATTGCAATTGTTGATCCGTATCCAAGAACTATGGAACTTATTTTTTCAAAACCAAAATTAAATGAGTTAAAAAATAAATTTAAGCTTATTTTCGCACCAAAAACAAATAAACAAAAATTTTATATTAATAATATTCATAAAGCGAAATTTATAATTGGACAGCCTGATCTTCCTAAATTTTTATTAATGAAAGCAAAAAAGTTGAAAGCAGTAATAAATGTCGAAAGTAACTTTCTAGATAATATGGATTATAATTATTGCTTTGATAAAGGTATTCATGTTATTGCAACTTCACCCGTCTTCTCGAAACCAGTCGCAGAAATTGCGCTTGGATTTACACTCTCTCTTCTTAGAAATATTCATGGAGCAAATCAGGATTTCATTAACAAAAAGGAAAAGTATGGATTAGATGGAAATCTTAAGGCTTCATTGTTATCAGACAAAAAAATTGGATTATTGGGATTTGGAGACCTAGGGAAAGCTTTGGTTCCATTATTGAAACCATTTTCGAGTAAAATAAATATCTATGATCCTTGGATACCAAACAAAAAAATTATTAATCAAGGATTTAAACCAATTACTTTAAAAAAAATGTTTAAAGAATGTGAAGTTATTTATGTGCTTGCTACAATTACTACAAAAAACAAAGGACTGATTAATAAAAAATTTCTCAATCTTATGAAATCAAACTCACTTTTTATACTAATGAGTAGAGCTGCAGTTGTTAACTTTAAAGATTTAAAAAATAGGCTTAAAAAAGGTGATATTTATGCAGCGCTAGATGTTTTCCCGGAGGAACCAGTTAAAAAAAATGACCCAATAAGAAAATTAAAAAATGTTTTATTTTCTGCACATAGAGCGGGTGCTTTAGATGAGGCATTTAAAGAAATGGGCAATATTGTTTTTGAAGATATGAAATTAATTTCAAAAAATCTTAATCCAAGATTTTGTAAAAAAGCTCTAAGAAAAACTGTTCATCTTTTAAGGTCAAAACCTGTTGCAATTAATTAATTTTTTTTTTAATTTAAATTAAATGACTTCAACAAATAAATTGCTCTTAGAGGCTAAAGGCATCACAAAGTATTTTGGAACAATAACTGCTTTAGAAAATGTAAATTTAAAAGTGCACGAAGGTGAATGTTTAGGTGTAGTGGGAGATAATGGTGCAGGCAAATCTACACTAATGAAAGTTTTATCTGGTTTGTACAAACCAAGTGCAGGCGCTTTATTTTTTGAGGGCAAAGAACATGTGTTAGATAGCCCAAAAGACTCTCAAAATTTAGGTTTAGAAATGGTTTATCAAGATCTTGCATTGGCAGGTAACTTGCCAATTGGAGAAAATATATTTTTAGGAAGAGAGCCTACAAAAAATATTGGCTTCTTAAAATTTTTAGATTTTAAAAAAATTCAAGAATTGACGAGCGCACACTTAGAGAAACTAAAAATAAACGTTAAAAGCGCTGATCAGAAAGTAGAGGAATTATCTGGAGGACAAAGACAAGCAGTTGCAATAGCTAGGTCAACAGCATTTAATGCCAAAGTTGTTATAATGGATGAACCAACTGCTGCTTTAGCAATAAAAGAAGTTGGAAAAGTATTAGATTTAATTAATAAATTAAAAAGTACTGGCGTAGGTGTTATAGTAATAAGCCATAGAATGGATGATATTTTTACTGTTTGTGACAGAGTAATGGCACTTTTTCAAGGAACAAACTTTGCTGAGTCTCAATTAGATAAAACCTCAAGAGATGAAGTCATTGGTTGGATTATGGGAAAAAAATAAATAT
>CACANA010000029.1 GCA_902533775.1 uncultured Pelagibacteraceae bacterium
ATGAAGAGAGAAAATGATTATTATACTTCCTGCAATAATTCTTAATTCAAAAGAGTTACTTAAAATTAAAGAACCAAAAAAAGTTGCGGTAGCTCCGAAGCTTATAAAAACAATAGAAAAACCAAAAGTAAATAAAACTATAGGGAATATATTAATTGTTTTTTTTTCTAATAACTCATTTAAAGAGCTTCCAGAAATATAAGATATATATCCAGGTATTAATGGAAGTACACACGGAGACAAAAAGCTTATCAATCCAGCCCCAAATGCAACAAATAATTCTATCATTTAACCAGTATTTTTCATTGCAGCTGAAATACCTGCAATAGATGTTAATAATGCATCATTAAGATCATTTTTTTTGTTTGAATTTAATTTTTTGTTTTTGATTTTATTCATAACTACTGCTTGAATTATATTTAATACCTCTGTGTAAATATTTCTTACAATAACTCCTGATCTAAATTTTTTTCTTTCATTTATAATTTCTTTTGGGGTAATCTTTTTATTTAATTTTTTAATAACTTCGAATTGAAACCTAAGTTTTTTTCCAACTCTTTTTAAATCTTTGTCAGCTAAATACTCCTCATATATTTTTGAAATATCTGGGTCCACTTTTGAAATTACCATATCCAAGATATCCATCATTGAATTGAAGAAAGGCCAATTTTTTTCCATGTCTATTAGTGTTTTCTCAAATTTTTCTATCGATGAATATCTTAAAGCTTCTGCACTTCCAAGCCATGCTGGTAGCATTAGTCTTATTTGTGTCCAAGCAAATACCCATGGTATTGCTCTTAAACCTTTGATATTATCAATATTCTTTCTTTTAGACGGTCTTGATCCAATTGAAAGTTTTCCTAAAGACACATGTGGCGTAACGGTTTTAAAATATTTAATAAAATCTGAACTTTGATTAATATTTTTTCTATATGAACTTTTTGAAATATCAGACATTTTTTCAATTAGATTTCTCCAATCTTTTTTAGGGACTGGCGGTGGGGTTAATGTTGCCTCCATTACCGCTCCTATATAGCTACATAAATTATAAATTGCTAAAGGTTGATATCCGTATTTCTGTTGAATAACTTCTCCTTGATCTGTTATTCTGATTTTTCCATTAACTGTATTTGGTGGCTGAGATTTTAAAGTAGCTTGAATTGGGCCTCCACCTCTACCTGCTGAACCACCTCTTCCATGAAAGAAAGTAACATCTATTTTATATTTTTTTGCAATTTTAATAATTTCTTCTTGAGCCTTATATTGATGCCAACTTGCACAAATTTTTCCAGCATCTTTGCTTGAATCTGAATATCCAATCATGACTTCTTGTTTATTTTTTATTAAATCTCTGTACCACTTTAATGAAAACAAGCTAGCCATTATTGATTTTGCATTAATTAAGTCATCTAATGTTTCAAATAAAGGGACAACTCTTAATTTATTTTTAATATTTGCTTCTTTTTGCAAATATAAAACGGAAAGAATATCAGATGCAGATGATGTCATTGAAATAACATAAGCCCCTAAACATTCAGGTGGCTCTTCAGATAAAATTTTAAATGTTGACCAAACTTCTTTGTTTTCTTTATTTTTAAAATTAAAGTTTTTTATGAAATTTGATTTTTTTTTCATCTTAGATGATAAAAATTTAATTTTTTCTTCCTCACTCCATTTTAGATAATTAAGTTTATTTTTTTTCTGAACAAGTTCATTAATTAACTGTGAGTGTCTAGATGATTCTTGTCTAATATCTAGTTTTGCCAGATTAATTCCAAAACATTTTGCTCTTCTCATTAAATCTAATAATTCACCACTTGCAATATTTTCACTTTGATTTTCTTCTAAAGACTCACGGACAATTCTAAGGGGTTTTAAAATTTCCTCTTTTGAGTTTAGCAAATTGTTGTAGTCTAAAGGTTTTTTGTTAACTATAAATTGTTCAATTGCTCGATGAGTAAATCGCATTTTATCTCTTAAAGGTCTTAAAAAAACTCTGTAAGGTTCAAATGATTTTCCTGTAAGTTTTTGAATTTTTTTTGAACACTTTTTCATTGAATATGATCTAATTAATTTAGTGAGTTCTTTTTCATACAATTTTGCCGCTTCCCATCTTGATAATAACAAAACTTCTTTTGTTACTTTTGAAGTTACATTTGGATTACCGTCTCTATCACCTCCCATCCATGATCCAAACTCAATAGGATTAAAATTTTTTGGCAAACCTTTGCCCATATTTTTCAAAAATATATCATTGAGTCTTCTGTAGACTTTTGGAATAGTTTCCCAAAGACTATCCTCTATTATTGCAAGTCCCCATCGCGCTTCATCGGCTGGAGACGGTTTTGATCTTTTTAAGTCATCTGTATTCCAGATAATGGTAAATTCATTATGAATTTTTTTATTTAAAGATTTTATTTTTAAAGCGTGATCTTTAAATAACTCTCTTTCTTCAAGTATTTCTGTAATTTTATGATATTTTTGAATTAAAGTTCTTCTTTTGACCTCTGTTGGATGGGCTGTCAAAACTATTCCAATATTTAAATTTTTTGCAAAATTATATATTTTAATATTATTAATTTTTTTATTTTTAAATAATTTCTCAAAAATTTCTTCTATAAAAATATTTTTTTGATTTTTACCGTCTCTTTTATTTTCATATTGGTTGAGTTGTCTAGATGCATCAATAGACTCGGCTAGATTTATAAAATTCATAAAATGATTAAATGCTCTTGCAAGCTTGTAAGTATTTTTAGGATTAATACTTTTTATTTCACTAGAAATTTTTTTATATGATCTTTTTTGGATTTTATTTGCTTTTGACAACTTTCTAATTTTCTCAACAAGATTATAAAAGCTTTTCCCTTCTTGTTCTTTAATTACATTTCCTAATGAATTTCCTAAAAACCTAACATCCTCTCTTAAAGATTTTGTAGGAATTCTCTCGTAGTATAGGTCTCTTTTGATCACAATTTATTATATCAAAAAAGAGATTATATTTGGATTAAATTGCTACTACTTTTGATTTTTGTTCACCAAGAAGTTCAATTGAAAGCCTCATTTCATCACCTGCTTTTAAAAATTTTTGTGGCTTCATTCCCATTCCAACTCCTGGGGGTGTTCCTGTGGTAATGATATCTCCTGGTTGAAGGGACATATATCTACTAACATATGAAACAATATGATCTACATTAAAAATCATTGTTTTTGTATTACCCGTTTGCATTCTTTGACCATTCAAATCTAATTCCATGTTTAGGTTGTTTACATCATTAATCTCATCTTTGGTCACAAGGTATGGACCAATAGGACCAAATGTATCGTGCGACTTACCTTTTACCCACTGTCCCATTTTTTCTATTTGCCACTCTCTTTCACTTACATCATTCACTAAACAATAGCCTAAGATATAATCTTGTGAGTTTTTTTCTGGAATATTTTTAGCATTTTTTCCAATAACTAAACCTAGCTCAACTTCCCAATCAAGTTTTTTTGAATAGCTTGTAATTTCAATATCATCATTTGGTCCATTAATTGAACTAGTTGCTTTCATAAAAACAATTGGTTCTGTTGGTGGTTTTGCTCCAGTTTCTGCGGCATGGTCAGAGAAATTTAATCCGATTGCAATAAATTTTCCTGGTTTAGTTATACATGAACCAAATCTAGTATTTTTTGAAATTTCTGGAAGCGATGAAAAATCAACTTTCTTGATTTTTTCAAATGTTTCAAAATTTAAATTAGTTGGATCTAAATCATTTATATATTTGGAAATATCTCGCAAATTTCCATCTTTATCCAATATAGCTGGCTTTTCTTTATTTTTTTCTCCTACTCTTAGTAATTTCATTTCATCTCCAATAATTATTTATAGCTTTTGTATAACGAGCTATGATCATAATTACCTAAACCCTTTTTAACAAGCTTATTATACATTTTTTTTACTATTTTAGATAAAGGTAATTCTAACTTTTTATTTTTCGCACAATCAAGGATGTTATTCATATCTTTTAATTGCGAAAAATTTTTTCCTCTTGGTTTAAAATCATTTTTAATCATTCTTATTCCGTGAGTTTGCAAAACTTTACTATCAGCCCATCCTCCTTTTAATGCTGTGAGAATATTAATTGGATTTACTTTATATTTTTGTGATAGTTTAATTGCTTCTGCAACAGATCCGATTGTAATTCCAACTATTATTTGATTAGCTAATTTTGCTATTTGACCTGCAGAGTTTTTTCCAACTAAAACAGGATTACCTAATTTCTTAAGTATATTTAAATTTTTAGAATAAACTTTCTTATCTCCACCAACCATTATAGCAAGCTCTGCATTCTCTGCACCATTTGTACCTCCTGAAACTGGTGCGTCTAAAAAATTAATTTTATATTTTTTTAATAATTTTGATAAATTAATTGCTGTTTTTGGATTTGCAGAACTCATATCTATAACAGTAGATCCTGCTTTTAAATTTTTTAAAAATTCTGAGTTGAAATATATTTTTTTTATAGCCTTATCATCAGATAACATTGTAATTATTAGATCTCGGTCTGAAACAACTTCCTTTAAAGAATTACATACTTCTGCGCCAAATTTTTTTAATCTAAGGGCTTTATTTTTAGTTCTATTAAAAACTTTGATTTGATATTTAGATTTTAGGAGATTTTTTGCCATTGGATATCCCATTAAACCTATTCCAATGAAACCAATTTTAACTTTTTTCATATTTTATTGACTTAATTCAACAGATCTTCCTAGATAAGCAGCGCCTCTTACTCCGCTAGAGTCACCGTGAACATGTTTTAATACTTTTGTATTTACAGTGTCGCTAAACACATATTTTTTTAATTTAGGATTTATATTTTCATAAATTTGCTTCATATTTGAAACACCCCCACCTAAAACTATAGATCCAGGATCAACAATATTTATCACTTGGGAAAGTCCTCTTGCTAGATAGTCTAGATATTGAGAAATAAATTCTAAAGATTTTTCATCTCCATTATTAGCATTATCTTGTATAATTTTAGCATCAAGATTAATTTTAAACATATCATAAAAATGTCTTGAGAAACCTGGGCCAGATAGAAAAGTTTCTATACATCCTTTTTTTCCACAATAACAATCATGTCTATTCCATTTGTCATTTGAGCCCAATGACATCTGATTATGGCCCCACTCTCCAGTTATGTTATTATGACCATTGATAATTTTATTGTTTATAACGAGACCACCGCCAACTCCTGTTCCAATTATTACTCCAAAAACAACATTATCATTTTTTCCTGCTCCATCAATTGACTCCGACAATGCAAAACAATTAGCATCATTTTCTAAAAAAATATTTCGATTTAACCTAAGTTCTAAATCTTTTTTTAATGGTCTATTATTTAACCATGTTGAATTACCACCTTTTATACAATCGTTTTCAAAAGAAAGAGCTCCAGGAGAGCCTACACCTACACTACATTTAGATTTATATTTATCCTCTAAATAATTTACTAGTTCACAAACTATATCAAGTGTACCGTTGTAATTTTTTGGGGTTGATTTTCTTATTCTCTCTAACTCATTGCCTTTTTTATCTAATATAATCGACTCTGTTTTAGTTCCACCTAAATCAACACCTATATACATTTTAATATGAACTTGACTGCTTCCAGATGTTGATATTACCATCTTTTGCAGTTTTATTAATTATTTTCAATTCAGAGGCTGAAAAACTAAGTTTGTTTAGACTTTCCAAATTTTCTTTTAATTGATTTAAACTTCTAACTCCTATTAGAGCGGATGTTACATAATTATTTGATAAAACCCAAGAGATTGCCATTTGAGATAAAGATTGCCCTCTTTTAATTGCAATCTTATTTAAATCAGAAACAATCTTTAAGTTTTTTTTTGTTATTAACGATTTATCTAAGTATGATGAAATATCACTTGCTCTTGAAACTTTAGGTATCTTTTTTAAATATTTATCTGATAGCATTCCTTGAGCTAGAGGAGAAAAAGCAATACATCCTATTTTCAAATTTCTTATTGTCTTAGTTAAATCTTTTTCAATCCATCTATTTATTAACGAATATGATGGTTGATGAATAAACAATTTAATATTTCTTGATTTTAAAATTTTGTAAATTTGATTTGTCTTTTTGGAGGAATAAGATGAAATGCCAATATATAATGCCTTTCCAGATTTATAAATACTTTCTAAGGCATCTGCTGTCTCTTCTAAAGGTGTATTTGGGTCAAATCTATGTGAATAAAATATGTCAAAATAATCAACTTTCATTCTTTTTAAACTTTGATCACAACTTGCGATAATATGTTTTTTTGATCCCCATTCTCCATAGGGTCCTTCCCACATATCATAACCAGCTTTGGATGATATGATGAGTTCGTCTCTATATTTTTTTAATTCTTTACTTATTATTTTTCCAAAATTAATTTCAGTACTTCCATATGGTGGGCCGTAATTATTTGCCAAATCAAAATGAGTAATACCTCTATCAAAAGCGTAAAATAAGATTTTTTTAATATTTGAAAGTGGGGTTTTGGCACCAAAATTATGCCAAAGACCCAAGCTGATTAAAGGTAATTTTACACCGCTGTCACCGCATGTCCTATATAACATATTTGAGTATCTATTTTTAGATGCAGAGTATTTCATAAAAAAAATATTAAATTAAATAAATTAATAAGTGGCTCTTCCCCCGCTTAGATCAAACACTGCTGCAGTCGCAAAAGAGTTTTCTTCACTAGCTAAATAAGTTACTAAAGATGCCAATTCTTTAACTTTTGCAAACTTATTTCTTGGAATCTTTGAAAGCATGTAATTTATATGCTCTTCAGTCATTTGATCAAATATTCTTGTTTTTGCAGCCGCTGGTGTTACGCAATTTACTGCTATATTTTTTAATGCTAATTCTTTTCCTAGAGATTTTGTTAAACCAATAACTCCAGCTTTTGATGTGCTATAAGCTCCAGCATTAGGATTGCCTTCTTTTCCAGCAATTGATGCAATATTAACTATTCTTCCATAATTATTTTTTTCCAAATAAGGAACAACTGCTTTGCAACAGTAAAATACTGCATTTAAATTTAATTGAATTACTTTTTCCCATTCCTCAATAGGATATTCTGCAACTGTTTTGTTCATGCCAGTTATCCCAGCATTGTTTACAAAAATATCTATTTTATTATGTTCAGTCTCAATATCTTTTAAGCTTTTAGAAATCTCTTCAAAGTTACATACATTTACAATTTTATAACTTATGTTTTCTGAATTTATTTTTTCAACGGCTTTCTTTGCTTCTTGTTCGTCAATATCCCATATAACAACTTTTGCTCCTGATTGAATGAATCTTTCCGCTATTGCAAATCCAAAACCTTGGGCTCCACCTGTTATAACTGCAACTCTGTTACTTAGATCAAACTTTATCATTTTTTTTCTTTCTCTTTATTAACGGAAAAGTTAAAGCAATTAAAGATAAAACAAAAAATGTTAAAGCTATAGGTCTTTGAAGGAACATTAACCAGTTTCCATCGAAAATAACAAGCGATTGTCTTAAAGTTCCCTCTACTAATTCACCTAAAATTAAACCTATAATTACAGGTACAACTGAAAATCCATATCTTCTCATAAAAAAACCAATAACTCCAAATAATAGCATCAACCAAACATCAATAATTGACTGATTTAAAGAATATGTTCCACAAACGGAAACTGCAAAAATCATCGGCCATAATAATTTATTCGGAACTAGAGTTATTCTTGCAAATATTTTAGCTCCAAAAAATCCTAATACGAAGAATAAAATATTTGCAATTAGCATTGATCCAAATATTCCATAAAGAAACTCAGGTTGCTCTCTAAATAAATCTGGACCCGGTCTTACACCATGTATGATTAATCCTGTAAGTATTACTGCTGTAGTCGCACTACCAGGAATGCCTAAAGCTAGCGTTGGAACCATAGCTCCTCCAGTAGCAGCATTATTTGCTGCTTCAGCTCCAGCTATTCCTTCAATTGATCCTTTTCCAAAATCCTCAGGTTTTTTTGACCATCTTTTTGCTTCAGCATATCCTATTAATGATGCAACAGTTCCACCCTCTGCTGGTAAAACACCAATGAATGATCCTATGCCGCTAGATCTAATTATTGTTTTCCAAGTTTTTTTATAATCATCGATTGATGGAAGTTTAACTGCCTTTAAAGCTACTCTATTAAATATTTGATTAATTAAAGTTGATTGAGTTAACATTTCACTAATAGCAAATAAACCTACTACAACTGGAATAAAACCAATACCTTCAGTCAATTCATTAATTCCAAATGTAAACCTATCTATAGATGTCATGAAATCTTTACCAACAGTTGAAATTAGAATTCCAAAAGCACCAGCAATTAAATTTTTAATAGGACTACCTTCGCCAATTGATGCAAGCATAGTTAATCCAAAAATTGCTAGAGCAAAATATTCAGGTTGACCGAATTCGTAGGCTAAATTTGCAAGTAAAGGTGCAAAAAATATAAGAACTACAACACTAGCAATTCCACCAATTACGCTTGAGACAGTTGCCATACCTAAAGCTCTACCAGCTTCTCCTTTTTGCGCTAAAGGGTAACCATCTAAACATGTTGCTGCAGCTGCAGGGGTTCCAGGGGTATTTATTAAAATTGCGGTAATCGCACCTCCATAAGTTCCTGCACAATAAATTGCAGTCAGTAATATAATTGCAGATAGTGGATCTAGTGTCATTGTAAATGGTAATATTAAAGCACCACCTGTTGTTGGTCCTAATCCAGGAAGAACTCCAAGAATTAATCCAAAAATTGTTCCAAAAAATAAAACAATTAATAATTTATAACTAAATAATGGAGCAAAGATTAAACCTAAATTTTCCATTTTATCCGTAATAAAGATTTGTAATAATTCCAGGTGGAAATCGTAATCCTAAAATTGTTTCAAAAAATACAAAAACAATTAAAGGAAATATAATTGATACCATTATTAAATAGGCTACTCTTCTTTCTCCCCAAAAGTAAGAAACTATGATTGAAAGTAATGCTATGCCTAAAAAGAAATCTAAAAATTTTGAAACAGTTATAAAAACAACAAATGAAAGCAAAGTGATATAAAATGAATTAGGTAATTTTTTTTCATTTTTCCAGGGATTTTTAAGAGAAATAAAATAAATTAATAAAGTTAGTGCAATAATTAAAATTAATAGGGCCTTTGGAAATGTTGCTGGCTGGATACCTCTATTTAATATAGGAGGCACTATGTCAAAAGTAAACGTGAAGTATAATAGAATTGAAGAAATTAATATTATTACAACTGATACAATGAATGAGCTTTTAAAAAAAAGGGACAAACTTTTGTTTGTCCCTTTTTCGTTATGTACATCATTCATTTAAATGTACAAAATTTATTAATTAATGTAACCCAATGCTTTGAGTTGAGCTGTCATTTCAGCAAGCATTTCTTCCATTTGCTTGCCCCATTCATCTGCACCTACAACACTAGTCTCATCAAGACCAATTTCTGTTAGGAAATTTTTATAGTAGTTGTGGCTCATAGCTTTCATCATTCCAGCTTCTAGTTGTTTAACTCTGTCTGCTGGAGCACCTTTTTTAGTTACGAAACCTCTAACAGTAGATAAAGAAACAGGTATCCCTAGTTCTTTTGCTGTTGGAGAGTCTCCTATTTTAGCCATTCTATTATTTGCTAATACAACTGAAACACAAAGTTTGCCTTCATTAATTTCAGTTAGAGCCTCACCTAAATTTAAAACTCCTACATCAATATCTCCCTTGATTAGATTAGTTTTAATTGGCGCAACACCTTTGTAAGCAACAATAGTTGGATCTTTTAATCCACCTTTTTTAGTAAATGCAATTGCACTAACATCATCAATTCCACCAGTATGAGTTGTTCCATATTTAAGTGATTTTGATTTTTGCGTGCTAATAAATTTCTTAGCATCTTTAATGTCATTATTACAGTTAACAACAAATAGTTGAGGATCATCAGTTCCTCTAGCTAGGGGTTGCATATCACTTATTTTGACTTTTGTTTTACCTAAAGCCATTGATACTGCATGACCAGTAGTCCAAGTCAAAGTGTGATTACCGTCAGCAGGAAGTGTCATCATATAGTCCATAGATGCAGCTCCACCACCACCTTTTTTATTAACTAATTGCATGTCTTGTTTAAGAACCCTTCTTGCTCTTAACAACATCATTCTAGTAGTAACATCTGTTCCACCGCCAAAACCAGCATGAGTAATTGCTTGTATTGGATGACCATCTGCTTTTGCAGATGTAATCATAAGTGGAAGTGCTACAACAAAAAATTCAGTTACTAAAAAAGCAGCAGCTAAAAATAGTTTAAAGCTTTTTTTCATTATTTCCCTCTTAAGTTAATTTATATTTAAATATTTAATCATAATCTGTTAGAAACAGTAAGAAAAAAGATGACAAATAAGAAAAAAAATATTGCTTTGTTGCTAGGAGATCCATCAGGTATTGGACCAGAACTTATATCAAAACTTTTGACCCAAAACGAACTATCAAATGCAAATATTGCTGTAATTGGTGAAAAAAATATTTTAAACGCTGGAGATAAAATTTCAGGAAATAATTCGGACTTAGAAATTGTAACTGATTTTGATGAAATAAATTTTGACAAAAAAAGTAAGTATTTTTTGGATATCTCTAAGGGTAAAAACAAAGATTATAATTTATCAGAGTGCTCTGCAGAATCTGGAGAAACAGTTTTAAATGCATTAAATTTAGCACTAGAACTTGCGAAAGAAAAAAAAATTGATGCTATTAATTTTGGTCCTTTTAATAAGACAAGCTTAAAACTAGGTGGATGTAAATTTGATGACGAATTACATCATATGGCTGATAAATTAAATGTAAAAAGTTTTTTTTGTGAATTTAATGTAGTAGATAATTTTTGGACTGCACGAGTGACATCTCATATACCTATCAAAGAAGTTCCAGAACATATTAAGAAAGATAAAATAATGAAGCCAATAAAATTGATTAATGAGGCAATGAAATTAAACGGTATAGAAAATCCAAGAGTTGCGGTTCAAGCTCTAAACCCTCATGCAGAGTTTGGTAATGAAGAACAAGATGAGATAATACCAGCAATAGAAGAGGCAAAAAAACTCGGTATTAATGCTGATGGTCCTTTACCATGTGATACTTCTTTCATTACAGCATTTAAAAATAAAAATCATGATTGTATTGTTGGAATGTATCATGATGCTCTTCAATCTGGACTAAAGGCTTTTGGATTTGATAGAGGGGTAACAGTTCAAGGTGGTCTTCCAATTCCAATAACAACACCTGCGCATGGAACTGCGTTTGATATTGCTGGAAAAAATCAGGCAAATTTGGAGCCAACATTGCAATCGTTTAAAATTGCATTAAGAATGGCTCAAAATTTAAATTAAATGTCTAAAATTAAAGATATAAGAACAAAAGTATATCAATGGAATGGTAAAACAGTACCTCCACAAAATAATTTTTGCACAAATGCATCAGATTTACTTTATGAAAAATCAGATGCTATGGGTTCTTTCAGATTTCATGAATGGTTAATTTGTGAAATTGAAACTGATGATGGTCATATTGGAATTGGTAATGCAGCTCTTGCACCTCAGTTAGTAAAAAAAACTATTGATGAGTATCTTAAACCATTAGTTATAGGGGAGGATCCTTTTGATTACGCTTACATCTGGGAAAAAATGTATAGAAGAACTCATGCTTGGGGAAGAAGAGGTTTGGGTATGGTTGCAATATCTGCAATTGATATTGCTATTTGGGATATATTAGGAAAGTTAACTAACAAACCCGTATTTAAATTGTTAGG
>CACANA010000030.1 GCA_902533775.1 uncultured Pelagibacteraceae bacterium
GACATTTAATAAGGAGCTAAGCATTAGAGTTTCTAAAATAAAAAATGTAAACAGTTCACCAAGTGCTTCCTCACTTTTATTAATAATTTCAAAACTTCTAAATGATAATTTATTTTATTAAGTTTACTATTTGATATTTTGTAATTATGATTTTTTATAAATATCTTTTCCATTTGATCAATGTTTTTAACCTCTGAAGATATTTTTAAACTTTTTAATTCCATATATATTTCTTTAAAATTATTTACTTTTTTACCATGCATCACGTAATTACCCATTCTTACAGCTTCCAGTGGGTTTTGTCCTCCATGGTTTACTATAGATCCGCCAATAAATGTTACATTTGAAAGTCTTAAAAATTTTGACATCTCTCCGTACGTATTAACAATATATATGTCACAATCATCAGATGGTTTATGTCCACTTGATCTTTCGGCAACTATCAGTTTTAATTTTCTAAGTTCTTGTTTTATTTCCTCTGATCTATTTATATGACGCGGAACCAATATTGTAATTAAATTCTTAAATTTTTTCTTCAATTGTAAATGTAATTTTCCAATGATTTTCTCTTCATTATAATGAGTGCTTGCTGCACAAAATACTTTTTTATTTTTAAAATATTTTTGAAAATTTTTATTCAAATTTTGTTTATCATTTTTAAAATACTTTAAATTTCCTATAAATTTAATTTTTTTAACACCCAATCTTTTTAAGTAATTTTGGGTTTCTTGATTTTGAGGTAAAGCTATAGTTATTTTACTGAAAACATTCTTTGCAAAAGATGAAAAGATTTTCCATCTTCTGAAACTTTTACTCGTAATTCTAGCATTGATCAAAATAAGAGGTATTTTTTTTGAATTTATTTTTTCATACATATTGGGCCAGATTTCAGAATCTACAAAAATTGCGATTTTTGGTTTCCAATAATTTAAAAAGTTATTACATATAAATCCAATATCAAATGGATAGTAAATGTGAGTTGTTTTCTTTAATGGTTTCTTTGCAATTATTGATGCAGAACTTAAGGTAGAGGAAGTAAGTAAAATATTTTTTATAGATTTGTCTTTTTCAAACTTATTTATCAAAGGGAGGATACTCATGATTTCCCCAACACTTGCACCATGAAACCATACACTTGTATTTGACTTTTTTTTATTATAGTAAGAATATTTTTCTAAAATTCTTCTCCAATCTTCCTTTCCATTAATAATTCTAAAAAATAATATAAATGGTGAGATTAAAAAAAAAATTATTCCGAATATCTTATACAAAAAATACATCAGTTATTTTTAATTTGCCTCTCGTAGAAATTTTTATAAAGCGAAGAATTTTTTATTAGGTATTCGTGTTTCCCCGACGATTCTACTGAGCCTTTATCAATGACATAAATTTTTTCTGAATTAAGAATAGTTGATAGTCTGTGAGCAATAACTACAGTTGTTTTATTTTTTGTCAATTCTTCAATAGCTTTTTGTATTTTATCTTCTGTTTCAGAATCAAGAGATGAAGTTGCTTCGTCAAGTAAAATTATTTTACTATCTTTCAACAGTGCTCTCGCTATTGATAGCCTTTGTTTTTCTCCACCAGATAATTTTATTCCATTTTCTCCTATAAAAGTTTGAAATTTATTTTCTAATTTTTCTATAAAATCAGTACACATTGATATTTTCGCAGCATTAAAAATTTCCTCATCAGTTGCATTAGGTTTTGCGTACTTTATGTTATTAAAAATTGTATCATCGAAGAGAGTTGTATTTTGATCAACAATAGATATTTCACTTCTAAGTGATTTAAGGTTAAGGTTTTGTATTTTTTGGTTATCAATTAAAATTTCTCCGGAATCAGCATCATAAATTCTTGGTATTAAATTTAATAAAGTAGATTTACCCGACCCACTATGACCAACTAAAGCCGTCATCCTTTTTCCAGCAATATCTATATTAATATCTTTTAGAACAATATTTTTAAGATTGGATTTGTAGCTAAAATTAATTTTTTTAAATTGTATAGAGGCATTTTCTATTTTTAAAATTTTTCCATTTTCATTACTTAAAATTCTATTTTGTTGATCAATAATTGGCAAAATTCTCCTTCCAGCTGATATTCCTTGACCAAAGATTACATTCACCGTTGCTAGCGATTTAACTGGTTGATAAGCAAGCATCATTGCTGCTAAAAAAGAAAAAAAATTGTTTATACTAAGTTGATTATCCATAATTAATTTTCCTGAGTAAAAAATTAATATTGCGATCATTATTCCTGTCACAACTTCCATAATTGGTGTTGATCTTATAAATACTGTTGCAATTTTAATAGATTTCGTTTTAAGATCGTTTACAAATTTTTCTGATCTCTCATGCTCATAACTTTCTCTTTGAAAAATTTTTATTATTTTATGATTTTTAAATAGATCAATTAAATATTTATTTAGATCGCCAGATTTTACTTGAGCTTCGGTTGTAACTTTTATTACACGTTTTCCTAATTTTTTTGCTGTTATAGTTGCTATCGGCAGCATTATCAAAGCTATAAGAGATAGTCTCCAATTTTGAAAAAACATCACAAATAATAAGCCTATTAGTGTCAGGCCATCTTTAAATAAATTTAAGACTGCATTACTCAGCATCCCAGTTATTTGATTTACATCAAAGTTTAGATTTGAAATATAATTTCCTGAATGCTTATCTTCAATTTTTTCAGTATCAGCTTTTATAAATGAAGATAGCATATCAATTTGAATATTTTTTTTAACCTCCTCTGCTGTTTTAATCATTAAAACTTTTGCCAAATATAAAGATATGCCCTTGGTAGCAAAAGCTATAATTATTAAAATTGGAATTATTAAAATTAAACTTTGGTCTTTATTTATAAAAATTTTTTCTATTGCGGGGTCAAGCAACCAGGCTGTAGCTGATGTAGCAGCAGCAACCAAAATAGAAAAAAAAATAGCGAGTATTATTTTGTTTAGGTGTTTTGAGGTATAATCATTGTACAATCTTTTTACTATATCAATATTTTTCATTAAGTTAATTTTCCCACTAACAAAATTATTAAAATAATAAGACCCAAAAGATTGTTGCTTTTAAATTTTGCTAAGCAGTCATTCCCACTTTCAGTTTTTAATTTAAAAGATTGAAAAATTAACAAATGAGTTATAGGCACTATTAAAGCAATGTAATATAAATAATTAAAATTCATTTTATAACCAACAAGAAACAATGATATTAAAAATATAATGTAACAAAACGATATAAATTTTTTTGGGTTATTTTTAAATTTAATCGATGTTGATTTAACTCCAATTATTTCATCATCATTAATATCTTGGTATCCATATATTGTGTCGTAACCTAATGTCCAAAATGTGGCTCCTAAATAAAATATAATTGGTACTATAGAAACTTCATTTTGAATGGATATCCAAGCTAAAATTAGACCGTAATTAAAAGTAATACCTAAAAAAAGTTGAGGCCAGTAAGTAAATCTTTTCATTAATGGATATGTAAAAGCTAATGGCATTGAGATAAGAGCCATATAAATAGTAAACTTATTAAAATTTATCAAAACTAAAAAAGCGATTAAACATAAGATTGCGGCATATATTGCTGCATTTATTGCTGAAATTTTTTCTGACGCGATTGGTCTATTTTTTGTTCTTTCGACTAACTTATCAATTTTTCTATCACTTATATCGTTAACAATACATCCTGCTGATCTCATTAGAACAGATCCAGAAAAAAATAAAAAAGCATAAATAAAATAAGTATTTAAAGAAAGAGAAAAATCATATGAAATTGTCAAACCCCAAACACAAGGCCAAAATAGAAGCATGAAACCAATTGGTTTATTAAGTCTTGTTAATTCAATAAAAATTTTAACCTTTTCAGACATAATTTACTTGTAAATAACAAAGCGTAGATTCATAATCAAACTGATTCGCATGAATATTGATTACACTGTTACCGCATTAATGTTTCCCGCCATTCCTCTTATTATGGCTGTCTATAGTAATAGATTTCATACATTAAGTGGTTTGATTAGAAAAATACACGACGAATACGTTTTTGAAAAGCATACTCCACCAGAGTGGAAGCAGCAGCTAATTAATTTAAATGATAGAGTAAAAAATTTAAGAATTACTATACTTTTTGCAGCATTTGGATTTTTATTTAATATGCTTACTGTTTTTGCTCTTTATTTAGAGACATATTTTTTGGCTAGAATAATTTTTGGCTCTTGTTGTTTATCGATGATGGTATCAATAATATTTTTTATAAGAGAAATACAAATCTCGACTAGAGCGTTAAGACTTCATCTTTCAGATATGGATGACCAATTTAAGGAATAATAACTGCTGGTCCAGTTAAAACCCTATTCTCTAAATCTATGTGAGCTTGTTTAGCTTCACTTAATTTGTATTTTTTAGAAACTTCAATTTTTATTTTCCCTGAGAGAACTGCATCAAAAACCAATTCAGCAGATTTTTCCAATTCATCTCTTGTAATTGTATAATGCATTATGGACGGTCTTGTAAAAAAAAGACCTTTTGTATTTATATGTTTTTTAACATCTATAGTGTGAACATATCCAGATGCATTTCCAAATGCAACCATCATCCCTCTAATTTTTAAACATTCTATTGATCCTTCAAAAGTCTTAGCTCCCACACCATCATAGACAACATCTATTCCGTTTTTACCTACTATTTTTTCAACTTCTTCCACAAAATTATGATCTGTGTAATTGATAACATGATGACACCCATTTTTTTTTGCTATTTCAACTTTTTCTTTAGATCCAACTGTTCCAATGACTTCACATCCTAAAGCATTAGCCCACTGACATAATATTTGACCAACACCACCAGCTGCAGCATGAAATAAAACTTTATCTCCTTTCTTTACGGCATATGACCTATGTAATAAATATTCTGATGTTATGCCTTTTAATAAAATACATGAGGCTATTTCATCTGAAATACCTTCGGGTACGGTAACTAATTTTTCTTCTGGCATTATTTGTTTTTCTGAGTATCCACTTATTGGAGCAGATGCATGACTTACTCGATCTCCAACCTTAAAAAGACTCACTTCTGAGCCAATTTCTTCAACTACTCCAGATGCTTCTAATCCAAGTCCACTTGGTAATTCAATCGGATACAAACCAGTTCGATGGTACACATCAATATAATTAAGTCCAACTGACAAATTTTTAACTAGAACTTCCTTTGGACCAGGTTTACCAATTTCAATATCCTTGTATTCTAAGACTTCTGGACCACCAAACTTTTCAAATCTTATAGCTTTCATATTTACTTTACGAAATTACCATTATGGTAATCATCAATTGCTTGAAGTATTTCTTGTTTAGTATTCATGACGAATGGACCACCTCTTGCAATCTGTTCTCCTATCGGTTTTCCAGATATTAGTAAAAATTTAGCGTTTGTTAAAGCAGTTACTTTTAAGTTTTCACCTTTAGATAATAAAATTAAGGTAGAGTCTTTAACACTTTCATGTTTATTGTTTCCAATTTCTATCTCACCTTCAATTAAATATATAAATGAATTGTGTGTGGATGGAACTTGATGATTAAAAGTTTTACTTTCATTTAATTCTACATCAAAATAAATTGGATCGACATTGTGTTTTTTTATTGGACCTTCTGAATTTTCAAACTTTCCAGCAATTACTTTTATAAATTTATCTTCATCCTTATGTGTGCTCATTTTATCTGAGTCAATATAATGGTATTCTGGTTTGCTCATCTTTTCGCTAGCAGGCATATTTATCCATAATTGAAAACCATGAAGTTTTCCATCATTCATAGCTGGCATTTCTGAATGAATTATTCCACTGCCAGTTTTCATCCACTGTACATCTCCTGCAGTCATTTTTCCTTGACCACCTGTACTATCTTTATGTTCAAAACTCCCAGCTAACATGTATGTAACTGTTTCAATTCCTCTGTGTGGATGAGGAGGAAAGCCTGCAATATAATCATCTTTATTTTCTGACCCAAATTCATCTAACATTAAAAAAGGATCATAATAATTTGGTTCAACACCAATACTTCTTTTTAATTTAACTCCGGCACCATCTGATGCTGGTGTTGGATCTATAATTTTTTCTACTTCTATATTTGTCATGTCTTTCATATAGAATATATCTAAATTAAATCAAGCAATTCTGATAAATTGCTTATTTGTTTGTTAGGTTCAAAATCTAATTTATCAAAAATATTATTATTTCTATTCAACCAAACAGTGTTGTATCCATAATTACCTGCGCCAGATACATCCCATGTATTCGCACTTAAGAATAAAACTTCATTCTTTTCAATATTATATTTATTTATTGGAAGATCATATACTTTTGAATCTGGTTTAAAAATACCAGCTTCTTCTACAGAAAAAATATCATCAAAAATATCTTTTAATTGATTGCTAACTACAAGTTCATTTAAAAGGTCAGGTGTACCATTTGATAGAATTGCTAATTTATAATTTGATTGTGTTAATTTTTTTAAAGTATCCCTTACTTCTGTAAACGGTGAAAGCACTTTATATAAATTTAATAGTTCTGATCTCATTGAATTATCAATATTGTAAAAATTCATAGATTTATCCAAACTATCTTCAGTGATTTGCCAAAAATCTTTGTGTCTTCGCATTAAACTTCTAAGCCAAGTATATTCAAGCTGTGTAGTTCTCCAATAATTAGCAAATCCTTCCCATTTATCTCCTAATTTTTCCTTACATTTTTCAGCTGCAGAATTAACATCAAATAGGGTGCCGTATGCATCAAATATGATTGCTTTAATATTTTTCATAAATTAATTTAATTATAATGAACAATATTAGAATATTTTATCCAGAAAAATTATCAATTAATTTAGAAACTAATTTAACTAAGTCTCAATCACATTATTTATTGAAAGTAATGAGGATGAAACAAGGAGAGACTTTTTCCGTTTTTAATAAATCTGGAGAATGGAAGTCAATTGTAACTGAAATTTCAAAAAGCAGCTTATATTTCAAGGTTGTTGAACAATTAAGACAAAAGGATAAAGAGCAAGATATTTGGTTAGCCTTCTCACCAATTAAATCAAATTATTTTAACTTCATGATACAAAAAGCAACTGAGCTTGGAGTTACAAAATTTGTACCAATTATTTCTGAAAGGACAATTGTTAGAAAAATAAATAATGAGAGATTAAATAAAATAATTATAGAGTCGTGTGAGCAAAGTAATAGAATAAATATTCCTTCAATTGAAAAACCTCAATCATTAGATAAATTCCTGTCTAACAATTCAGATATCAATTTAATTTTTGGAGATTTAAATACAAATAATAAAAATATTAAAATTTCTAATTCAAAACCAAATTGTCTTTTAATTGGTCCTGAAGGGGATTATTCAGCCGTTGAAATTAAAAAGATTCTAAACTTTAAAGGGTCTCAATCGATAAAACTAAGCGATAACATTTTAAGGTCTGAAACTGCGGTTATATCCGCGTTATCTGTGATCAATTATTTGCAAAATTGATAAATTGTCGCGAATTCTCTAGTATTTTTTATAATATTTTCGATCTATATAGAAAACAAATGAAAAAACTATTTTTTGTTTTTATAGCATTAATTTACTCAGCTGAGGCGTTTGCAAACCAACCAAAGAATTGGCAATTAGGTTTCCAAGAGCCCGCATCGCAAACTATGAGAGATATAGTTTGGTTTCACGACTATATGTTAGTACCAATCATAGTTGCTATAAGTGCGTTTGTTTTATTTTTAATGCTTTATGTGATGGTAAGATTTAGAGCATCAAGAAATCCTAATCCATCTAAAAGAACACATAATGTTTTAGTTGAAATTGTTTGGACATTAGTTCCTTGTTTAATCTTGATCGTGATGGCAGTTCCGTCATTTAAAGTTTTATATTCACAAGATGCAATTCCTAAAGCTGATGTAACTATAAAAGCAATTGGATATCAATGGTATTGGGGATACGAGTACCCAGATGAGAATATAATTTTTGATGCTTATATGATCGAAGAGAAGGATTTAAAAGAAGGTCAGCCAAGATTATTAGCAACAGATAATGTAGTCGTTGTTCCAGTAAATAAAGTAGTTAAGGTTTTAATTACAGCAAATGATGTGCTTCATGCATGGGCATTACCAGCATTTGGAGTTAAAAGGGATGCGATGCCAGGAAGAGTAAATGAAACTTGGTTCAAAGCTGAAAAAGTTGGGACTTATTACGGACAATGTTCTGAGTTATGTGGAATTAAACATGCTTTTATGCCAATTGAAGTTAAAGTAGTTTCAGAAGAAGATTACCAAATTTGGCTTTCAGAGGCGAAGATAAAATTTGCAAAAGATGAAAATTTAATTAATAAAAAACTAGTAGCGAGTAAATTAAAATGAGTTCAGAAGCGGCACATATTCACGATCATCATACTCCAACAGGTTGGAAGAGATGGGCATATTCTACAAATCATAAAGATATTGGAACAATGTATTTAATTTTTGCAATTATTGCAGGAGTTATTGGAACAGCTTTTTCAGTTTTGATGAGAATGGAATTAATGCATCCTGGTGATGATGTTTTAGGTGGTAACTACCATCTTTATAATGTTTTGGTTACAGGTCATGGATTAATAATGATTTTCTTTATGGTGATGCCAGCGATGATTGGTGGCTTTGGAAACTGGTTCGTGCCGATAATGATTGGAGCACCAGATATGGCATTTCCAAGAATGAATAATATTTCTTTTTGGTTATTGCCTGTTGCATTTATTTTATTACTTTCATCAATTTTTGTAGATGGACCTCCAGGTGCACAAGGTGTTGGTGGTGGCTGGACGATTTATCCACCTCTATCTTCTACTGCAGGTCAACCAGGTCCAGCAATGGATTTAGCAATTTTGAGTTTACACGTCGCAGGAGCTTCTTCAATTTTAGGAGCAGTTAATTTTATTACAACTATTTTAAATATGAGAACTCCTGGAATGACTTTGCATAAGATGCCATTATTTGCATGGTCAATTTTAGTTACAGCATTTTTATTATTACTTTCGTTACCAGTATTAGCGGGAGCAATAACTATGCTTCTAACAGATAGAAATTTCGGTACAGCATTTTTTGATGCACAAACAGGTGGAGACCCAACATTATTCCAACATTTATTCTGGTTTTTTGGTCATCCAGAAGTTTATATTCTAATCTTACCAGGATTTGGAATGATCAGTCATATCGTATCTACGTTTTCAAAGAAGCCAGTTTTTGGATATTTAGGAATGGCTTATGCGATGGTAGCAATTGGAATTGTAGGTTTTGTTGTTTGGGCTCACCACATGTACACAGTAGGTTTAGATACTGATACTAAAGCGTATTTCTTAGCAGCAACAATGATTATCGCTGTCCCAACAGGAATTAAAATATTTTCATGGATTGCTACAATGTGGGGAGGATCTATATCATTCAAAACCCCAATGGTTTGGGCTTTAGGATTTATATTTTTATTTACAGTTGGAGGTGTAACTGGTGTAGTTCTAGCAAATGCTGGAGTAGATACCGCATTGCATGATACTTATTATGTTGTGGCTCACTTCCATTATGTACTATCTTTAGGGGCTGTTTTTGCAATATTTGCAGGCTTCTATTATTGGTTTGGGAAAATGTCAGGGTATGAATATTCTGAGTGGATGGGTCAACTTCATTTTTGGTTAACCTTTATAGGTGTAAATTTAGTTTTCTTTCCACAACATTTCTTAGGATTAGCCGGAATGCCAAGAAGATACGCTGATTATCCGGATGCATTTGCTGATTGGAATTATATTTCTTCAATCGGTTCATATATTTCTGTAGTCGGCTTAGTAGTATTTTTCGCTAATTTAATCTACGCTTTTGCAAAAAAGAAAAAAGTAGCACAAAACCCATGGGGAGAAGGGGCCACAACATTAGAGTGGACAGTTCCATCGCCACCAAATTTTCATACTTTTGATGAATTGCCGAAGTTTGAAGATTATGAAGGTACTGAAAAATCTAGTAGTTAGTAACTTCTTAAGATATAAAGATTAAAATGGCTACGACGTATTCTAAAGTAAAAAAATCATATTACGAACTAGGTATTATTCCTGAATTATTAAAATTAATGAAACCAAGAGTAATGTCTCTTGTTATTTTCACATGTGCAGTTGGTCTGTTAACAGCTCCAAATTCGGTATCATTTCAACAATCAGTGATTGGGATATTAATTGTAGCCTTTGGTGCTGGAGCAGCAGGAGCACTTAACATGTGGTATGAAGCTGACTTAGATAAATTAATGTCTAGAACGTGCTTACGTCCAATTCCAAGAGGAAAGCTGAACAGAAACCAAGCATTATATTTTGGAACATCTCTGTCTGTTGTTTCAGTTGTAAGCTTATACTTTGTTACTAATGCTTTATCAGCATTTCTATTATTGTTTACGATATTATTTTACGTATTTGTTTATACAATCTGGTTAAAGAGAAAAACTCCACAAAATATTGTTATAGGTGGAGCATCAGGAGCTTTACCACCAGTAATTGGATGGGCAATAGCAACAAATTCTATTTCGTTGGAGTCTATTGCTTTTTTCTTAATAATTTTCTTTTGGACGCCATCACACTTTTGGGCATTAAGCTTATACAAAGCTGATGATTATAAAAAAGCAGGTATTCCAATGCTTCCAGTAACTAATGGAATTCAGGATACTAAAAAGAACATTCTAATTTATTCTTTGCTAATGATACCAACAATTGTTTTCCCATATTACATTGGATTTGTCGGTGAAGTATTCTTAACACTTAGTTTACTACTTACATTTTATTATAATTTAATTTGTTACCAGCTTTACAACTATAAAGTTGGAAAATTTAACATAAAGAAAGCTAGACATATTTTCAGCTATTCAATTATTTACTTATTTTTAATATTTGTTTTTTTCTTGGTGGATAAAGTTTTATGATAATCAAAGATCAAAAATTAAAAAAGAAAAATTTATGGACAGCAGTTGGTTTGATTGCATTTATAGTTTTCTTATTCATTTTCACACTATTTAATATTGGAGTATTTGAAAGACCTCTATGATTAAAAAAAATACTTTAACTCCACTAATTCTAGCAGGAATTTTTGTCTTTATGTTGGGATTATCTTTTGCAGCTGTGCCTTTGTATGATTTATTTTGCAGAGTAACTGGCTTTGGTGGAACAACACAAATATCCAAAGAGGCTCCTAATATAGTTTTAGATAAAAAAATAAATGTAAGATTAGATACCAACGTTAACAGTGCTCTTGATTGGAATTTTGATGTTGATCAAAAAACAATGGATGTTCAGCCAGGCAAGGTATACAGAATTAAATTTGAAGTGGAAAACACGGGAGATGAAATTTCATCTGCTGTAGCTACATATAATGTTTCTCCATCATCATTTGGAGCATATTTTAATAAATTAGGCTGTTTTTGCTTTGAAAAACAAACATTAGATCCGGGGGAAAAGGCAAGTTACACCCTAGTTTTTTACCTAGATCCAGAATTAGTAAATGATCCAAAAACATCTAGAGTTGAAGATGTTACTATGTCATATACTTTTTTCTCATCTGAATATTATAAAAACGAAAAAAAAGAGAGTTAAAATAAATGTCTACATCAGGTCAAAAACATGATTATCATTTAGTTGACCCTAGTCCTTGGCCTTTAGCTACATCTATAGCAACACTAGTTACAGCTGTTGGATCTGTTTATTATTTTCACAGTAAAGTTATGTGGGCA
>CACANA010000031.1 GCA_902533775.1 uncultured Pelagibacteraceae bacterium
GTAGATGCATCTAAATCAGATCCAAATTGAGCAAAAGCTGCCATTTCTCTGTATTGAGCTAACTCTAATTTAATTGATCCAGCCACAGATTTCATTGCTTTAGTTTGTGCAGCTGATCCAACTCTGGATACTGATAATCCAACGTTTACTGCTGGTCTTATTCCTTGATTGAATAATTCAGTTTCTAGAAATATTTGTCCATCTGTAATAGAAATTACATTTGTTGGAATGTATGCAGAGACATCGCCTGCTTGTGTTTCAATAATTGGTAACGCAGTTAAAGAACCCCCACCATTTTCATCACTTAATTTGGCAGCTCTTTCTAATAATCTACTATGTAAATAAAACACATCTCCAGGGTATGCTTCACGCCCCGGTGGTCTTCTTAATAATAATGACATTTGTCTATATGCAACTGCTTGCTTAGATAAATCATCATAAATAATTAAAGCATGCATTCCATTATCTCTAAAATATTCTCCCATAGTACATCCTGTGTAAGGAGCTAAAAACTGAAGAGGCGCAGAGTCTGAGGCTGTTGCGGAAACTATAGTCGTATATTCCATTGCACCAGCATCCTCTAAGGTTTTTACGATCTGAGCAACAGTTGATCTTTTTTGTCCAATTGCAACATATATACAATAAAGTTTTTTACTTTCATCATCTGACTCATTAATTTTCTTTTGATTGATAATTGTATCGATAGCTACTGCGGTTTTACCAGTTTGACGATCTCCAATTATAAGTTCTCTTTGCCCTCTTCCAACAGGAATTAAACTATCAATTGCTTTTAAACCTGTTTGCATTGGTTCTCCAACTGATTGTCGTGGAATAATTCCTGGAGCTTTAACTTCAACTCTTTTTCTTTCTAAACTTTTATCTAAAGCTCCTTTTCCATCAATTGGATTTCCTAATCCATCAACAACTCTTCCTAAAAGTTGTTTTCCAACTGGTACATCAACAATCGCACCAGTTCTTTTTACAGTATCACCCTCTTTAATTTCTCTATCATCGCCAAATATAACAACACCAACGTTATCACTCTCTAAGTTTAATGCCATTCCTTTAGATCCATCAGAAAACTCAACCATTTCTCCTGCTTGAACATTATCCAGGCCATAAATTCTTGCAATTCCATCTCCAACAGACAATACTTGTCCGACCTCTGAAACTTCAGCTCTATCGCCAAGTTTTTTTATCTGTTCTTTTAATATTTTTGTTACTTCTGAAGGATTTATTTCCATTTATGCCTCTATCATTTGTTTTTGAATTTGTTGCAGTTTATTTTTAATAGAATTATCTACCATTGTACTTCCCACTTTTAATACCAAGCCACCAATTAAACTTGGGTCAAATTTATAATTTAACTGTATCTTTGCTCCAAAGTTTTGGGATAGCTCTTCTTTAATTTTAGAAATATCTGTTTCATTAAGTTCTTTAGCTGAAAAAAGCTCTGCTTTTATTTCACCTCTAGCTTTCGAACATACCTCTATAAAGTCACTTAAAATTTTTTCTAAATAAAAAAATCTTCTTTTTTGAATTAAAAAAACTAGAAATCTTTTTAAAAGATTATCAAAATTGTTTTTTTCAGAAATTGTTTCAATAACTTTAGTTAAATCCTCAATGCTAGTCGTAGGGTTTTTGATTAAATATTTAAATTCTTCACTTTCATTTATGAGTCTACTAATTGCAACGACTTGTTCCTCTACTTTTGTTAAAGATTTATCTTCGTTAGCCAGCTCAAATAATGCTTGGGCATAACTGTTATTAGAAGTTATTGATATTTTATTTTCGCTCAATTTATACTCTCAATTGTGAAGATGTTTAAAATTTCGCTTAGATAACATACGAATTATCAGTCTTCAAGGCTCAGATTGTGAAAAATGGTAAGATTTAATGGGCTAATTGAAGCTGATAGGGTCAACATCAACTGAAAGTTTCATTCCTTTTGAGAGTTGAAAGTTTTTCAATACATCTTTCAATTTTTTCTGAACACTAGATGTTTTTTTTGCCCTTATTAATAGTCTATTTCTGAATTTTTGATTAATTCTATATATTGGAGCATTTACTGGTCCTAAGATTTTTGCATCTATAGACTTTGATAAAATATTTTTAAGTTTTAATGCATCTATATCAAGTTTTTTTTCATTTGATGAAGATAAGATTAAAGCGATAAATCTTTCGTAGGGTGGTAAATTATTCCTCTTTCTTAAATTTAATTCATTTTCTAGAAATTTAAAAGGATCTTCATTTGTAATTTGATTTATAACTTCTGGTTTTAAATTGTATGTTTGGAAATAAATATTAGCTGGTTTGCCGGTTCTACCTGCTCTTCCTGATAACTGGTGGTAAAGTTGTAAATTTTTTTCATTGCTCCTAAGATCATGTCCTTGAGAAGTTAAATCAATATCTAATACAACAATACAATTCAATTTTGGAAAGTGAAATCCTTTTGATATTAATTGAGTACCTACAAGAATATCTATTTCACCAGATATAATTTTATTCAATTTATCTTTGCCAGATGCTTTATTCATTGTGTCGCTAGAAAAAATTATTGTTTTTTTATTAGGAAAGAGGTTTTTAACCTCCTCTGCAATTTTTTCTACACCAGGTCCACTAAATACAAACTCACAAACATTTCCTTTTTTACAATCTCTATTTAATTTTGAATTATATCCACAGTAATGACACAAAAGAATTTTTTTATTTTTGTGAAATACTAAATTTATAGAACACCTTGGGCATGTAAAAACATTTAAACATTTTTTACATAAAACATAGGGTGCAAAACCTCTTCTATTTATGAAAAAGAGAACTTGATCTTTTTTATTTAAATGTTCTTTTACTTTTTCAAGGGTTTTAAGAGATATAGAGCTTTTGGTCGCTAGTTGATTTTGATAAAGATCGATAACATGGTGTTTGGGTAAATTTGCACCTTTATATCGATTAAGTAATCTTGAGTAATTATATTTTTTAATTTTAATATTTTCATATGTTTCGATTGATGGAACTGCAGTTACTAAATTTATTGGAATGCTTTCGTGTTTAGCTCTTGATATTGCCATATCTCTAGCATTATAGATAATTCCTTCATCTTGTTTGTAAGATTGATCGTGCTCTTCATCTACAGTTATCAAACCTAATTTTTTGAATGGCAGAAATAAAGATGATCTTGCTCCGAGTACTACTTTAATTTTTCCTTCTGATAATCCATTCCATATAATTTTTCTTTTTTTTGGGCTGACTTTTGAATGCCACACTGCAGCTTCAAATCCAAAATAAGATTTAAATTTTTTTTCAAACTCATTTGTTAGTCCTATTTCTGGTAATAAAATTAGAGCTTGCAATCCTATATTTATAATTTTTTCAATAGCTTTAAAATAAACTATTGTTTTTCCTGAACCGGTTGTACCTTGAAGCAAATGAACTCTAAAACTGGTGTGATTTTTGGATAACTCTTTATAAGCTTTATCTTGCTCTTCAGAAAGTTGATAACTTTCTTTTTCATTTGATAGAGTATATTTTAATAAATCTTTGTCATTTTTTATTTTTAAATTTTCGTCATTAATCAAATGCAGTTTTAAACACATTCCTAGGGGCACAATATTGTAATTGGAAAACCACTTTAGAAAATTCATTGTCTTTTTACTTAGCGGTTCAATTTCTATTTTTTCAATTATAGATTTTAATTTAAATTCCTTATTATTCTTTTCTTCAAAAAAATCCCAAATTACACCAATAATATTTTTCTTACCAAATGGAACTTTTACATAATCTCCTGCTTTTAATTTAATATCACTTTCATATGTAAAAGGATAATCAAAGATATTTGGCAACAAAACTGGATATTTCATAAATATTTAATTTTAGTTTTTTTATATCTTAAAAATATATAAATAGATCAAATGAAATATAATTATTACTGGAGAAAATCAGGTTTAAAAAAACCTTACGGGGACAATTTTTTGAGTTTAGTTGAGGAATATAAGCCAAAAAATGTTCTAGAAATTGGTGTTTTTTGTGGTGTTACATCAAGAAATATATGTGAATTGTTAAAGACAAATTTTGGTAGTGATTTTAGATATTACGGATTAGATTTATTTGGATCTTCTAAAACATCAAGTGTAGATGAGATCGAACCTAAATTTCTTGAAAATCAAAAGTTTTCAAATCCACTTAAAACTATCTATTATAATTTCATAAAAAAAGAAAATTTAAATTCAAAGATATCTGTTCAAAATTTTTTAAAGAAATTTTCACAAAATATTGAGCTAATAGAAGGAGACACAAGGGTGACTTTAGAAAAAGTTCCTTTAAGTGAAATTGATTTCGTATTTTTAGATGGAGGCCATAGTTACGATACTGTTTTAAGTGATTTACAAAAACTTTATGACAATATGAAAAATAACTCTAAAATTGTTTGTGATGATTTTGCAGGTATTACAAAAATTGAAAGTGTTGAAAAAGCAATAAAAGACTTTGCAAATAATAATAAAATAAAACTTGAAGAAAAATTTAAAAGATTTGCTTTATTGAATGTAGAAAAATAATTATTAAGAGTGAATTTGTCTTTTATCTACTGATAATGCTGCTTCTTTTATAGCTTCAGAAAATGTTGGGTGTGCGTGACATGTTCTTGCAATATCTTCGGAACTAGCTCCAAATTCCATTGCGACGGCCATCTCAGCTATCATTTCTCCTGCATGAGGACCAATAATATGTACACCAAGCACTTTATCAGTTGATTGGTCAGCCAAAATTTTTACAAAACCCTCTGGCTCATCAATTGCTTTGGCTCTTGAATTTGCCATAAAAGGAAATTTACCAATTTTGTACCCTATATTTTCTTTTTTCAACTGCTCTTCGCTTTTGCCAACATAAGCAACCTCGGGCGATGTATAAACAACTCCAGGAATAATATCATAATTAACATGACCTGATTGGCCTGCTATTAATTCTGCAACTGCAATTCCTTCCTCTTCAGCTTTATGGGCTAACATTGGGCCATCAATAACATCACCTATTGCATAAATATTTTTAACATTCGTTTCAAAATTTTTATTTACTTTAACTCTTCCTTTTTCATCTAACTTTACACCAACTTTATCTAAATTTAAGTTTTTAGTATAAGGTCTTCTTCCTACAGAAATTAAAACAACATCAACATCATGTTTAACTTTTTGGCCATCATTTTGTGAAGTCTCAACCGTAACACCGTTAGAGTTTTTAGTTATTTTATCAACTTTAGTATTGAGGTTGAATTTTATACCTTGTTTCTTTAATATTTTCATAAATTCATTTGAAATATCTCGATCCATTCCAGGAGTGATATGATCTAAAAATTCAACGACTGTGACTTCAGTACCAAGTCTTGACCAAACTGATCCCATTTCCAATCCTATATATCCTCCACCAACAACAATCATTTTATTGGGGAGTTTGGGAATAGATAGGGCTCCAGTTGAAGAAAGAATTCTCTCTTCATCAAAATCTACTCCAGGCAATGAAACTGGCTCTGATCCTGTGCTTATTATTGTTTTATCAGTTTGAATTATTTTAGTGCCTTCCAAGCCTTCAATTTTTATTGAATTCTCGTTCTCAAATGAACCTTTGCCTTTAAAATAAGTGACTTTGTTTTTTTTGAATAAAAATTCAACTCCTTTAGTCAAAACTGTTACAGCTTTGTCTTTATTTTTCATCATTTTATCTAAATTGAGTTTTATTTCTCCAGTCTCGATTCCAATTTTTTCAAAATTTTTAGCACTGTGAAATTTTTCAGATAAATTAAGTAAACTTTTTGATGGGATGCATCCAATATTTAAACATGTCCCCCCTAGAGATCCTCTAGACTCTATGCATGCTATTTTAAGTCCAAGTTGAGACAATCTAATTGCACAAACATAACCACCAGGACCACCACCAATTACTGTAACATCAAATTTTTCTGACATATTATAAATTTAAAAATAACCTTCTTGGATCTTCTAAGTTTTCTTTAACAGTTTTTAAAAAACTTACAGATTCTTTTCCATCAATTATTCTATGATCATAAGACAATGCTAAAAACATTACGGGTCTAGCTTTTATCTCACCATCAACAACAACAGGTCTTTCAACAATATTATGCATTCCAAGAACTGCTGATTGTGGAGGGTTTAAAATAGGAGTAGATAACATTGATCCATACACACCTCCGTTGCTAATTGTAAACGTTCCCCCTTGAAGATCCTCTATGGTAAGACTACCATTTTTTGCTTTGTCTGACAGATCTTTTATGTTTTTTTCAATGTCAGCAAAAGACATTTCATCAGCATTTTTTAATACTGGAACTACTAATCCTTTTTCAGTTCCTACTGCAAAGCTCACATTATAATAATTTTTATAAACCATTTCATCATTTTCAACTTCAGCATTTATTGCAGGAAATAATTTTAATCCTACTATACAAGCTTTCACAAAAAAGGACATGAAGCCAAGTTTAATTCCATAACTATTTTGGAAATCTTCCTGGTTATCTTTTCTCATCGAGATTATATTTGACATATCAACCTCATTAAACGTTGTGAGCATAGCTGCATTATTTTGAGCCTCTTTTAAACGTTTAGCAATCGTTTGTCTTAGTCTTGACATTTTAATTCGTTCTTCTTCACCGTATTGAATTTTTCTTTCGTTAGGTTGAGGGTTAGCTCCCATTAAACTTATTAAATCACCTTTTAAAATTCTACCATCTTTACCTGTCCCTTTTACTTCATCTAAATTAATTTTATTTTCAACAACCATTTTTCTTACAGCAGGAGAAAGTGTTTTGTTTTGTTTAATAGGCTTGGTTTCTTCAACTTCATCAATTAATACCAATGGTTCTTCATCAAGCAATAAAGGTTCTTGAGTTTTTTTTGTATCTTTTTTCTTTTCGATTTCTAAATTTATTACATTATTTTTTTCAACGTTTCCTTTAACCGGCTCAGCTTCCTTTTCTTCTTTAAGAGCACCACCTTCTGAAATCATTCCTAATACAGTTCCAACTTCAACTGTATCACCATCTTTTGAGTTGATCTCTGATATAACACCACTCGCAGGTGCAGGAACTTCTAAGTTTACTTTGTCAGTTTCTAATTCTACTACAGCTTCATCAGCAACTACGTTATCACCCTTTTTCTTTAACCATTTCGTGACCGTAGCCTCTGTAATACTTTCTCCCAAAACTGGAACTAATATTTTTTCACTCATTTATTCAAATACTTTATTTATAATTTCTTGTTGTTCAGAATTATGTCTTCTTGCATAACCTGTAGCAGGTGTAGCATCTGGACTTCTTCCAATGTAAGAAATTGCATTGTTTTTAGCCTTAATAGTCTCTAATGTCCATTGTATATAATCTCTAACAGCAAACCAAGCACCCATATTTTTGGGCTCCTCTTGGCACCAATAAAATTTTGAATTTTTTGCAAATGGTTTTAGCTCTTTAACCAAACTTTTTGCAGGGAAAGGATATAGTTGTTCAATTCTATACAAAATCACATCATTGATTTTTAGTTTCTCTCTTGCCGCGAGAAGATCAAAATAAATTTTTCCAGAGCATAATATTACTTTTCTAATTTTTTTATCTTCTTTTAACTTAATAAAACCTTTTTGCTTAATATCTCTAGCATGATCCCATAGCACTCTATGAAAAGAATTTTTTTTACTAAAATCTTCTAAATTTGATACACAATATTTATTTCTTAAAAGTGACTTAGGTGTCATTATAATTAAAGGTTTTCTAAAATCACGGTGCATCTGTCTCCTTAAAGCATGAAAATAATTTGCAGGTGTAGTACAATTCATAATTTGTAAATTATCATTTGCACATAATTGTAAAAATCTCTCTAATCTTGCAGAGGAGTGCTCTGGACCTTGTCCTTCATAACCATGGGGTAATAACATAACCAGTCCTGATGCTCTTTTCCACTTTCTTTCACCAGAAGATATAAATTGATCAATAATTACTTGAGCACCATTTGCAAAATCTCCAAATTGAGCTTCCCAAATTGTCAATGTATTCGGTTCTACTAAACTGTATCCATATTCAAATCCTAAAACTGCAAGTTCAGATAAAAAACTATCTACAATTTCAAAATTTTTTTGGTTACTAGATATATTGTTTAAAGGTATATACCTTGAATTATCAATTTGATTTCTTAAAACTGAGTGTCTTTGACTAAAGGTACCTCTACCTGAGTCCTGACCTACTAACCTTATTGGATAACCTTCAACTAATAATGAACCAAATGCTAAAGACTCAGCTGTTGCCCAATCAATTCCTGAGCCTTCATTAATAGTTTTTTTTCGATTTTCCATAATTTTTGTTATGGTTTTGTGAATATTTTTATCAGTTGGAAAAACATGTATTCTGTCAGAAATATTATTTAAAATTTTCAAATCTGATCCAGTTACACCTCTTTTATCTTTACCTCTTTCGGGTTTATATCTCGACCAAGTTCCCTCAAACCATCTAATTTTAGGTTTATAATCTTTCGCATTTTTAAATTGATCATCTAATAAATTTTTAAAATCAATAATTTGTTGATCTAAATCTTGTTTCGTAAAAAGTCCTTCATTTATGAGCTTTTCACCATAAATTTTAATTGTAGATGGATGAGATCTAATTTTTTTGTACATAAGTGGTTGGGTGAAAGATGGCTCATCTCCCTCATTATGTCCAAATCTTCTGTAGCATATTAAATCAATTACAACATCTCTATTAAATTTTAATCTAAACTCAGTTGCTATTCTAGTTGCGTAAACAACTGCCTCAGGATCATCTCCATTAACATGAATGATTGGTGCATCAACCATTTTACCTACATCAGAAGGATAAGGGGAAGATCGCGCAAATCTAGGACTTGTTGTAAATCCAATTTGGTTGTTAACAATAATATGGATTGTCCCTCCAGTGTTATGACCAGGAAGTCCGGACATCGCAAAACACTCTGCTACTATTCCTTGCCCAGCAAATGCAGCATCGCCGTGAATTAATATTGGTATAACTTTATTTCTTTCTTTGTCTTTGTGAAAAAATTGTTTAGCTCTAGTTTGTCCAAGAACAACAGGATTAACTGCCTCTAAATGTGAAGGATTATCTGTTAAGCTAACGTGTACAGGATTTCCATCAAATTCTCTATCAGATGAGGCTCCTAAATGGTATTTGACATCTCCAGCACCATCTTCTGAACCATCCATTTCACCTGCAAATTCATTAAAAATTCTTTTATAAGACTTTTGTAAAACGTTTGCTAAGACATTTAGTCTTCCTCTATGTGACATTCCTATTTTAACTTCTTTTATTTTGGATTGTCCTCCGATTTTTATAATTTGCTCAAGAGCAGGTATTAAACTTTCTCCACCATCTAAACCAAATCTTTTAGTACCAACATATTTTGTGTTTAAAAATTTTTCAAATCCCTCTGCTTGTATTAATTTATTTAAAATTGCTTGCTTTCCATTTTTTGTAAACTTGAGTGCATTCTCATCTTTTTCAACTCTATCTCTAAACCACATTCTCTCAGTTGGATTTGAAATATGCATGTACTCATAACCTATGGGACCACAATAAGTTTTTTTTAAAAACTTAAGTATTTCTCTAATATTTGCACTTTTTTTATTTATTATTCCGTTTAGAAAAATTTCTTTGTCATAATCTTCTTTTTTAAAACCATAGTACTCAGGATGTAATTCGTCTAAATATTCTGACTTCATCAATTCTAAAGGATCTAATTTTGATAATAGATGTCCCCTTAAGCGATAAGCTCTTATCAAGGCTACAGCACTTATTGAATTTTTATTTGAATTTGCTATTACTTGGAAATTAAACTTGCTAGAATTTTCTTTGTTTTTTTCATTTTCTTTAGCTGTTTTCTCGACATCCTCAATATTAATTTTTTTTGAAAAAGGTTTCCACGACGGTCCATTTATCTCGTCGACTAATATCCTCATATCCTCATCTACACTTGAGAAATATTCAATCCAACTTTCAGAGAGAGATGGATCTTTATTTATAAATTTTACATACATTTCTTCAATAAATGCACTATTGGCCTTATTTAAAAACGATGTTTTTTT
>CACANA010000032.1 GCA_902533775.1 uncultured Pelagibacteraceae bacterium
GTAATTTTGACTGATGTATTTTTTTATTATTAAATTTTATCTTTCTCTCTTTTGTTAACTTATTCTGGGTATGATTGTCATAAAAAGTAGTAAAATTTGATGGAACATCATCTTTTTTTATTTTTTTTAAAATGACTTTGATTTCATTATCAAACGCATTATCTAACTTTTTTTTTTGGAAAGATTTATATAATTCAGACGCCATACTTAATCTTTGCTCGACATCAACAGATAAAAGTAATCTTTGATATAATAAAGCTCTGCCCTCATAATCTGGAAGTAGCTTATATGCATCTTTGGCGTTTAATAGCTGTGTTATGTTAAATTGAAATTTTTTATATGTATCCAGTAGTTCTCTCTCATCAAATACATTTTCATGAGTTGCTCTTTCCAATAATCTTAAATCTTCTGGATTTTCAATATCAAAGGAATTTGCATTTTTAAGAATATTTGATGATGACAAATAACTCCAGATATATCTAGGTGAGTCCATTTTTGGCTCATAATTAAAGTCATTATTTGTTTTATGAGATAAGTGAAAATATAAAATATTTTCGTCTGAAATTATTTCATCTTTGCTTGCATAACCCATTAATATATTAAATTTATTTTCAAAAAAAGTATCAATCTCATCCAACTCCTTTGACAAATCGAAAAGTAGTTGAGCCTGTTCTTTTTTATCTTCTAGAATTAAACAATAAATTTTAAAATTATTTAAATACTTATCAGTAATAGCACCACTAATATTAAAAATTTCACATGCTTTTTTTACTTCGGAGTTTGAAAGAAAATATTCTGAGTAAAATTTAATCAATTTATTTTTATTAGAAACTTCGGAATTATTAATTAAAAATTCTTTAATTAATTCAAAATCTTTTTTGTTTATTAAATGATTAAATTTAAACTCTAAAAATTCCTCTTCTGTAATATTATTTGTAGGAATATATGAGTTTGTTAGTAAAGCTATGTCTAATATTTTTTTTGAAAATTCAGATAAGTTTCTATTTAAATTTTTATTTAATATACTTTTAATTAACTCACCATCACTGTTCGACCACATATCAATTTTTAAACCATTCTGTGCAGGATCATATAATCCTGCTAATTTTATAGTGGATGACTCGATTTCTTTATTTATCAATATCTCAGAACTAGATTGAACTGATAATGCTGTATTAGTATTTAGATTATTACTTGCGTTTATATTTGAAGTAGAATTTTCTTTGTTAATGATGTCTTTTTTTTCAATTTTCCATATATCAATGGGTTCATTAGCAAAAGAACAAGTGCAAAAAAATAAAATTAACGTTAGTTTGGATATTGTTTTACTTAATTGTTTTAAAATTTTCATTAGGCAAAATTACTTCAATTTTTTTGTTAGGGGATGGGAAATCAATCTGGCTCAAAACAACAACAGACAAAATTAATATAAAAAAAATTATTCCAGCTTTAATTGCAAATTTCATATTATGTTATATTCCTTTGTAGTATAATGTTTTAAAAGCATATAATTTTGTAAAATCAAAATAAGACATATTTGTGTTTTTTCAACTTAGAAATATATGGAATCAAATAAAAATCTAGTTTTAGTTGGTATGATGGGTTCTGGAAAGACATTAATAGGAAAATTGATTTCTAAACAAACCAAACTTAAATTTATTGATATAGATAATAAAATTGAAGAAAAAGAAAAAATGAAAATTGCAGAAATTTTCAAAAAAAAGGGAGAAAAATACTTCCGTGAATGTGAAGAAGAAATAACATTATCATGTTTAAAAGGTGAGAAACAAATTCTATCATTAGGTGGAGGTGCATATATTAATACTAATATTAGGAGAGAATGTAAGAAGAGTTCTTTTAGTTTTTGGTTGAATTGGAAAAAAGATATAATAATTAAAAGAATAAATGGTAGCAAAAAAAGACCTTTGGCTATGACATTAAGTGAAACAGATCTAGAGAGACTAATAAATGAAAGAGCTAAAATATATAGTTTGGCAGACTTCACAATTAATTGTGATCAGCTAAATAAAAATGAAATAGCAAATAAAATTGTAAAAAAATATGAAACAAAAAACAATAAGGGTTAAAACTAAAAGTAAAAATTACGAAGTTCATATTGGTACCAATCTAATTTCAAAATTAAGAAATATTTTAAAGAAAAATAAATTGTCATTTTCAAAATGTTTAATAGTAATTGACAGTAAAATACCAAAAAAATTTAGAACATTACTCTTAAGAAATTTAAAAAATCAAAAAATTTATACTTTAAATTTTAATGCAAATGAGAAAAATAAAAGTAACTTTAGTATTGATAAAATACATAATGTTTTATTTAAAAATAATTTTTATAGAGAAGACTGTATAATTTCATTTGGTGGAGGAATTACCGGAGATGTAGTTGGATATGCAGCCAGCACATTTAAAAGAGGAATAAAATTTATTAACATACCCTCCACTTTATTAGCTCAAGTTGACTCTTCTATAGGCGGAAAAACAGGTATTAATAATAAATTTGGAAAAAATCTTGTTGGAAGTTTTTATCAGCCAGATTTAGTAATTTCAGATATTAATTTACTACGTACCCTCCCCAAAAGAGAAATTATATGTGGATATGCTGAAATACTAAAAAGTAGTTTAATTGATAGCAAAAAAAATTTTATTTTTTTAGATGAAAATTTTAATAAGATTTTAAACCTAAAAGAAAATTTTATAATTAATGCAATTTTAAATAGCTGTTTATTAAAAAAAAAAATTATTGAAAAGGATGAAAAAGAAAAAAATTTAAGAAAATCTTTAAATCTTGGCCATACATTTGCTCACGCATATGAGGCTACCCTTGGTTACTCAAAAAAATTAAATCATGGAGAAGCTGTTATATTTGGTTTAATGAATGCTGTAAATTTTAGTAAAGAAAAAAAAATTATTTCAAATTCAAATTCAGAATTAATAAATAATCATATAAAAAAGATCGAAATTAAAAATAAATATAAAGACCTTTTTAATAAAATGAAAATTACATCAATTATTAATTTTATGAAAAGTGATAAAAAAAATAAATCAGATAGTATAAACTTAATTTTAATAAGGAATTTTGGAAAATTAAACCTAAATTATCAGGCCAAATCTGGTGAATTGAACAAGTTTTTATTAAAAGAATTAAATAAAGCTTATTTGTAAAGAATGAATATCAGTTTTCAATTCTTCGCTTAAAATTTTGTAGATTAATTTATTAGACTGAATTCTATTCGTTTTTTTTAATATTTCAGAATTTATTTCTAACTTAATATGATATTTGCCTTTCTGATGTGAATTGTGTTTTAAATGCTTATAGGTGTTATCAATTATCTTTACATTTTTTATAGAGTTGTCATTCAAAAGTTTATTTTCAATTTTTTTTGAAAGTTGATTAATATCCATTAAACTTGATATTATATTATATGAAAAATATTTGTGAATGGAATAATTGCAATAAGGAGGGACTTTACAAAGCTCCAAAAGAAAAGGATAACAGCAAAGAATATAGGCTTCTATGTCTAGAGCATGTAAGAGAGTTTAATAAAAGCTGGAATTATTTTTCAGGTATGAGCGACGAACAAGTAATCAACTTTTTAAAGTCTGACATGACATGGCATAAGCCAACGCAGAGTTTCAGCTCTTCAGACAATTTTTTCAAAATATTGTGGAATAATACTTTAAAAGATGAAAATGGAAAATTTAAAGATTTTAGTAATTTGAATCATATGAATAAGTTTAATTTTAATAGTAATGATCTTAAAGCCTTTGAAATTTTGGGTGTTGGGGTTGGTTTAAAATGGGCCAAAATACAAGAAAAATTCAAAAGACTTGTGAAAAAATTTCACCCTGATATGAATGCTGGCAATAAAAAATTTGAAGATAAGCTTAAAGTGATAACTTTGGCTTATACCCAATTAAAAAATACTTATAAGGACAAAATTGACAACAAATATTGAACAGACCCCAGATATTAAATTATCGATTAAACAAACATTCGGTATAGATTCTGATATGGAAGTGGACGCATTTTCAAAAAAAACTGATTATGTGCCAGATATAGATAAAACTTATAAATTTGATAAAGATACAACTTTAGCAATCCTCTCTGGATTTTCATTTAATAAAAGAGTCTTGGTGCAAGGTTATCATGGAACAGGTAAATCCACACATATAGAACAAATTGCAGCCAGATTGAATTGGCCATGTATCAGAATTAATTTAGATAGTCATGTTAGTAGAATAGATTTAATTGGTAAAGACTCAATTGTAATCAAAGATGGAAAACAAGTGACAGAATTCAAGGAGGGAATTCTTCCTTGGTCGATACAAAATCCAGTAGCTTTAGTATTTGATGAATATGATGCCGGTAGACCAGATGTGATGTTTGTAATTCAAAGAGTTTTGGAAGCTGAAGGAAATTTCACTTTATTAGATAAGAATAAGGTCATTAAGCAAAATAAATATTTCAGATTATTTGCAACCTCAAATACTGTTGGTTTAGGAGACACAACTGGTCTCTATCATGGAACACAACAAATAAACCAGGGACAAATGGATAGATGGAATATCGTAACAACATTAAATTATTTAGCTTTAGAAAAAGAAATGGAAATTATTTTAGGAAAAAATAAATCTTTAGATAATAATAAAGGTAAAGAGAAAGTTGCAAACATGATAAAAGTTGCGACACTTACTAGAAAAGGATTTATGGCTGGGGATATTTCAACTGTTATGAGTCCTAGGACGGTACTACATTGGGCAGAAAATTCAGAAATATTTAAAGATGTGGGTTATGCGTTCAGAGTAACTTTTTTAAATAAATGTGATGACGTAGAAAAGAATACAATCGCTGAATATTATCAAAGATGTTTTGGAGAAGAACTGCCAGAGTCGATGATAAATATTCAAGTTTAATGAACAAAGATGATCTTATAAAAGAGCAATTTAAACAAGCTTTAAACTCAACGATTAAAGCCATTTCAGGCGAAACATATCCATTAAAAGACAAAAAAAATTTAAAAGAATTTAATATTTCTAAATTTGATAATTTAAAAGATAAAGAAAACTTTATAAAATTAAGAGCTGAGGCAGATTCGGAGGCATTAAAAAGGAAATTTTCTGATAATTCTACATTGGAACAAAATATTCCAAAAACACCTACTTGCCATACGCTGTATAAAATTTCTGAAAAAATAAGATATGAACTTTTAGGATCACAAATGATGAGGGGAATTTCTAAAAATTTAATGGCCAAATATAACAATAAGATTGGTATGGCAAAATCTGAAAATATAAAAAAGAAAGAGGAATCTAATGTTTCTGAAGCTTTTGAATATTACATGCTTAATAAAATAATGAACGTAAATTTAAATGAAAGTGCTGAAAAAATTTTATCATACTGGAAAGATGATTTTGAAAAATCTTTAGATAAACACATAGACTTTTTAAAAGAAAATGCAGAGAATCAGGACATATACAATTCTAAAATATCAGAAATTCTTCAGAATATGGAAATCTTCGAATCCGAAGAAGAAAACAAAAGGGAAGAGCAGAAAGAAGATGAGCAAGATAACAATAATTCAAAAGATGATCAAAAAACAGATAGTGGAGACTCTCAGGAAAGAGAAGAGGAAGACAGTATTAATGAAGGAGTTGATAGTTCTGACGAAATGAATGAATTTAGACTTGATGAACAACTAGGAAATGATGATGCTGAAAATAATGAAATAGAAAATATTGTTCAGAAAAAAAATTTAGGAATAAGTAATAAAGAATATAAAATATATACTTCGGAATTTGATGAGACAGCAAAAGCAGAAACATTAGAAAACTCAGAGGAAATTTCAAAATTAAGAAAAAATTTAGATCAACAGTTAACTAGTTTCCAAGACATAATTACGAAACTCGCAAACAAATTGCAAAGACAGTTACTTGCAAAACAAAATAGATCTTGGGAATTTGATCTTGAAGAAGGTTTATTAGATAGTTCAAAATTACCAAGAATAATAATTGATCCATATAATTCTCTTTCTTTTAAAAAAGAGAAAGATTTAGAGTTTAAAGATACAGTTGTGACTTTACTCATAGATAATTCTGGATCAATGAGGGGAAGGCCAATTACTATTGCCGCTCTTTGTGCCGACATATTATCTAGAACACTTGAAAGATGTTCAGTTAAAGTAGAAATTCTTGGTTTCACAACAAAGAATTGGAAAGGCGGTAAGAGTAGAGAAAAGTGGAATAAACTTGGAAAATTAAAAAATCCAGGACGTTTAAATGATTTAAGACACATAATTTATAAATCTGCTGACACTCACTGGAGACAATCAAAAAAAAATTTAGGCTTAATGCTAAAAGAGGGTTTGCTTAAAGAAAATATTGACGGAGAAGCTATTACTTGGGCTTTCAACAGACTTAAGAAAAGAAAAGAAGAAAGGAAAATTCTTATGGTTATTTCGGATGGAGCTCCAGTTGATGACTCAACATTATCTGTTAACTCGGGTGATTTTTTAGAAAAACATTTAAAGCAAACCGTAAAATCAATAGAGAGCAAAAGCGATATCGAAATTCTTGCAATAGGTATTGGTCACGATGTTTCGAGGTATTACAAAAAAGCTATAAAAATTGCTGATGTTCAAGAGTTAGGTGATGTAATGATTGGTCAGCTAAGTGGTTTGTTTGAAAATAATAAAAAATTACACTAATTTTTTTAAATTATTATTTTCCCACTCTATTTTTACTTCCGCTCCGCCTCTAGTTTCTGAATTCCTAATTGTTATTTTGGCAGAATTTTTTTCTAACAAAGTTTTGCCTATAAAAATCCCTAAGCCTAATCCAGTTTTTTTATTATCTTTAGGTTTAAGTGTCTTAATATAAGGCTCTCCAATCTTATTAATTATATCTTTTGGTATACCAGGACCGTCATCCTCTATTGTTATTTCAGTCTTTTGACTGTCGCTTTTGATAACAATATAGATATTTTCATTTGAAAATTTGTTAGCATTTCCAATGAAATTCCTCAAACCATAAACAATTTCAACAGATTTTAATATTTCAAATGAGTTGGAATCTTGCTCTGTATCAATATTGAAATTCTTATTTGAAATTTCCTTAAATGAGTTAACTATCTCACTAATATAATCGTAAAGCGTTTTGTTTTTATCAATAAAATCATCTTCTATCGTAGGATTTAATGTTAGTTTCTTTAAAATATCATTACACCTATTAACTTGACTAATTAATAGTTCGAGATCTTTTTTTACATCATCATTATCTTTAAATTGATCAAAAAGATCATGAGAAATAATTTTAATAGTAGACAAAGGAGTTCCAAATGAATGAGCTGCAGCTGCAGCTTGTCCTCCAAGTGAAACTAGCTCATGTTCTTTAGAAATTACTTCTTGGATTTTATCTAATGCATCTTTCCTGAGGTTTGTTTCTTGTCCAAAAATAAATGCAAAATAATTCAGAAAAAATAATGCAATTATCAATGCCAGAGGAATTGAATAATAATAGTACATGCTAATACTATATTCATCTAATGGTTTAGGCAGTTCATAATGATAGAAAGTTAAAAATATAATCGAAGCTAAAGTAATTAATATTAAAGCAATATTTGTTTTAATATTTAAATTGGATGCAGCGAATACACTTGGTATCAAAAGAAATATTGAAAATGGATTTAAAATACCCCCAGATAAGTAAAGTAAAGCACTCAATTGAAGAATATCTAAAGATAAAAAATTAAAAGAAGTTATATTTGAAAGTATTGGTTTTTTATAAAAAAACATTAAGTAGAAGTTGCTTAAAACTCCAATAAAAATTATTAGATTAGATAAAATAAAGTCGAATTCAAAACCAAAAATAAACTTTACTGTGTTTATAGTTATAAACTGTCCTAAAATTCCAATCCATCTTAAATTTATATATGTAGACTTATTCAATGATGCTGCTTTGACAGATTTTTTTAGATCCATCTAAATATCTAAGTTTGAAACATTTATTGCATTTTCAACAATAAAATCTTTTCTTGAAGAAACATCATTACCCATTAAAGTTTGTATCAAATCTTGATCTTTTTTACTATTCTTCGAATATTGGACCTGTAACAAATTTCTTGTTTCAGGATTTAAAGTTGTATTCCATAGTTCATCAGGATTCATTTCTCCAAGTCCTTTGAATCTTTGAATGTTAAGTTTAGACTTTTCACTTTGGAGAATATTATTAAATTCTTTAGAATACTTTTTATATTTTTTAATATCCTTTGAATTTTTTATTAAATAACTTTCAAGCTCGTTTTCATCTTTGATATATATACTTTTAGTTCCTTTATTAATTTTAAATAAAGGTGGCTGCGCAAGGTAAACATGTCCAAACTCAATTAATTTATCAAATGGTTTATTATTAAAAAATGTTAATAACAATGCTCTTATATGTGAGCCATCAACATCAGCATCTGTCATTATTATTATTTTTCCATATCTTAAATCTTTAAGATCTATGTCCTCATTTTTTGGATCAAGTCCGAGTGCATTTATCAATGTAACTATTTCATTTGATGAAATCATCTTTGACAAGCTTTTAGTTCTTAAATCACTGGCATTTCCATTTTTTTTTGATCCATTAAGATCTGTGAAAGTATTTAATATTTTCCCTCTAAGTGGCAATACTGCTTGATTTTCACGGTTTCTACCTTGTTTAGCTGAACCACCAGCTGAATCACCCTCTACAATAAATAGTTCGGTGCCATCTTGCTTTGAGTTTTGACAATCAGCTAATTTTCCAGGCAATCCCGTTAATTCTAAGGCTCCTTTTCTTCTTACATTTTCTCTTGCTTTCCTAGCTACATCTCGTGCTACAGCAGCCTGGATAATTTTAGTTAAGATAATTTTTGAAATTGATGGATTTTGATCAAACCATATAGACAGCTTTTCGTTAATGATAGTTTCGACAATATTTCTCACTTCTGATGAGACTAATTTATCTTTTGTTTGAGATGAAAATTTAGGGTCAGGAATTTTAATAGAAAGAACTGAAGTTAATCCTTCTTTAACATCATCACCTGATAAAGAAACTTTATTTTTTTTTAATAAGTTTTGTTCATTTGCATATTTATTTACTACTCTTGTTAATGCACTTCGAAATCCAAGAAGATGTGTTCCTCCATCTTTTTGATAAATATTATTAGTATAAGGTAATACATCCTCACTATAGCTTGCATTCCATTTAAGTGAGCATTGAACATCAATATTATTTTTTAGTCCCTCTATGTATATAGGTCTTTTAAAAAGATCATTTTCATTTTTGTTTTTTAAACTTTCTTTTTTTTCATCCATG
>CACANA010000033.1 GCA_902533775.1 uncultured Pelagibacteraceae bacterium
AGGTGCTTCTGATGGTTTAGATGCATCTCCTTCTGGTTTCGCTTCTCCACCTTCGTCAGCTTTTTTTCTATCTTTTTTAGGAATTGCTTTTTGAGGATTGTTTCCTTTTTCAGGCATTGGCATTATATCGTTTTCTCCCAATAACCTTGCAACTCTTGTTGTTGGCTGAGCTCCTTGACCTAACCAATATTTAATTCGCTCGGAATCTAAGCCAATTCTTTCCTTTTTATCCTTCGGTAATAACGGATTATAAAAACCTAATTTTTCTATAAACCTTCCGTCTCTTGGAAATCTACTATCAGCCACAACAATTTTATATACTGGCCTTTTTTTAGTACCTCCCATTGATAGTCTCATTTTTAACATTACTTATATCTCCTTTATTTTAATTGATTAAATAGTTCAGGCGGGATCCCTTTATCCGCCATTCCTTTCATGTTTCCTTTAGACATTTTTTTCATCATTTCTGACATCATCTTAAATTGTTTTAACAACTTATTGATAGTGGCAATGTCTGTACCTGAGCCATTAGCAATTCTTTTTTTTCTTGATCCATTTATAATTTTAGGATTTTCTCTTTCTTGCTTTGTCATTGATAAAATAACAGCTTCATTTTGAGTTATAATTTTTTCATCTATTCCTGATTGGTCCATTTGTGATTTAATTTTTGAAACTCCAGGGAGAAATGACATTATGCCTTCTATTCCACCCATCTTTTTCATTTGACGTAATTGAGAAAGATAATCTTCCATCGAGAATTGACCTTTTTTAAGTTTCTCTTCTGTTTTCTTTAAATTTTCTTGATCTAAATCTTCTGAAGCTTTTTCAACTAAGGAAACGATATCTCCCATTCCCAAAATTCTATTTGCAATTCGATCAGGATGGAAAACTTCAAAATTCTCAATTTTTTCTCCAATACCAAGAAACTTTATGGGTACTTCAGCAACATATTTCATACTCAATGCTGCTCCACCTCTTCCATCTCCATCTGCTCTTGTAAGTATAATACCGCTCAAATTTACTGTATTTTTAAATTCCTTGGCTACATTAGCAGCAATTTGACCTGTTAGAGAATCTGCTACTAGTATAGTTTCTGCAGGATTAATAATAGTTTCAATTTGTTTGATTTCATTCATCATTTGAAAATCTATTTGTGTTCTTCCAGCGGTATCAAATAAAACTACTTCACAACCATTTAAATTTGCAGCACTTAAAGCTCTTCTACAAATATCAGCTGGAAGCTGGCCCTCTATAATTGGCAAAGTTTCAATATTATTTTGTTCACCCAAAAGTCTCAATTGCTCTTGCGCGGCAGGTCTGTAAACGTCTAAACTAGCCATCATTACTTTTTTCTTATTATTTTTTTCTAAAAATTTTGCTAATTTTGAGGTTGTTGTAGTTTTTCCTGAACCTTGCAATCCAACTAACATGATTGGAACTGGAGGGACAGCATTAAGGGAGATTTCAGAATTCTTATCACCTAAAAAAGATACTATTTCGTCATAAACGATTTTTACAACCATATCCCCGGGAGAAGTTGATCTTATAATTTCCTGACCTAGCGCTTTGGGCTTAACTCTACTAATAAACTCCTTAACTAAGTCTAATGAAACATCGGCTTCTAACAAAGCCAACCTTATACCTTTTAAACCCTCGTCAACTTGCTTTTCATCAAGAGATGGAGCTTTTTTTAATGAAGAAAAAATTTCTTCAAATTTATTAGTTAAATTTTCAAACATAATTTCGCACAGCAAGTATCGCACCAGTGGGCGAACCCTCGCTGACTGGTGTCGATCTCTTTGTTTCCAAAGACACCGCAAATTGCTGTATTTTGCGGAAGTGTGTGTAAATTATATTAGAGGTTCAAAAAGTCAATAAATAAGTTAAGTATTATTTATATGGAATTTGAAGCATTTAAAATGGATGGATTAGGTAACGACTTTGTTATTATTGATCAGAGAATAAATAGTTTAAACTTATCAAATGACCAAATCTTAAAAATTTGTGACAGAGATTTCATAGGGTGCGATCAGTTGATCTACATAAACAAAAGTCAAAAAGCTGATGCTGATGTTGCTTTTTTTAACTCGGATGGAAGCCGCTCAGATGCATGTGGAAATGGAACTAGATGTGTTGCTTATTTACTAAGTATTGAAAAAAATAAAAAAGAAATTGAAATTTTGGTATCCTCAAAAATATTAAAATCTAAAGTTCTTAATAATAAAGATGTTGAAACGATAATTGGAACTCCAAATTTAGAGTGGAACAAAATTCCTTTAAGTAAAAATCTTGATACTAAAAATCTATCACTTGGTATGATTGATGTTGACGGAAATAAAATGAATGGTGGTATTGCAGTGAATGTTGGTAACCCTCATGTAGTATATTTTTGCGAGGATATAGAAAAAATAAATTTAAAAAAATATGGACCATTAATAGAAAATCATGAAGTTTTCCCTGAGAAATGCAATGTCACAATAGCTCAGAAAATTAGTGATCAACATTACAAAATTAAAGTTTGGGAGAGGGGTGCAGGTTTAACAAAAGCTTGCGGGACTGCAGCATGTGCAACAGCAGTCGCAGCTAATTTAAATCAACTACAAAACAGTAATTCAAAAATAGAATTTTCAACAGGAATTTTAAATATTCAAATTGATAATGAATTAAATATAAAAATGAGAGGTCCTGTATCTGAAATTGAAAAGATTAATATCAAAATATAATGGGTATTTTTGAAAAATTTAAAATCGGATTTAAAAGAAGTGCAAGCAATATAGCATCAGGCCTTAAAGAAATAATAGTTAAGAAAGAAATTGACGATGTAACTCTTGATAAAATAGAAGAATTCTTGATCGGCTCAGATGTGGGTATAGATGCAGCATCAGAGATAAAATCTATAATTGCTCAAAAAAAGATTGATCCTAAAAATGATCCAATCAAGGAAGTTTTCGAAATACTTAATAATTATATTTTAGAACTAATGACACCCCTAGAAAAAAAAGATTTTTTTTTAAAAAAGGAAAAGACAAATATAATATTAGTTTCGGGTGTTAATGGAGTTGGTAAGACAACTACTATTGGAAAATTAGGAAAAATATTTATACAAAATAATAATAAAGTTCTTTTTTCAGCATGCGATACATTTAGAGCAGCTGCTATTGATCAATTAGAAGAATGGGCTAACAGGGTTGATGCTAAAATTGTAAAATCAGATCCTGGTTCAGATCCGGCTTCAGTTGCTTTTAAAGCAATGGAAATAGCTAAAAGTCAAAATATAGATCAAGTAATAGTAGACACGGCAGGAAGATTGCAAAATAAAAAGAATTTAATGGATGAATTAAAAAAAATAGGAAATGTAATTAAAAAAAGTGATGAAACAGCACCTCACGAGGTTATTTTGGTTTTAGATGCAACATCGGGACAAAATATAATTAATCAAATCGAAGAATTTAATAAATTACTTACAATCACAGGTATCATAATGACAAAACTTGATGGAACCGCAAAAGGTGGGATATTGATTGCGATTTCAAAGAAATATAAAGTACCTATTATTGGTCTCGGGCTTGGAGAAAAAGAGGATGACTTACAAATATTTGAAGCTGAGAAGTTTGCAAATGCTTTTACCCAAGTTAATTAAGCAAATTTTTAGAAATTAAAGGTTTATAAATATTGCACTCAAAATTATTTTTTAGAGATTTATAACCACAGTTTTCAGCATAAGAAGAGATTATAAAATTTAATTTGCCAGAAGTCTTAGCAATTTCTAACTTATTATTTTTTATGTCATATTTTAAATTTTCATTAAAATTTTTTTTTGCACTTATCAAAATTAAAGTGTTGTTGTCATTTAATAAATAGTAAGCAAAATCCTCTGGGAAAAGTGGGTAATTATATTTTTTTGATATTTTTTTAACTTTTTTTGGAAACCAGTCATATGAAATTAAAGGGTAATCTTTATTTAAATTTTTATCATATAAGTATAAGTCCTGTGGAAAATCATTAATATAATTAGAAAATTCTCCCTTTGCTAAAATAGCTTTCTTCCGTGTTTTAAAATATAGAATGAACTCACTATTGTAAGAGTTCATTTTTCCAATATGAAAATAATTGTTATCATAGTAATCATTATTTATTTCTGAACTAAGTTTTGTTGGCAATATTAATAAAAAAAGTAATAAAAGGAATTTAAACATATCTAAAATTAGAATTTAAAAGTGATGTGGATTTGTTTAAATTATGTCTTAATTTAAACTTTTTATAAAATTGTCAATTGATTGAATTAAATTTTTATTAAATTCCATCATATGGTCGTCGTTGTCATTAAAATAATTTGACTTAACACCAACATATTTATTAAATATTTCTTCACCCATATAAAATGGTACAATATTATCCTTTTTCCCATGCATCACATGCATGGGAAACTTTATTTTGTTAATTTTTTCAATAGATTTGTATTTATCTTTTAAAATAATTTTTGCAGGAAGATATGGGTAATATTTTTGCGCCAGAATCTCCATGGATGTAAAAGGGGACTCTAATATTATACCTGCAAATAAATTGTTACTTGCTGTCTCTATTGCTACAGCAGTACCAAGAGACTCTCCATAGAGAACAATATCTTTATCTTCTATATTGTTTTGATTAAGCCATTCTTTGGCTTTAATTGCATCTTTATAAAGTCCAATTTCTGTTGGTTTGCCTTTGTTTCCACTAAAGCCTCTATATGCAAAAATTAAATAGTTTAAATCTAAATCTGCAAACTCATTAAGTTTATAAATTCTATTATCTAATTTTCCAGCATTTCCGTGAAAAAAAAGTAAGGTTTTAAAGTTATTATTTTTTTTGTAATACCATCCAACTAGATCATTATCAGATTGAATAATTACTTTTTCGATTTTGTGAGATAAAGGTCCCTCATCTAAATAATTATTTTCACCAGGATGGTATAATAATTTTCTTTGATAAAAATAAACTATTAAAGAAACTCCAAAATAAATAATAAAAATATAAAACAGAATTTTTGCAAATAACATTTTAGGCTTTAATTTCATTTTTACTTTTTCTTCTTACCAAATAAATACCAAAAAATACAAATATGGTACCTATTAAATGATAATTCTCCAAAATCTCAGAAAAAAATATTATTCCATAAAAAGCTCCATAAATTGTGTAGAGGTATAGTGTGAAACCGGTTGTTGATGGTCCTAAGTATTTAATAGTTAATGTGTATAGTGAGAAAGCGATTATACCTGGAGAAATTGCTGCAAACAAAATCCAATAATAAAATTCTTCATTGAATAAAGTTTTTTCAAAATAAATATGCTCTACAAAATAAAAAGGCAAAATAGATAAAAAGCCAAAGAAAGATATAATTGTTAGTCTTGGAAAAAAATTAAGTTCTGAATTCCATTGAAAAAGCATAACTGTATAAATCGCCCAGCCTAATGCCGCTCCTAACATCCAAAAATCTCCAGAAGCAAATTTTAATTCAAGAAGTAAATTGATATCGCCCTTTAAAATTACAGCAAACACTCCAACTAGACAAAAAAGTAAGCCAATAAATTGAAAAATATTTATCTTATCTTTAAACAGAAAATATGAGATTAAAATTATAAATATTGGTGAAGAAGTATAAAGAATTCCCATATTAACAATGGTTGTAGATGAACCAGCCATATATGGAAATATTCCACAAACACCACATCCCATCAAACCTAGAAAAAAACTTCTTTTACTCTCTTTTTTAATAGTCTGAAAATTTTCAACTAAATACTTATAATTTAGAACGAATAAAATAATGAAAAAAATAAACCATCTCCAAAAAGATAAAGATATGGGAGGAACATCATCAACACCACCTCTCGCTACAATTAAGTTACTAGCCATAAAAAGTGGCTGAAATAATAGTAGAATGTATCCGATAAAATTTTTATTCATTTTTATTTAAAATTAAAAAAAATAAGTAACTTAAAATGCATAAAAATAAAAAAATTGAAAAAGAAATTTGATAGCTCATTGTAATAGTAGCACCTAAATTTCTGGAAAAATCTATTATTAAACCAATTATCCATTGTACAAAAAAAGTACCAGAAAATAAAAATACATTGAATGAAGTTAAAGATTTTCCTGCTAGTTTAGTGGGAAAATTTAATGCTATTGCTGGTTGGGTTAAAGAAATTACTATTGAAGATAAAATATAAAGAGTGAACATGGTTGCACCAGCTTTGTCTCCCATTATGACTATTAAAAATAAAATTATATAACTTACAGGAAGTGTAAATTTTACAATTCTCATACTGTCAATTCCCTTGGAAGATAGTTTTGGCAAAAAATATCCCCATATTAAAAAAGAAAAAAGCATAGTTACATTTATCCAAAATAAACCTGTCGCACTTTGTATTGCATCATAACCCGTTACATTTAGCATCCATGGGCCAGCCCACAATGTTTGTATTGCTTGAACACCTCCATAATTAAAAAATGCAAGCGGTACTAAGCTTATAAAGAATTTATTTTTCCATATGTAAGAAAGATTTTGAAGATTATTTTTTTGATCTTCATCTCTTTTGGTTTCCCATGAAGGTATTAAAATTGATATTAATATTATGCTTATTAAAATTAAAGAGGCTATAATTAAAAAAATAGATCGCCAACCAATTATTGGTAATAAAATTTGAACTGGTAAAGTTGATGCAACAAATCCAAAATTTGCAACCATCAACATCCATGAATTTGCACGTTGTTGATACTTTTCTTCAAACCATACTCTGTAACCAGTTAAAGGGCCCATTAAACAAGCGGCAACACCTACACCAATGAAAATTCTAGAAATTAATAAACCTGCAAAACTTTTAGCAAAAGCGAATGAAATAGTTCCAATAAGAGCAATGATTAATAAATATCCGATAACTTTTTTTGGGCCAAATCTATCTAATAACATACCAGTAGGAATTTGCATGAGCGAAAACCCTAGAAAATATCCTCCAGCTAAAAGTCCAAGATTTGCGGCACTTAAATTGAATTCAGTTGAAAGAGCAGGTGTTAATGTTGCGGTAATTGATCTCAGTAAATTTGATATAAAAAAACCAAAGGCAAATACAGAAAAAATTAGAATACTTTTATTTATTTTATTGATCATTTATATTTTTTATGAAATTACAGTTCTATTATGAATAATCATTCAACAAAAGATAAAGATGCCATTTCTTCAAATGGTATGGCCGCAACATCACATCCAATAGCTACAGAAGAAGCTCTTAGAATATTGCAAAAAGGTGGAAATGCTGTGGATGCAGCTATTGCAGCTTCTGTTGTTCTGTCTGTTGCAGAGCCTAATGCTACAAGTATAGGTGGAGATTGTTTTGCAATAATAAAAATGAATGGCAAAGACCCTGTTTCATATAATGGATCAGGTATTGCTCCAGCAAAAGCAAATTTTGATTATTTCAAGGAAAACAATATAGATAAAATTGGTTTAACAAGTCCTCATGCAGTGACTATTCCTGGTGCATTAGATGCTTGGAATTCAATTCATAATGATTTTGGAAAACTCGATTTTGAGGAGTTGTTTCACAAAGGTATAGATATTGCAAAGAATGGTTTTAAAGTGACTAAAGTTGTTGCTAACGCCTGGAGCAACGTATTTAATAAATTAAACGATAACCCATATTCTAGAAAACATATGCTAAATGATGGTAAAAGTTATCAATTTAATGAGGTAAATAAAAATCCTGCACTTGGAGAGACTCTCGAAAAAATTTCAAAAAATGGAGTTAAAGAATTTTATGAAGGATCAATTACTGAAGATTTAGTTAAAACTTTAAAAGAGTTTGGGGGCTTACATACAATTGAAGATTTCTATAAGCAAAAAACTATTAAATCAGATACTTTATCAGATAGATATAG
>CACANA010000034.1 GCA_902533775.1 uncultured Pelagibacteraceae bacterium
AGCAGATACATTAATACACTCAACTGAAAAAAATTTAAAAGAACACGGTAGCAAAGTTTCTGATGCAGATAAAAAAGCTATTGAGGATGCATCTGCAAACCTGAGAAATGCTCTCAAGGGAACTGATGTTGAAGAAATTAAGAAGAAAACACAAAATTTAGTTCAGGCATCTATGAAATTAGGTGAAGCAATCTATAAATCACAACAAGGTGCAAAGCCTGAAGATGCTCCAAAAGACGCAAAGAAAGAAGATACAAAAGACGATAACGTTGTTGATGCAGATTTTGAAGAAGTAAAAGACGAGAACAAAGAAAAAAGCGCCTAATAAAACAACTGTTTGTCTATAACATGTTATGGCAAAAAGAGATTATTACGAAGTTTTAGGTGTAAACAAAAGTGCTTCAGCAGACCAGATTAAATCAGCTTACAGAAAACTAGCGGTTAAACATCACCCAGATAAAAACAAAGGTGATAAAGCTGCTGAAGAAAAATTTAAAGAAGCATCAGAAGCTTACCACGTACTTTCTAATTCTGAGAGAAAGCAAAACTACGATAATTTTGGACATGCTGCTTTTGAGAATGGTGGAGGCGGAAGAGGAGGATTTGGAAATTTTGATTTTTCAAATCATTTTTCTGATATTTTTGAAGACTTTTTTGGTGAGGGTTTTGGTGGAGGTCGAAGATCAAGAAAGTCGAATAAGAGGGGATCTGATCTTAGATATGACTTATCTATATCTTTGGAGGAAGCTTTTTCTGGAAAAAAACAAGACATAAAATTCTCTACATCTGAAAAATGTGATACTTGTAGTGGTTCAGGGTCAAAACCTGGACATCAAGCTGGAGCATGCTCAATGTGTGGCGGTCATGGACAAGTAAGATCTAGCCAGGGTTTCTTTACAGTCCAACAAACATGCCCTCAATGTGCTGGTGCAGGAGAGGAAATTACTCATCCTTGCTCAAGTTGTAATGGACAAGGAAAAAAACAGGCATCTAAAAGATTATCAGTCACCATTCCAAAGGGTGTGGATGATGGAACAAGAATAAGACTCTCAGGTAAAGGTGAAGCAGGATCAAGAGGTGGTAGTAGTGGTGATTTATATTTATTCATTAATGTTCACTCTCATGATTTATTTAAAAGGTCTGATGAAAACTTATTTTTTGAATGTCCAGTCTCTATTGCAGATGCTGCTTTAGGTACTTCAATTGAAATTCCAACTATTGATGGTGGTAAAGCTAAAATAAAAATTCCAGCAGGAACTCAGAGCGGAAAACAATTTAGATTGAGAGGAAAAGGTATGCCTTACATGAGGGGTAATGATTTTGGAGACCTTTATGTTCAAGTAAACACAGAAGTACCAATATCTCTAAATAAAGAGCAGAAAGAATTACTAGAAAAATTTAGAGAAATTGAAAATGAAAAATCTAATCCAAGTATTAAAAAATTCTTTCAAAAAGCTAAAAGTTTCTGGAAAAACTAAACAATAGTGCTAATCTAAATCATTATAATGGGTAAAATTAATCTAGCCATAACAGGATGTATGGGAAGAATGGGCCAACAGCTCATTAAATCCACAAAAAAAGATAAGTCTACCAGGTTAGTTGCTCTAACAGAAAATAAATTAATTAATAAAAAGATTAGTGGTATTAAACCCGAATTAAACACGGAAAAAGCACTAGGTAAAGCAAATGTGATAATTGATTTCACTATACCAAAATGCACTTTCGAGGTTTTAAGAATAGCTACAAAACTTAAAAAGAAAGTGGTTATAGGTACAACAGGATTTACAAAAAAAGAGGAAGAATTAATAAAGAAATTTTCTAAAAAAATTCCAATTTTAAAGGCAGGCAATATGAGTCTTGGAATTAATCTACTCATGTATCTTACTGAGATCACATCAGCATCGCTTGGTAATAATTATCTAAGTAAAATTTTTGAAGTACATCACAGACATAAAAAAGATCACCCATCTGGAACAGCATTAATGCTCGGAAAAGGGATAGCTACAGGAAAAAATACAAACTTTTATAGAATGATGGGAAAAAAATTTTTAAACAAAAAAAATTTTCCTTATGGAAAAAAAATTAATTTCAATTCAATAAGAAAAGGTGAGATTATTGGTGAACATGAAGTCACTTTTTCAAGTGGAAAAGAAATAATTACTCTAAACCACGAAGCTTTCGATAGAGCTTTGTATTCTGAAGGGGCGATAACTGCTGCTAAATGGTTAATTAATAAAAAACCAGGCCTTTATTCGATGAGAAATCTTCTGAATTTTAAATAATGAATGAAGAACAAAGAGCCAAAATAGTTTTAAAAATACTTAATAAAACTTATCCAAAAACACCTATACCATTAAAACATAGAAATATTTTTACACTTTTAATATCCGTCTTACTTTCAGCTCAATGTACAGACGTAAATGTTAACAATGTTACAAAAAGTATATATCCAAAATACAATAAACCTGAGCATTTTGTTAAACTTGGAAGAAAGAAAATAGAAAAATTAATAAGAAGTATTGGAATTTTTAGAGTAAAAGCAAAGAGTGTTTATACTTTGTCAAAGACTTTAGTTGAAAAATATAATGGTAGAGTACCAAAAACTTTTGAGGAGTTAGAAGATCTACCAGGGGTAGGACACAAAACAGCAAGTGTGGTTATGTCTCAAGGTTTTGGATATCCTGCATTTCCAATAGATACACATATACATAGACTCGCTCAACGTTGGGGTTTAACTAATGGAAAAAATGTTGTTCAAACTGAGGAAGATTTAAAACGTTTATTCCCAAAAAAATATTGGAATAAACTCCATCTTCAAATAATTTATTACGGAAGAGAATATTGTAAAGCGAGAGAGTGTTACGGAATTTCTTGTAAAATTTGTACTTCTTGTTATCCTAAAAGAAAAAAACCAATTAAAACAAAGAAAGCTTAAAATGAAAATTCTAGGAATTGGAAATGCAATTGTTGATGTTATTTGCAAAGTTAACGAAAGTTTTATCGAACAAAATAATTTAACTAAAGGCACCATGAAGCTTATTTTTGATGATGAGGAATTTAAGACTATGTTATCTAACGTTAAAATTGAGAAAACAATATCGGGAGGATCTGTAGCAAATTCTATTGTAGGATTATCTCAACTTGGCAATAAAGTAGGTTTTATTGGCAAAGTGAGCGATGATGAGCTGGGAAGTAAATATGAAGAAGGTTTAAAATCTGAGAATGTCGAATATTTTTATTCTAAAAAAAAAGAAGAATTACCTACAGGAACTTGTTTAATTTTAGTAACTCCAGACTCTGAGAGAACAATGTGTACATTTCTTGGTACTGCTGGAAAAATTAATGAAAATGACGTGGATAAGGATGTTATTAAAAATTCTGAAATGATATTTTTAGAAGGTTATTTGTGGGATGAGGGGGAGCCTAAAAAAGCATTTGAAAAAGCAATAAATAATGCAAATAAAGTTGCGATGTCACTATCAGATCAATTTTGTGTGGATAGACATAAAAAACATTTTTTAGATTTAGTTAAAAATAAGTTAGATATTACATTTGCAAACGAACATGAAATGATGTCATTGATTGATGCCAAAGATTTTAATGATGTTGTTAATTTTGCAAAAACTTTAAAGAAAATAGTTATAATAACACGAGGAGAAAAAGGAGCTATATCTATATTTGGTAATGAGGTTAATGAAAATGGTGTTGAAAAAAATTTAAATATAAAAGATTTGACGGGCGCTGGAGATTTATTTGCATCTGGTTTTTTACATGGTCATATAAATAAACTAAATCATCTAGAATGTTTAAATAAAGGAAGAGAAATGTCTACGAAAGTAATTCAACAAATTGGTGCTAGGCTTTAGAATTTTTCCTAGAGTAACTTCCTTTACCTTTTTTTGGTTTAACAATTTTAGGTTTAAATTTACTTGTGAAAAGTTGTTTTGCATGCAAATTTTTTTTCTTATGCATTCAACTTATATCCGTTCTTATGACTTACAATAAATTTTTTATCATTAAATTTTTTTTCAATTTTTTTTCTTAATCTGTAGATATGTGTCTCTACCGTGTGTGTCTCTAAATTAGACTTATGATCCCAAACTTTTTTTTGCAAGGCTATTATCGAGGCAGGTTTTTTTGATTTTTTTAAGAATACAATAACTTTAGCCTCTTTTTCGGTTAAAGATAAATTTATATTATTTCTATGCATAATTCTAGAATTTAAATTGATATTATACTTTCCGATATTAATATTATTTTGTTGATTAAATTTCTTTTTAAGAAAACTGATATTTATTATTTCTACTAATTTAATTATATCTATAGGATATTTTTTAATATAAATTTGGTTTGTGATATTAGAATTTTTTTCCCCAGAAATAATTAAGAAATTTTTCTCTTTATTTATTTCTTTGTTTTTAAGTGTATTTATAGATTTTACCTCAAAACTAAAAAATTTTTTTAACTCATTTAAAATATTAAATAATATCTCAAATTTATGTATTATAAGAGTTTGTTGATCAGGCATAATACTACAATATGTTAATTATTGTTAAAAATAAAGACACTCTTATTTATGATGATTTTATATTTAAATGTTGTGTAGGAAAGAAAGGATTTATTAAAAAAAAAAAAGAGGGAGATAAAAAAACACCAATCGGAAAATTTGGTTTAGATAATATATATTACAGAAGTGATAAAAAGAGCAGACCTATAAGTAAAATAAACTCAACTCAAATCAAAAAAACTATGGGATGGTGTAACGATATTAAAGCAGGGAGAAAATATAATAAAGTTATAAATACAAATACAACATTTAATTATGAAAAACTTTTTAGGAGAGATTATAAATATGATTATTTTATACCAATAAAATATAATTGGAAAAATACAAAAGTTGGAAGTGGAAGTGCAATATTTATTCATTTGACAAAAGATTATAAGCCTACAGCGGGATGTATAGGCCTTTCAGAAAAGGATTTTTTAATTTTAATAAAAATAATAAATAAAAAAACCAAAATAAAAATTCTCTAGCCTCGTTGTCCAAATATATCTGAACCAATTCTTAAAAAAGTAGAACCATATTTAATTGCTTTTAAATAATCAGCTGACATCCCCATGCTCAATTCCTCAAGACCTACTTTCTTATTTAGTTCTTGCATCCTGACAAAATATTCTGTGCTGTCTTCATTTATTGGCGGTATACACATTAAACCTAAAATATTTAAATTTAGATTTTTGCAATATTTATAGAAATCTGGAACCTCATTTTCAGGAATACCAGATTTCTGATCTTCTTGACCTATATTAACTTGAATAAATATTTTTGTATTTAATTTATGCTCTTGTTGTTGACTAGATATTTTGTCAGCAAGTTTTTTACTGTCTAATGAGTGTATATAGTCAAAAATTTTTAATGCGATTTTAACTTTATTTGATTGTAAACGACCTATTAAATGTAATTTAAGATTTTTGTTTTCTTTTTTAATTTCTGTCCACTTTTCAGTTGCCTCTTGAACCTTATTTTCTCCAAAATCTGAATGTCCATGATTAATTAATGGCATTATATGATTAATTTTAAATGTTTTTGAAACTGCAATTATTTTAGGAATTGTAGAAGTTTTTGTCTCTTTTGATAAATTAGACTTAACAATTTCATTAATTTTAAGTAAATTTTTAATCGTAATATGCATTATAAAATCCCAACTATTTTTTATTTTATAAATGATTTCAAAAAAAAAAGTATTGATAAATTAAAACCCAATACAGGTGTAATATACAGAAATTACAATAAAAAATTAAATATAAATAAAATTATTGAAGTAAAAAAATATTGTAAAAGGAGAAATTTAAAGTTTTATCTATCAAATAATTTTAAATTTGCACTGAAATTGGACTTAGATGGAGCTTATATACCATCGTTTAATAGTAATTTTAACCACCTAAGCCATAAAACCAAATCAAGGTTTTTAACCTTGGGATCTGCACATAATATTAAAGAAATTCGTCAAAAAGAGTCTCAAAAGGTAAACCTAATTTTTCTATCGTCAATTTTTAAAAGAAATAAAAATTATCTCGGATTATATAAATTTAAAATACTAAAAAATCTAACAAGCAAAAAAGTGGTTGCTCTTGGTGGCATAACGAAAAATAATAAAAAAAAGATAAAATTATTAAATTGCTTTGGTTTTAGTGGAATTTCTTACTTTGAGTAAAAAAAAAGGCCCCTAATAAAGGGGCCTTTTATAAAAGGTTATATTCTTCTTAAATTAGAAGTTAAATACAACTCCTGCTTCGTAACTTGTTCTGTCAGTTGCAGAAGCATTAGCTACGTTGTCAACTTTGTTCATAGTTGCACTTATACCCATTGATCCCATAGTGTATGAAATACCTACAGCAGTTGCTTCTTGGTCATCACCTGTTGCATATTCTATTTCATGTCCACCGTAAGAAACAGCTAGGTCTTCATTAACCTGGTATGAAATACCATAACCAGTTGACTCCGTGTCTGCACCAGCAGCTGAACTGTCAGCTTCTGAAACTTGAACACCTAATGATAGACCGCCCATTGTATAAACAGCATACATTGTATCTTCTTCTACCTCAGTACCAGCTGTTGCTTCAGTAGTTCCTGCAGCATAACCAATTCTTAGGTTTTCTACACCAGTATAGTCAATCGCAAGATCGCTATATGAAACAGCTGTACCAGTTGAATCTGCATTTACGTAGTAAGCAGTAAATGTAGCACCTGAGTCATGACTGTAAGTGTACTTGAAAGAATTG
>CACANA010000035.1 GCA_902533775.1 uncultured Pelagibacteraceae bacterium
GAAAACCAGTGAGAGTCCTGCGTCTGTAAATAATTAATGTATAAAAATTGTCCCTCCCCTTTTTTATAACAAAAAGGGGAAGGTAGTTAATCAACAAAATTTTAAACAAAGAGGAAATGAAGATGTTTTATTATTTAAAATTTTTGTTAATTATTTTTAATAAACTTTAATGACAAAAATATTTATAGATTGTTACAATTTAATTAAAATAATTTAATCCCAATCACACCTATTAAAATAAATAAAATTGATATGATTTTTTTTAAATTGATACTTTCTTTTAATAAAAAATATCCAATAAATATTGATAATAAAATACTTGTTTCTCTTAAAGATGTAACAACGGGTATTGGAGCTTTTGTAAATGCCCATACAGCCAAGGCATAACTAGCATATGATAATGTTACACCATAAAAAAATATCATTTTACCGTCTCTATAAACCCTTTTAATAATATCCTTTTGACCTCTCAAACTAAGAATAAATGGGAAAATCATAGCGTTTAATATGAAAGACCAGCTGACAAAAGATATTGCAGAATTACTCACTCTTGCTCCATATCCATCGATAAGTGAATATGATCCAATAAACAAACCTGTAATAATGGAAAATTTAATTACATTTAAACTACTGTTTTTATAATCAGAAATACCAAGAAAGAAAATTCCAAAACATATTAAGAAAATAGAGATGAGTATTAATTTATTTAACACTACTCCTAACAATAAAATTGAAATTACAGTTACAAATAAAGGTCCCGTGCCTCTTGCTATAGGGTAAACTTTTGTCAAATCTCCTATTTCATATGATTTAAGCAAGAACCATTGATAGCCGATGTGAACAACAATACTTGCGAAGATATAAGGTATACTTTCTATTGAGGGTGTAGGTAACAAGATGATTGCAACAATTGAAAAAGGTATATGCCCTAAAATTATACCTGCAAGAGCAACTGCTTTATCAGAGTGTTTTTTAACCATACCATTCCAAGTAGCATGGAGTAGTGCTGCCAATAAAACGACAGAAAATACTAATGTATCCATAAAGAGTATTAATTCACTCTACCGTAAATATCTTGATATCTAACTATATCTGTCTCTTTTAAAATAGGTCCAGTTTGTATTTCAATAATTTTTACTTTTTTCTTAAATTTATTTTCTATTCGATGAATTGCTTCTCTTGGTATGAAAATTTTTTCTCCTGGTTTTTTTAAGAAATTTTTCTTGTTTAATGTAATTAGAGGTTTTCCATCAGTAATGGTCCAATATTCAGATCGATGAAAATGCTTTTGTAAGCTTAATTTAGACTTAGAATTGACCACTAATTCTTTTACCAAAAAGTTTTTACCCTCGTATAGGTTTGTATATCTTCCCCATGGTCTATGAAAAACATTTTTTTTCTTAAAGTATTTATTTTTATTTTTTTTATAAATTTTTGATATTTCAAACCAATTACCAAGATCTGACCATTGAATACTAAGCTTTATTGCATTTATATTCTTTGATTTTTCAAGAATTGCATAATCAAAAGAAATTTCCTTACATTTATCAAAGAATTTTTTATTTAAAAAATATGTATTATTTCTAACCTTAGATTTTTCTAAAGATTTTAGACATGCTTTATAAATACTAGGCTGATATTTTTTAAAGTTATTGATTATTGATGATTTTTTTAAGTAAAACATACCAGAATTCCAATAGCCTCCAGATTTAATTATCTTTTTGGCTTTTTGCTCTGTTGGTTTTTCAATAAATTTAGTAACTTTGTTTAACCTATTTATACTTTTTGTTTTAAGATATCCGTACTCATTGGATGGTCTAGTTGGTTTAATCCCAAATATAAATATATTTTCATCACTTAAATTTTTAACATTAGTTTTTAAAGATCTTGTTAAAATACTTGGATTTTCAATCAAATGATCTGAAGTAAAAAACATTATTGGCTGATCAGTTGGAATTTCTTTAATTAAAGCACTTACTAAAATTGCTGGTGCTGTGTTTTTTTTTGCTGGTTCTAGTATTATTTTATATTTTTTAATTTTAGATTTTTTTAATGTTTTCTTTACATCTTTTAAGTACTTAAGATTTGTACTGATAATTGGAAAATCGTAAGAGTTATTATTTATTCTCTCAAAAGCTTTTTGTAATAAAGTCCAACCACCAAAATCAATAAATTGTTTTGCTTGAGTATTTTTTAAATTGGGCCAAAGTCGTGTTCCTGCACCACCACAAAGTATTACAGGTCTAATTTTCATCAAATATCAGCGTATGTTTTAACCTCGTTTTTACCACCTGGATGTGTGGGTGCACCTAAATAAGCTGGACCTACTGTTTGAGCATATTTCCAAAGAGTTCCGTTTCCAAAGTTCATTTTTCTTTGTTTCCATTTCTTTTTTCTCAAACTAAGCTCTTTTTTACTTAATCTGACGTTAATAGTCCCCTTTTTTGCATCTATATCAATTATATCTCCGTTCTTTAAAAGGGCTATTGGACCGCCTATAGAGGCCTCAGGACCCACATGACCGATACAGAAGCCTCTTGTAGCCCCAGAGAACCTACCGTCTGTTATAAGGGCTACTTTCTCCCCTTTTCCTTGTCCATAAATTGCAGCTGTTGTCTGCAGCATTTCTCTCATTCCTGGACCACCTTTTGGACCTTCGTATCTAATTATAATTATATCTCCGTCTTTGTATTTTCTTTCTTTTACAGCTTTGTAAGCTTTTTCTTCAGAGTCAAAACATCTTGCTCTTCCAGTAAATTGTAATTTTTTTAAACCGGCAATTTTTACAATTCCACCTTCTGGAGCTAAATTACCTCTTAATCCAACAACTCCACCAGTTGGTGTAATTGGGTTTTTATAACTTCTCATTACTTTTTGTTTTGGATTAAATTTCACATTTTTTAAATTCTCTTTCATTGTCTTGCCTGTAACAGTCATACAATCTCCATGAATATATCCACCATCGTAAAGAGTTTTTAAAAGCATTGGAACCCCACCTGCTTCCCACATATCTTTTGCAACATATTTTCCACCAGGTTTTAAATCAGCAAGATAAGGAGTTCTTTTAAAAATTTTTGCAACATCCATTAAATCAAATTTAATTCCAATTTCATTTGCAATCGCAGGTAAATGTAAGCCTGCATTAGTAGATCCACCAGTTGCAGCAACAACTGTTGCAGCATTTTCTAATGCTTTTCTTGTAACAATATCTCTTGGTCTGATATTTCTTTCTAAAAGTTTCATTACAGCTTTACCGCTGTTAATCGCATACTTATGTCTTTCTTTATAAGGTGCAGGTGTTCCTGCTGAATACGGTAGAGCTAATCCAATTGCTTCTGAAACACATGCCATTGTATTTGCAGTAAATTGACCACCACATGCACCTGCACTTGGGCAAGCTTTTAATTCTAACTTTCTAAGAGCATGCGCTGTCATTTTTTTTGATGTATATTTTCCAACACCTTCAAAAACATCAACAACAGTTACATCTTTACCTTCAAATCTACCTGGAAGTATTGAACCTCCATAAATAAATACGCTTGGAATATTTAATCTCACCATAGACATCATTAGACCTGGTAAAGATTTATCACAGCCAGCTAAACCAACTAAAGCATCATAACAATGACCTCTTACAGTTAATTCAGTAGAATCTGCAATTACATCTCTTGAAATCAATGAAGATTTCATTCCTTCATGACCCATAGCGATACCATCAGTAACTGTTATTGTACAAAATTCTCTAGGAGTTCCTCCTGATGAATTTACACCTTGTTTTACAAATTGAGCTTGTTTCATTAAATTAATGTTGCATGGTGCAGCCTCATTCCATGTTGAAACAACACCCACAAAAGGTTTTGCTACATCTTTTTCCGTTAAATCCATTGCATAATAAAAGGATCTTTGAGGAGCTCTGTCTGGTCCTACAGTTGTATATCTACTTGGTAGTTTTTTTTTGTTAAATTTCCGCATTATAGACTTTCTAAAGTATAATTTAATTTATTAACATCTTTTTCTAAATTAATAAAGTTAGACTTTTCTTGCTCAACAATATCATTTGGAGCTCTTTCAATAAAACTTTTATTATTTAGCCTTGTATTAATTTTTTCCATTTCTTTTTCGATTTTATTCTTTTTATTTAATAGTGTTTCTTTAATTTTTGACAAATCTACATCTTCATCAAAGTAAATTTTAAATATTTCACCTTTAATGACCAAGTTTGCCGAAGGTTTTTTAATATCCTCAGTTACAAATTCATTAATTCTGCCAATTTTTTTTAAGGTATTAGAGTTATTTTGAATAAATTTCTTAATTTCAGGATTTATATTATTCACTAGAATTTTAACAAATGCACCTGGGCTTATTTCTATCTCATTCTTAAACGACCTTATAGATGAAACAAATTCGATTATTTCATTTACTTCATCAGAGTCTTTATCTTTATTAGAAATGGCCTCAGACCAGTTTTTTAACATAAGAAAATCTTTTCCATCTTTATCTAATTTATTTTTCAACCATATTTCTTCAGTTAAAAACGGGATAAATGGATGCAAAATAACTAGAATTTGAGTAAATATGAAGCTAGCTACATTTCTTGTTTCTTCGATATTTTCATTATTTTCTGAATAAAAGACAGTTTTAGATAATTCTAAATACCAATCACAGAAAGAATGCCATACAAATTGATATGCAATTCTAGCAGCCTCATCAAATCGATAACTATCTATAGATTTTTTAATCTTTTCATTAGTATTAGTGAATTCAACAAATATCCATTTATTAATATTTAGTTTTAAATCATTAGGCGTTTTTATATTTTCAAATTTACAATCATTTTGAATAAGAAAGTTATTAGCATTCCATATTTTATTTAAAAAATTTCTATAACCTTTAACTCTATCTTCCGATAACTTTACATCTCGTCCAGGAGATGCCATTGATAAAAGTGTAAATCGTAGAGCATCAGCACTATATTTTTCTATTAATTCTAATGGATCAATTACATTGCCTTTAGACTTTGACATTTTTTGTCCTTTTTCGTCTCTAACTAATGCATGCACATAAATATTTTTAAAAGGTTCTTTATTTTGAAATTCCATTCCAAACATAATCATTCTTGCAACCCAAAAGAAAATAATATCAAATCCTGTTACCAATACTGAAGTTGGATAAAATTTTTCTAAATATTCATTTTTTTCTGGCCATCCTAGAGTTGCAAAAGGCCATAAACCAGATGAAAACCATGTATCAAGAACATCTGGATCTCTAATTAATTCAACATCTTTTTTATAATGTTCTTTAGCTAATTTATTTGCACCTTCTTCTGTTTCGTCTACAAATATTTCTCCATCAGGTCCATACCACGCAGGTATTTGATGACCCCACCAAAGCTGTCTTGAAATACACCATGGTTCTATATTATCCATCCATTGAAAATAAGTTTTTGTCCAATTAACAGGAAAAAAATTGGTTGTTTTATTATTTACTATTTCTTTTGCTTTAATTGAAAGTTTTTTTGCATCTGCAAACCATTGCTCCGTTAAATAAGGTTCAATTATTGAATTAGATCTATCACCATAAGGAACTTTATTTTTAATTTTTTCTTCTTTAACAAATAAGTTTTTATCAGCAAGTTCTTTTAGAATTCTTTTTCTAGCCTCAAATCTATCTAGCCCAATATAATTATCAGGTGCATTTTCATTAATTTTACCATCTGGTGTAAATACGTTTATGACTTCTAAATTATTTCTCTCCCCTACTTCATAATCATTGAAATCATGTGCTGGAGTAATTTTAACAGCTCCAGTACCTTGTTCAGGATCTGCATAATCATCTTCAATAATTTTTATTTTTCTATCAACTATTGGAACTATTACATTTTTATTTACTAATGATTTATATCTTTCATCTGATGGATTAACTGCAACTGCTGTATCTCCTAGCATGGTTTCTGGTCTAGTAGTTGCAATAGTTATAAATTTATCTGTTCCTTCGATTGGATATTTGATGTGATATAATTTTGAATTAACTTCTCTTTGATCTACTTCTAAATCTGATATTGCTGTTTTTAAAACAGTGTCCCAATTGACTAATTTTTTTGATTTATAAATTAATCCATTTTTGTACATTTCCACAAAAACTTTTAATACAGATTTTGATAGATTTTCGTCCATGGTGAAGGCATTTCTAGACCAATCACACGAACAGCCTAATTTTTTTAATTGATTAATTATGATGTCCCCATATTGACCTTTCCACTCCCAAACTTTTTCAATAAACTTTTCTCTTCCTAAATCATTTTTATCAATACCTTCAGATTTAAGCTTTTTCTCCACTAATGCTTGTGTAGCAATACCCGCATGGTCGGTTCCCGGTTGCCATAAAGTTTCAAAATTATTCATTCGATGGTAACGAGTTAATAAGTCTTGAATAGAATTATTTAATGCATGTCCCATATGAAGACTGCCAGTTACATTTGGTGGCGGAATAACTATAGAAAATTGTTTTTTGTTAGATTTTGGTTTAAATAATTTTTTTTCTTCCCAATAAGAATAAATCTTATTTTCAACATTTTCGTGAATATATTTGTCTGAACTCATGGATAATTATTTTATAAATTAATCATATCAATAAACAAGAATGAAATTATCCGTTAAATTTATAGACTAAATTATAAAATTAATTATATATGTCCTCATTGAATATTTAATTCATGGCAACGTGGCGGAATGGTTACGCAGAGGATTGCAAATCCTTGTATCCCGGTTCGATTC
>CACANA010000036.1 GCA_902533775.1 uncultured Pelagibacteraceae bacterium
AAATAAATTATTGATATTTTTTTTCTCACAATCTAAAAAATATCCTGACTTATGTTTTAATATATTGAAGTCATACAAATATTTTCCCTGTGGGGTAAGTAAAGCAGAGTAACACGAATTTTTTTCATTAACTTTGTCGATATTATTTGTAACAATATTTTGTAGAAATTCTTTACAGTTCTTACCTGAAACATATAGAAGTCCTCTGTCCTCTAAAATATAAACATTATTTTTTTTCATAATTGATAGATACTTAAGAATAATATAGTAACAAGTTAGTAAAATGTTAGATCTAATTATAAAAAATGGCAAGTGTCATATCGACGGCAAACTCACCGAGACTAATATTGGTATTCAGAGTGGAAAAATCTCAATAATTGGCGATTTAAGTAACGAGCAAAGTAAAGAAACTATTGATGCAAGAGATTTACTAGTTTTACCTGGTTGCATGGATACTCAAGTTCATTTCCGTGAGCCTGGATCAACTAATGCAGAGGACTTACATACCGGTAGTAAAGCAGCTATTGCTGGTGGTATTACTAGTGTTTTTGAGATGCCAAATACAAATCCTCCAACAGCTAACATGAAAGAATTTGATAATAAGTTAATTCTTGCAAAAAATAGGATGTATTCAAACTACGCTTTTTACTTTGGAGCAACTCCCGATAATTCCTCTGATTTAGCTAAGCTTAAAGGTTTAGATGGTTGCTGCGGAGTAAAACTTTTTGCAGGCTCTTCAACTGGAAATCTATTAGTTGATAAAGAAGAAGATATTGAAAAAGTCTTTCAGAATACTTCAAAAATAGTTGCAGTTCATTCTGAAGATGAAGAAATAATTAATTTAAGAAAAAAACTAATTGAAAAAGGCAATGTTCATACTCATCCTGTATGGAGAAATGAAGAATGTGCAATGTCGTCTACAAGAAGGATCGTTAAGATTGCAAAAAGACTTAATAAAAAAGCACATATATTGCATGTTACAACAAAAGAAGAAGTAGATTTCCTTTCTCAAAATAAAGGAAACATAACTTTTGAAATTACGCCACAGCATTTAACAATATATGCACCAGACTGTTATGATAAACTTGGCACCTTCGCGCAGATGAACCCTCCCTTGAGAGACAAGTCTCATTATGATAGATTGTGGTATGCTATTCGAAATAACTATAATGATACCATCGGTTCAGACCATGCACCGCATTTAAAAGAAAACAAATTAAAAGAATATCCTCAGTCACCATCTGGTATGCCAGGTGTACAAACATTGTTACCTGTTATGCTGAATCATGTGAACGATAAAAAACTTACATTAGATCAACTAATTAAACTTCTTTGTGAAAACCCAGTTTCTGTATTTGGTATTAAAAATAAGGGTTTCATTAAAAAAGATTATGATGCAGACTTTACAATAATAGATATGAATAGAATTATAGAAATTAAAAATAAAAATATTCATAGTAAGTGTGGATGGAGCCCATTTGATGGCTATAAATTTAAAGGTTCACCAGTTTATACAATTATTAATGGGGATATTAAAATGAAGGAAGATGAAATTTTAGGAGATCCAACTGGTAAACCAATTCTTTTTGATTGAGTTATATTGTTTTACTTGAATACATGTTTACAAGTGTTACCCCAACAACGATTAGAAACATACCCAATATAGCTTGCCAACTTAAAGATTGTTTAAAAAATATATAACCCAATATTGCTATGGTAAAAATACCAAGTCCACTCCATGTTCCATAAACAATGGCAATAGGTAGTTTATCAACAACAAAAGTAAGTAAATAAAAAGCAGATAAATAAAATGCAGCCAAAAATACTGTTGGAGTTACTTTTGTAAAGTTTTGAGTAACAGGAAGAAGCATAGTTCCACAAACTTCACAGATAATTGCTCCTACTAAAAAAAGATATGTCTTAAGCATTATTTTAAAATATTGCTATTTATTAAGTCTTCTTTTATCTCATCAAGGATTGCAGGATCATCAATCGTTGCAGGCATTTTATATTCTTCTTTGTCAGCAATTTTTCTAATTGTTCCTCTTAAAACTTTTCCAGATCTGGTTTTGGGTAATCTTTTAACAACAATTGCTATTTTAAAAGCCGCAACAGGTCCAACTTTATCTCTAACCATTTGCACACACTCTTTTGAAATAGTCTCATTATCCTTAGAAACCCCTGCTTTTAGCGCAATTAAACCAATTGGTAATTGTCCTTTCAGTTGATCTTTTATTCCAATGACTGCACATTCAGCAACAGACTGATGTTCAGACAAAACTTCCTCTATCGCACCAGTCGAAAGTCTATGACCTGCAACATTTATTATGTCATCTGTTCTAGACATAATCCAAATATATCCATCATCATCAATATGACCTGCATCGTAAGTTTGATAATAGCCATTATAATTTGACATATAATTTTCTTTATATCTTTCGTCAGCATTCCACAAAGTTGGAAATGTTCCTGGGGGAAGTGGAAGTTTAACTACTATATCTCCCATCTCATTTGGTTTTGCTATTGATTGATCAGGTTTAATTATTTTTACATCATAACCTGGCACTGCTTTGCAAGCAGAGCCATATTTTGTTTCTTGCATTTCTATTCCTGTACAATTTGAACTTATCGCCCAACTTGTTTCAGTTTGCCACCAATGGTCAATTACAGGAACTTTAAGTAAATTCTCAGCCCATTTAATAGTATCAGGGTCTGCTCTTTCACCTGCTAAAAATAATGATTCAAATGAACTTAAATCATATTTAGAAAAAAACTTACCTTCTGGATCTTCTTTCTTTATTGCTCTGAATGCGGTTGGGGCTGTGAATAAAGACTTAATTTTATATTCTGATATTATTCTCCAAAATACTCCAGCATCTGGTGTACCTACAGGTTTTCCTTCAAATAGAAGTGTTGCGCATCCTTTGAATAATGGAGCATAAACAATATAAGAATGTCCTACTATCCATCCAATATCACTTGCTGACCACCATACATCATCTTGATCAATGTTATAAATATTTTTCATTGTCCATTTAAGAGCAACAATGTGACCACCAATGTCTCTAACTATTCCTTTCGGAACACCTGTGGTCCCTGAAGTATAAAGGATATAAGCATAATCATTAGCACCCATCTCAACACAATCTTTATCATTAGCTCCAGATAGCGCTTCATCCCAACTTATTTCTAATGGCTTATTTAATTTTACCTCGTGATCTTTTCTCTGAAATAGTATTACCTTTTCAACTTGGTGTTTTGCTAATTTTAAAGCTCCATCTACAAGTGGTCTATACTCAACTGTCCTTCCAGGTTCAAAACCACATGACGCTGTGATTAAAATTTTAGCTTTACTATCATCAATTCTACTAGCTAATTCATTTGAAGCAAAACCACCGAACACTACAGAGTGAATTGCTCCAATTCTTCCACATGCTAGCATTGCAACCACCGCCTCTGGTATCATTGGCATATAAATTATTACTCTATCTCCTTTTTTAATTCCCAGTTTATCGAGAGCTCCTGCAAATTTAGAGACTTTTTCTTTTAATTCATTGAAAGTAAACTTTGATTTATTACCTGTAATTGGGCTGTCATAGATTAAAGCAGTCTTATCACCTCTACCTTGATCGATATGAATGTCTAGGGCGTTGTAGCATGTATTTGTTACACCATCCTCAAACCACTTATAGAAAGGTGGGTTATTTTTGTTCAAAATTTTGGTTGGTTTTTTAAACCAAAACGCATCTTGAGAAATTTTTTGCCAAAATTCCTCAGGATTTTTAAGAGATTCGCTGTAAATTTCATTATAATTTCTGTTCATTTTGATTTGCTTTTTTGATCCATTTTTTTCATGAAATTATGCAACAGGTTGTATTTAATTTTAAAAAGTCAGTAAAATCAACACTTATAACGCGGCAAAAAGTCTTCAACAAACTAATTTAATTTGATATTAAGCCCCTAACTTTGGAGAAACCTTTGAGGTTTGTCCGTAGTTTAAATTTAAACTAAAAAAAACTAACGAGAGGGAGTTTTTTATGAAAAAACTTAAAATGTTTGCATTAGCAGCAGTGGCTCTATTTGGTCTTACTGGTGCAGCAAACGCAGCAACTGCTATGTTAGCTTCTGACGACTTCGTTGGGATTTCCTTTTGGGTAATCGCAATGGGTATGGCAGCAGCTACAGTATTCTTCTTCATGGAAAGAAATACTGTTGCAGCAGGCTGGAAAACTTCAGTAACAGTAGCTGGTCTTGTAACTGGTGTTGCATTCATTCACTACATGTACATGAGAGATGTATGGGTAATGACTGGAGATTCTCCAACAGTATATAGATATATTGATTGGTTAATCACTGTACCATTACAGATGATCGAGTTTTACTTAATTCTAGCAGCAGTTAAGAAAATCCCAGGAGCAATCTTCTGGAGATTATTAATTGGTTCGCTTGTGATGTTAATTGGTGGATACTTAGGAGAAGCAGGTTACATCAATGCTATGCTTGGTTTTATAGTCGGTATGGCTGGATGGATCTACATCTTATATGAAGTATTCTCTGGTGAAGCTGGAAAAATTGCAGCTAAAACTGGAAACAAGCCATTAGCAACTGCATGGGGTGCTATGAGAATGATCGTAACGATCGGTTGGGCTATTTACCCATTAGGTTACATTTTTGGTTACCTAGTAGGTGGAGTAGACGCTAACTCATTGAACGTGATTTACAACTTAGCAGACTTCATCAACAAAATTGCTTTTGGTCTAGTAATCTGGTCAGCAGCGGTTTCACAAGGTGGAGCACGAGCTAGATAATTAGCTTTTAATATTAAAAAGAGGCGGGTATGCTAAAACATACCTGCCTTTTTTTTTGGCCCAAAAAATAGAAAATGCTTAATTTCAAAAATTTGCCGCAGTCGCAAATTAGTTTATAAGAATTATTTATTAAATATGGCAAAAATCAAATATATAGAATTTAATGGTGCAGAACACGAAGCAGATGTTGCAAACGGTCTCAGTGTAATGGAAGGTGCTATACAAAATGATATTCCAGGCATAGATGCAGATTGTGGAGGTGGAATGTCATGTGCAACTTGTCATGTATATATTAAAGATGATGAATGGTTCAAAAAACTCCCAGAAAAAGAAATGGGTGAAGATGATATGTTAGATCAAGCCTTTGAACCCAAATCTAATAGCAGATTAAGTTGCCAATTAATCGTCTCTGATGATTTAGATGGATTGACAGTCCATATGCCGGAGAAACAAGTTTAATGATTAAAACAGATGTAGTCATAATTGGAGCAGGACCCACAGGTTTATTCTGTGCACACCAATTAGGGATAATCGGATTAAAATGTGAAATTGTAGACAATTTAGATAAAATAGGAGGACAATGTATTGAGCTTTATCCAGACAAACCAATTTATGATATTCCTGCAGTCCCTGAGTGTACTGGTGAAGAACTTACAAATAATTTAATTGAACAAATAAAACCTTTTAATTTTAACTTTCATTTGAGTGACAGAGTTCAAGAATTAAAAAATGAAAACAATAAATGGTTTGTTAAAACATTAAATGGTAAAGAATTTGAAACACCTAATATTGTTATAGCAGGTGGCGTAGGTTCTTTTGAACCAAGAAAATTCCCAACTAAAAGTGCTGAAAAGTATGATGGAAAATCAGTTTTATATTCAATAAAAGACAAAACTATTTTTAAAGATAAATCAGTAGTTATTTTTGGAGGTGGAGATAGTGCTCTTGATTGGGCTATAGAATTATCTAATTCATCAAAAGTAACACTTGTTCACAGAAGAGATGAGTTCAGAGGAGCGCCAGCCAGTGTTCAAAAAATAAAAGAATTAAGTGATAATAAAACTATTGATTTAATTACTAAATATTCAATCAAAGATGTTAAAGGAAATGGCTCATTAGAAAGTGTCGAAATCAAAAGTGAATCAGGTGAAAGTAAAGTTATAAAAGCTGATTATGTCTTAGGTTTTTTTGGATTAATAATGCAATTAGGACCAATCGCGGAGTGGGGTTTAAATTTAGATAAAAAAACAATTCCCGTAAATACTGAGAATTTTGAAACAAATAAAAAAGGAATATTTGCAATTGGGGATATCTGTACTTATCCAGGCAAATTAAAGTTAATACTTTCAGGTTTTCATGAAGGAGCTTTAGCTGCAAGAGGCTGCTTTAAATATGCAAGACCTGATG
>CACANA010000037.1 GCA_902533775.1 uncultured Pelagibacteraceae bacterium
AATATAGAATGAGAGAATTAGATCAAAAACTCTTAGACTTTGGAATTACTGAAAGTTTTGATGAAAATGATTACTATGTGTCTAAAAGTAATTATTTTGCAAAAAATATTATAGAGGCCTGGCCTAAATGGGAAAAAAAAATTGTCAATTTAGCTGGAGAAAAATATTCTGGCAAAACACATTTATCAAACATATTTAAAAAAAAAAGTAACGCTTTATATTTATATAGCAACAATATCGAAGATAAGATTTTAAAAAAAATTAAACTTTCAAACAGTATAATAATTGAAGACCTAGAAGAAAGTTTTGACGAAAAACTTCTTTATTCTATATTCAATTTAGTTGAACAGGATAATAAATATTTATTAATCTCGTCAAAAAAACCAATAGATACAATGAAATTCACACTCCCAGATTTATTATCAAGATTAAAGAACTGCATTATCGCTAAAATTGAACAGCCAGATGATGAGTTGATTTATGCAATAATTTTAAAAAGCTTCTCTGATAGACAAATTAAATTGGATAACAAAATTATTGATTATATTATAAAAAGAATTGCGAGATCGTATAGTAAAATGCATGAATTTATATATAAGATTGATGAATTAAGTTTAAAGAAAAAGAAATCTATTAACTTTAAAATAATAAAAGAGATAATAAATTGAGTAAATATAGGACACACACTTGCGGAGAACTAACTTTAAATAACAAAGATCAAAGAATAAAGTTATCAGGCTGGATAAATAAAAAAAGAGATCATGGAAATCTATTATTTTTAGATTTAAGAGATCACTATGGACTAACTCAATGTGTAATTGATGAGGGTAAAAAAATATTTAAAGAAATAGAAAAACTTCCATTAGAAACTGTACTACAAGTTGAAGGTAAAGTTTTAGCTAGAGAAAAAGATACAATTAACAAAAATTTAAATACTGGAGAAATAGAGGTAGGAATTGAAAAATTTAAAATACTTGCAAGAACTAAGGAATTACCGCTACCTGTTTTTTCAGATCAAGAATATTCTGAAGAAATTAGATTAAAGTACAGATTCTTAGATTTAAGGAGAAATAAGATTCATAATAATATTATTTTAAGATCCGAAATTATTTCATTTATTAGAACTGAAATGCAAAAATATGGTTTTCTAGAATATCAAACACCTATATTAACTTCATCTAGCCCAGAGGGTGCTAGAGACTTTTTAGTACCAAGCAGACTAAATCCTGGTAAATTTTATGCATTACCTCAAGCGCCACAACAATTTAAACAATTAATCATGGTATCTGGTTTTGATAAATATTTTCAAATTGCACCATGTTTTAGAGATGAGGACGCAAGAGCGGACAGGAGTCCAGGTGAGTTTTATCAACTTGACTTGGAAATGTCTTTTGTAGAACAAGAGGATGTATTCAAAATAGTTGAGGAGTTATTTGTAAATTTATTCAAAAAATTTTCCTCTAAAAAGTTACTCCATGAAAAATTTCCCAGAATTCCTTTTGATACGGCTATGCTTAAATACGGTTCTGACAAACCAGATTTGAGAAATCCTTTGGAAATAGCTGATATTACTGAAATTTTTAAAAGAGAAGATGTTAACTTTGAAATATTTAAAAAATTAGTAAGTAAAGGATCGATAGTTAGAGGAATAGTTACAAAAAATACATCTCAAAAACCAAGAAGTTTTTTTGACGGAATTGATAAATGGGCAAAAGATGAAGGATCATCTGGTCTTGCATATTTTTCTATAGAAAATTCTGACAAATTGAGCGCTAAAGGACCTGTAGGAAAATTTTTTTCTGAAGAGTCTATTAAAGAGATAATGACAAAAATGAATGCTGAAGTAGGTGATACAATATTTATGTCTTGCGGAAATAAATCTGAAGTTGAGAAATTATTAAGTAATGCGAGAAATAAAATAGCAAATGAGTTGAATTTAATTGATGAAAATGTTTTCTCATTTTGTTGGGTAGTGGACTATCCAATGTTTGAAATAGATGAAAATACCAAAAAGATAGAATTTAGCCATAACCCTTTTTCAATGCCGCAAGGTGATATTGATAATATAGATCTTTCAGAACCCCTGAAACTAAAAGCTTTTCAATACGATATTGTGTGTAATGGTATTGAATTATCTTCAGGAGCTATCAGGAACCATAAACCTGATTTAATGTATAAATTATTCAAAATTGCTGGTTACTCTGAGGAAACAGTGAATGAGAAATTTAGTGGTATGATTAATGCTTTAAGTTATGGGGCACCTCCCCATGGGGGCATTGCTCCTGGAATAGATAGAATCGTGATGTTATTAGCAGAAGAAAAAAATATTAGAGAGGTGACTATGTTTCCAATGAACCAAAACGCACAAGATTTAATGATGAATGCACCATCTGAAGTAGACGAAAATCAACTAAAAGAACTTTATATTTCAAAAAGAAAAAAATAACTATTTTTTTCCTTTAAGATTTATTCTAATATCTGATAAATCCACCAGTTTCTTTTTATAATCATTTCTAACAAATCCTTTACTTGTAATATCTTTTACAAGCTTGATTAATTGTTTCTGATCTTCACTTTCTTGATTTTCACTTGTGTCATAATTACCAGCTATAGATGGGGTGTGAGCTAAATCTTCTCTATTTAAATAGGATATCGCTAGCTCTCTAAAAATATAATCTAATATTGAACTTGCACTCATTATTCGATCATTTCCATAAACTTTACCAGAAGGTTCAAATTTTGTATCTAAATATGCATTTACAAATTCATCTAGTGGAACTCCATATTGAAGACCTAATGATATTGCTATTGCAAAATTATTCATTAGAGCTTTTACTAACTCACCTTCTTTACTGGTATCGATAAAAATTTCTCCTATTTTACCATCTTCATATTCACCAGTATGCAAATATACTTTATGATCACCTATTGAGGCTTTTTGGATATAACCTTTTCTTCTATCAGGCATACTAAATCTTTTACCTATATTTTCAGTTATATTTTTTTTAAAATTCTCATCAATTAATTTGGATTTACTACTACTTTTATTATCTTTATTACTAATTGGTTGTGAAACAATTTCGACTTTACTACTTTTAGTATCTTGAAGGTTTTTTGTTTTTCTATTATCTAATTTGACATCAATAATTTCGAATTTTCCATCGTCATTTTTCTCTAAATTGTTAAGATTTTCCTCATTTATATCATCTAAATAATGAGATACTTTAAAGCTACACGTATAATATGTTTCTACTAAGTATTTTGCCATTTTAATCCTATTTGTAAATTGAATCTTGATAAGATTTATATATATACATTTTTCGATTATAGTCTAATTGTAAATTTACAATTATAAATTGAAAATAATTTGAATAAAATGATTAAAGAAATTTTTACTTGGTGGAACAAACAAACAATTGGCACAAGACTAAATACAATTTTATTTGGAAAATTAGTTGGTGAAGATAATTCAGGTAATAAATATTATGAGAGCAAGTCAGGAAAAAGATGGGTTATTTACAACGGGGAAGTTGAAGCATCAAAAATACCAAGCGAATGGTATTCTTGGATGCATCATACAGGAAATAAAATTGAAAACAGTCACGAATTAGACAAATATAGTTGGCAAAAAGAGCATATGCCAAATCAAACGGGAACTGAAAATTCTTATCATCCAAAAAAAAACAAAAGTAAAAATGCTTCAAATAAAAAATATACTTCTTGGAAAAGTTAAAGTTTTTATACTTGTTTTTTTTTCTTATTATTTGTTAATGATCAATTCTTTAAGTGAAAATAATACACGAACAGAAAATTATGCTGTTTTAACAATATTAGACAAAGTAAACTCTCAGAGTGAAATTATAGAAATTGAGGTTGGAAAGGAATATAAATTTAAAAATCTATCTATAAACATTCTTAAATGTAATAATTCAAAATTTGATGATGATCCGGAAGTCACAGCATACATGCAAGTAAGAGATACAGTAAACAAAGATGAGAACAAAGTGTTCATTTTTAATGATTGGACATTCGCCTCGTCTCCATCAATTAGACCTTTTGATCACCCTGTGTATGATATTTGGTTAAAAAAATGTTATTCTTAGAGTAATTTTTCTTTATCAAGCCAACTCACATTAAAATCTGAATCTAAAAATTTTTTGTGATTTAAAAGTATTTTATGCAAGTCTATCGTTGTTTTAATGCCCTCTATAACAAATTCATCAAGTGATCTTCGCATTCTTTGAATTGCTTCAGTTCTATTCCTTCCATGACATATTACTTTGCAAATCATGCTGTCATAATATGGAGTTACTTTGTAGCCTTGAAATATAGCTCCATCCACCCTTGTTCTAAAACCTGAAGGTTGATGACACATGGTAATTTCTCCTGGTGAGGGTTGGAAATTTTTACTCACATCTTCAGCATTTATTCTACACTCAATTGCGTGACCTCTTGGCTTAATATCTTCCTGTTTTAAGGCAGTATTGCCATCATATGCAATCCAAATCTGCTCTTTTATTAAATCTATTCCAGTTACTACTTCTGTTATTGGATGTTCAACTTGTATTCTTGTATTCATTTCTAAAAAATAAAATTTTCCATCCTCAAAAATAAATTCTACTGTCCCTGCACCTTCATATCCAATTTGGTTTACCATTTTTACAGTTTTATCAAAAAGATCCTTTCTTATTTGATCATTTAGTAAAGGACTTGGTGTCTCCTCAATTAATTTTTGATGTCTTCTTTGAATAGAACAATCCCTTTCATGAAGATGTACAGTTCTATTCTTACCAGACAATATTTGAACTTCGATATGTCTTGGATTTTGAAAAAATTTTTCAATATATACCTCATCATTACCAAAAAATTTTTTTGCTTCAGTTTTTGCAGTCAAAAAAAAGTTTTCAAACTCATCTTCTTTTGTAACAACTTTCATACCTTTTCCACCACCACCACCAGCTGCCTTTATCAACACTGGATATCCAATTTGTTTACATATTTTTCTTGCTTCATTAAAATCAGATACTCCACCTTCAGATCCTTCAATTACTGGAAGACCATATTTTTTTGCAATTTTTTTTGCTTCAATTTTATCACCCATCATTTTAATTAATGAAGACGATGGACCAATAAATTTAATTTTGTTTTGTTCAAGAATTTTTGCAAATTCATAATTTTCAGATAAAAAACCATATCCTGGATGAACAGCTTCAGAATTTGTCAATTCAATAGCTGACATTATGGCAGGAATGTTTAAATAACTATTTGCTGCTTGGTGTGGACCTACACATATACTTTCGTCAGCTAATCTAACGTGCATACTATTTCTATCAACATCAGAATGAATGGCGACTGTTTGTATACCCCATTCTTTACAGGCTCTTATAACTCTAACAGCTATCTCACCTCTATTTGCAACAAGAATTTTTTTGAACATTATTACTCAATTATCGCTATCGTATGTCCATATTCAACAGGTTGACCATCTTCGACGCAAATTTTTTTTATAGTACCTGCTATTGGAGATGGTACGTGATTCATTGTTTTCATAGCTTCAACAATCATTATTGTATCACCTTTGTTAATTTTTTTACCGACTTCTACAAACTTTTTACCACCAGGCTCTGGTGCTAAATAAGCTGTTCCTATAA
>CACANA010000038.1 GCA_902533775.1 uncultured Pelagibacteraceae bacterium
AATTTCTAAAGATGTTAAAAAAACAATTTCATCAGCAGTTGCTAATGCAGAAAATAATTTTCAATATGATATTGATAATTTAGTAGTTAAGGAAGCTTTCTGTGGAAAACAGGTAATAATGAAAAGATTTAGAGCTAGAGCCAAAGGTAGAGCTGCAGAAATTATGAAACCATACTCAAACGTAACAATAGTTTTGAGTGAACAAATGAAACAAAAAGAGAAGGAACATGGGACAAAAAGTTAATCCAGTAGGTTTAAGATTAGGCATAAATAGAGGATGGGATTCCGTTTGGTACGCAAAAAAAAAAGATTTTGGAAATTATTTAATTGAAGATTTTAAAATTAGAGAATTTATCAAAAAAAATGTTATCAATTCAGGTGTTTCAAAAGTAATGATAGAAAGATCAGCAAAAAAATGTTTTGTAACAATTTATACTTCTAGACCTGGATTTGTAATTGGAAAAAAGGGAAGTGATATTGAAAAAATTAAAGGGAAATTATCAAGATTGAGCGAAAATGAAATAGTACTAAATATTAAGGAAGTTAAAAAACCTGAGACAAATTCATTTTTAGTTGCCGAGAACATCGCTCAACAGTTAGTTAAACGTGTTTCATACAGAAGAGCAATGAAGAGAGCAATGCAATCTGCATTAAGATTAGGAGCTAAAGGAATTAAAGTGTCTTGCAGCGGAAGACTTGGTGGAAACGAAATCGCAAGAACAGAATGGTTAAGAGATGGAAGTATTCCATCCCATACTTTAAGAGCAGATATTGACTACGCTGAAGCAGAAGCTTTGACCACTTATGGAATAATTGGAATTAAAGTTTGGATATATAAAGGAGAAATTTTTACAAAAGAATTTAGTCAAGAAAGGAATAAAACATAATAATGTTACAACCAACTAGAACAAAGTTTAGAAAAGCGCATAAAGGAAGAATTCACGGAAATGCCTCTAGATGTAATGCTATGAATTATGGCTCATTTGGCTTAAAAGCTATCCAGCCAGAAAGAATTATATCCAGACAGATAGAAGCAGCTAGAGTTGCTTTAACAAGATATATGAAAAGACAAGGTAGAGTTTGGACAAGAATGTTTCCTAATATTCCTGTATCAAAAAAACCTACTGAAGTCAGAATGGGTAAAGGCAAAGGGTCCCCAGAATATTGGGCATGCAGAGTTAAACCAGGAAGAATTTTATTTGAAGTGGATGGAGTATCGGAAGAAATTGCTAGAGAGGCTTTGTACAAAGCGTCGGCAAAACTTCCAATTAAATGTAAATTTATTAAGAGAATTTAAATGAAAAAAAGTGAGATAAAGAAAATGACCAAAGAACAAGCTTTGAAAGATATTGAAAAATTAAAAAAAGATCTTTTTAATTTTAGATTTCAAAAAATTAATGGTCAGATAAAAAGTCCATCTAAAATAAGTGAAACAAAGAAGAATATTGCGAGATTAAAAACATTAGTTGTGAGAAAAGATGCCTAAAAAAATATTAAATGGAATAGTTGTTAGCGATAAGCCAAATAAAACTATAACAGTTTTAGTTGAGAGAAAATACCAACATCCAGTATTAAAAAAAGTAATTAAAGCTAGAAAAAAATATAGTGTTCATGACGAAAAGAATAAATATAAAAATGGAGATAAAGTAGCGATTCAAGAGTGCAAACCTTACTCGAAGTCGAAAAAATTTGAAGTGATAGGAGTTTCCAAATGATACAAGTTCAGACAGAGTTATTTGTAGCTGATAATACTGGTGCAAAAAAGATTGAATGCATAAAAGTATTAGGTGGATCTAAAAGAAGATACGCAAGTATTGGTGATACGATTGTTGTAGCAGTTAAAGAAGCAATTCCTAAAGGAAAGGTTAAAAAAGGTGCAGTTCATAAAGCTGTTGTTGTTAGAGTTAAAAAAGGAATTCATAGGAATGACGGATCCAAAGTAAGATTTGATAACAATGCAGCTGTACTGACTGATGATAAAGGTGAGCCAATAGGCACTAGGATTTTTGGACCAGTTACTAGAGAGTTAAGAAATAGAGGGCAAATGAAAATAATTTCGTTGGCACCAGAGGTTTTATAATGATTAAAAAAGGTATTAAAGTAAAAATATTGACTGGCAAAGATAAAAACAAAGATGGTGATGTCATTGAAATTGATAGAAAAAATAATAGGGCAAAAGTTAAAGGTATTAACATGGTAAAAAAACATGTGAAAACTACAAAAGAAAAGAAAGGTGGAATAGTTTCAAAAGAAAACTTTATACATCTTTCGAATTTAGCAATCTTTAACACCAAAAATAAAAGTGAGGTTAAAAAATAATGATACCTAGATTAAAACAGACCATATCTAAACAAATTGAGCCAACATTAAAAGAAAAATTTGGCTATAAAAATTTATACATGGGTCCAAGAATACAAAAAATAGTTTTAAATATGGGTTTAGGTCTTGATGGAAATGATCAGAAAATTTTAAAATCGTGCCAAGAAGATTTGGCAAATATCACTGGTCAAATGCCAGTGATAACCAAATTTAAAAAATCTATAGCAAATTTTAAAACTAGAAAAAGTACGAACTCAGGTTTGAAGGTGACTTTAAGAAAAAATAAAATGTATGAATTTATTGATAGATTAACAAATATAGCACTGCCAAGAATAAAAGATTTTAGAGGATTAAATCCTAATGGATTTGATAAATATGGGAATTATACTTTTGGTGTTAAAGAGCATATTATATTTCCAGAAGTAAACTTTGATAAAGTTGATAAAATTCGAGGTTTAGATATTACAATTGTTATAAAATCTGAAAAAATTGAACATAGTTTTGAATTATTAAAACATTTAAATTTTCCATTTAGAGAAACAAGGAGTAATTAATGGCTAAAATGAGTGCAATTAACAAGAATAATAGAAGAATAAAGTTATCAAATAAATTATATGAGAAAAGATCAAAATTGAAAAAGATAATAATGGATAAAAAATTATCTTTAGAGGAAAGATTTAAAGCTCAGCAAAAATTATCAAAATTACCTAGGAATTCTGCGAAAGTTAGAGTTATGAACAGGTGTCAAATTACAGGTAGACCACATGGTGTATATCGAAAATTAAAAATTTCAAGAATAGCTCTTCGACAACTTGGTTTAGAAGGCAAAATTCCTGGAATGGTAAAATCGAGTTGGTAGAAAGGAAAATATGAGTTTAAGTGATCCAATTGGTGATATGTTAGCAAGAATTAAAAATGCTCAAGTGAGAAATCATAGCAAAGTTTCATTACCGTCATCAAAATTTAAGGCTAAAATCGCTGATGTTCTTAAGTCTGAAGGTTATATTATAAACTACAAAATCAACGATGACAAAAAACCTTCAATTGAGATTATTTTAAAATATAATTCTGGAAATCCAGTTATAAATACTATTGAAAGAATCTCTAAACCAGGAAGAAGAATATTTTCAAGCGCAAGCAGTCTCCCAAAAATTAATAATGGTCTTGGAATAGCAATTGTATCTACACCACAAGGTGTAATGACTGATGTCGATGCCAGAAAGAAAAAACTTGGTGGCGAAATTATTTGTAAGGTATTTTAATGTCTAAAATAGGAAAAATAAACATACCAATCCCTGAGAAAGTAAAAGTATTATTATCAGGCAATACAGTTAATGTTGAAGGGCCTTTAGGCAAGCAAACAATTAAATTAGATTTAGAAATGTTTGAACTAAATATTACAGAAGGAAAAGATGTATCAATAAAACCCAAAAAACTTGATGATACTTCTAAAAGATTATGGGGTATGAATAGAAGTTTACTTAATAATGCAATTATAGGTGCAAGCAGTGGTTATGAGAAAATACTTGAACTTACAGGTGTTGGTTTTAGAGCAGCTTTAAAAGGGAAAATTTTAAATATGCAGCTAGGATTTAGCCACGATATCAATTACGATATTCCAGAAGGTATAAAAATCAATGTTGAAAAACAAACTACATTAAAAATAAGTGGTTCAAATAAACAACAAGTAGGTATGGTTGCTTCACAAATAAAAAGTATTAGACCACCTGAGCCGTATAAAGGAAAAGGTATAAAAGAGAAAGGGCAATATATTTTAAGAAAAGAAGGCAAGAAAAAATAATGAGATTAAACACTATTGAAAGAAAAAGGTTTAGAGTAAGAAAAAAACTAAAAAGAGTATCTAAGGATAGATATAGATTAAGCGTTTCTAGATCTACAAAAAATATAAGTGCACAAATAATAGATGATGTAAAAAATATTACTTTAGTTTCTGCTTCATCCATAGATAAAGAAATTAAAGGTTTAAAGAAAAATAAATCAGAATTATCAACTATTGTGGCTGGCAAAGAAAGCTAACGAAAAAAATATTAAAAAAATCTACTTTGATAGAGGTATTTATAAATATCATGGAAGAGTTAAAGTATTTGCTGAAACATTAAGAAAAAATGGAATGGAATTTTAAATTATGGAAAAAAACACTGAATTTGTAGAAAAATTGGTTCATATAAATAGAATAACTAAAGTAGTTAAAGGTGGAAGAAGATTTGGTTTTTCTGCTTTAGTTGTAGTTGGAAATCAAAATGGGAAAATCGGTATTGCACATGCGAAAGCAAAACAAGTTCCAGATGCAATTAAAAAAGCAAATGAACTAGCTAGAAGAAATTTGATGCAAATACCTTTGCGAGATGGAAGAACAATTCATCATGATATATATGGTAAAGATGGGGCTGGAAAAATTAAATTAAGATCAGCTCCTAAAGGAACAGGTATAATAGCTGGCGGTCCAGTTAGAGCTGTTTGTGAAGTGCTTGGAATTAAAGACATTGTGGCTAAATCTCTTGGCACTGCAAATCCTCATAATGTGATTAGAGCATGTATAAAAGCCTTGTCAAAACAAAATTCTCCAAAAAATATCTCAAATTTAAGAAATAAAAAGATATCGGAAATAATTGAGAAAAGAGGATAATGACTTTTTTAAATACACTTAATAATCATAAAACAAAAAAAATTCGTGTTGGAAGAGGTATAGGATCTGGTAAAGGAAAAACTTCTGGCAGAGGTGTAAAGGGGCAAAAATCAAGATCCGGTGTAGCCATAAAAAGCTTTGAAGGTGGTCAAATGCCGTTATATAGAAGATTGCCAAAGAGAGGTTTTAATCCTTTAAAAAAACAAGGCGTCGCTATAATAAATTTAGGTGAATTACAAAAACTTATTGATACTAAGAAAATTAGTACAGATTCGAGAATAAATATT
>CACANA010000039.1 GCA_902533775.1 uncultured Pelagibacteraceae bacterium
GTTCTATTCACTTGGTTTAGCACTACCATTTATTGCATCGGGTTATTTAATTCAGCGTTTTATGGTTGTTACAAAAAATCTAAAATCAAAAATGATAACTATTTCAAGAATTGGTGGAGGATTACTATTGATAACAGGAATATTAATGATTACAAACCAGTTGCAAGCTTTAGGATTTTACATATTAAAGTATTTTCCTATACTTCAAAAACTTGGATAAAAATGAAAATATACCAAATCGATTGCAGTGCTAGAAAAGAAGGTTCTACCTCAAGGATGCTTGCAAAAAAAATACTTGATAAAGTTAAAAAAGATAATGATGAAGTTATTTATAGAGATCTAGATGACGAAATGCTTTTTATATCTGGTTTAACAGAGTCTGGAATGAAAATTCCAGATAATGAGCAAACAGATGAACATAAAAAAATGTTTAAATTGTCTGATAAATTAGTATCAGAGTTAAAAGAATGCGATGTAATTATTATATCAGTGCCAATTTATAATTTTGGCCCACCAGCAACACTGAAAGCTTGGGCTGATCTTGCGGCAAGAGTAAAATTGACATTTAAATACGGGGATGACGGAAGAAGAAAAGGTTTATTAGAAGATAAGCAGGTCTATTTAGTAATTACTTCTGGTGGAACAAAAATACAAGGTGAAGAAGACTTTTTAACTCCGTGGTTGATACATATGTTAAATTTTTTTGGTATTAAAAAAATCGATATAGTTGCAGCAGATCAAATGGCTTTAGATTATGAAAAGTCGATAAAAAACGCTGAAAAAAAAATAAAAGAATTATTCAAAGATTAAATTTTCTTTTTAAATGTCTAAGTTTACCTTCTGTACTGTCGAAATCAATATAGCATCCTTGTAAATATCTATCACCTTCGTTAACATCATACTTTGTTCTTCCATGAAGCAATCTATGATTGTCCATCATTAATAAATCTCCAGTTTCCAATTTAAATTCAACTTTATATTTATCAGAGTTGTATAATTCAGAAATTTTATTTCTAGCTTTATAGAATAAATCCAATTTTGATTTTTCTAATATCGGAGCATAATCTAATCTTGGACTAAATCTAACTTGTTTAAAATTATTTTTTTCATCTAATTTAATTAACTCAGACATATCTTCTAGAACAACTGTATTGTCTATAAATTTAAATTTTACTTTAACTGAAGATAAAATTTCATAATAATCAGGATAATCCTCTTTGATTTTTTCACTTACCGTGTAACCATCAACCAAGGTAGAATTTCCTCCACTCACATTATTTGTAATACAATGCAATAATTGAACACAAGGAACTGGTTTTCTATAAGGATTATCTGTATGTGGAGATAATGCTAACGATGTATAAGCCAAATCATTTGGATTAGGTACAGATCTTACATTAAAAAATTCCCCAAAATTTGTTCTTCTGACACTACCAATTGAATTTGCAAATTTAATAATAAAATTATCTTCAGTTGGAACATTAGTTAAAACTACAAAACCATATTTATAGAATGATACTAATAAATCATACATGATTTTTTTTTCAAAAATATCATTTTCAAATTTAAATTTTTGAAAATTATTAAAATTTGAATCCCATTTAATTTTATCAATTGAAATAGGATCAAGATTTTGCGATTTATACTCATTTAATATTTGATCTTCTTTTATTTTATAATTGGTTCCATCATTGAAAAATAAATTAAGCAATCCATCTTCATTCTCAATTTTTTCTATATCAATATTAATATTTATAGAATTTGGATCAAATAATCTTTGTTGATTTCCTTTATCCAGAGCCTCTTCGTTATTTATTCTTTCTCTAAGCCAAAAAGGATGGATTTCCTCTTTATTATTTCCACTATTTATAAATACTTTTTTAGAATCAATTTCTATTTTCATCTATCTGGATTCTTCTATCAAATTCTAAAATTTTCAAGATATTTTATTTGAACTAGTTGTATATTTTAACTATTACTCATCAGATAAATGACCTTCAAAAAAACAAAAGATTTCAAGATTTATTACACCTTTTTGAATAAGCTTGCTAAGGATTTAACTAATTTCTATTACACTAAACTTAACAGAACTTTTACAATTAATAACAAGTTAAAAGGCAAAGGTTACGATCCAGTTACCAGTGTTGATAAAGCTTTTGAAAAATTTATAAGAAAGAAGATTAATGATAAGTTTCCAGATCATCAAATTATTGGTGAAGAGTTTGGGGTAAAAAAGACGAAAAGTCTATTTTCATGGATAATTGATCCAATTGATGGGACAAGATCATTCGTTGCTGGAAATCCTACCTGGAGCAATTTAATTTCTCTAAATTATAAGAATAAACCAATTGTCGGGCTAGCTAATTTCCCAAGAATGAAAAGATACTATTTAAATCAAAATGACAAATCTGCTTTTGTATTTGAAGGCAGAAAAAAGAGAAAATTAAAAGTAAACAAAAAAATAAAATTTAATTATTTAAAAGTAGCCGCTGCTTTTCATGGAACTTTGTCTTTTCAAAAACAAAAAAAAATAATGAAATTTATTAAGAGAATGCAGTTTCCATGTTTCGATGCACTAACATATTGCCAATTAGCAGAGGGAAGACTAGATATTGTAGCTCAATGTGCTAACAAAATTTGGGATATACATCCAATAATACCAATTATAAAAGCATCAGGTGGAATAATTACTACATGGGATAATAAGGATGCTTCTTTGGGTGGAAATATAATTGTTTCAAATAATTCATCAAATCATAAAAAAATTTTAAAATTGCTCAAGCCAGCCACATGAAAAATATAATTGTTCTTCAACACATTAAAATTGAGGATCCTGGTTATATTAAAGATTTAATGTTAGAGGATAAAGTTAATATTAAAACTATAGAACTTGACGAGGGTGAAGAGATACCTGATGATTTAACTGGATTTGATGCAATGTTTTGTATGGGTGGACCAATGGATACTTGGATGGAAAAAGATTATCCGTGGTTAATAGATGAGAAAAAGAAAATCAAAGAATTTGTTGTAGATTTAAATAAACCGTATTTAGGTTTTTGTTTAGGTTGTCAATTATTAGGAGAGGTAGTTGGAGGTAAAGTAGTTAAATCAAAAAATCCAGAAATAGGTATTTTAGATATTAATTTTTTAAATAGTAAAAAGGATGATTTATTATTTAAAGAATATCCTGATATTATTAAATCACTTCAATGGCACTCATATGAAGTTCAAAATCTAGAAAATAATAATGATATAACTCTTTTAGCGTCATCTCCTGAAACGAAATATCAAATTTTTAAATACAAAAAACATGCTTACGGTATTCAATTTCATATAGAGATAAAAGATACTACTGTAGGAGAATGGGGATGTGTGCCTGAGTATAAGTCTGCTTTAGAGAGTCAGTTAGGACAGGGAGCTCTTAATAAATTTGATAGTGATGCGAAAGACAATATTCAATCTATGAACAAATATTCTAAAATTCTTTACGAAAACTTCAAAAAAATAGTGAATTAAATCACTTTAGTTTACATAATTAATAAGTTAGATTTTTATTTTAATAATATAGGAGAGAGAAATGAAGTATGGGTATTTTATAAAAATTTTATTGGCTTTTTTTCTAGCTTTTGCTCCAACGCAAGCATTTGCAAAAACTATTAAATGGTCAATGCAGGGTGATAGTTTAACACTTGATCCTCATGCTCAAAACGAAGGTCCTACCACTCAAGTATCTAGACAAGTATACGAAGCTCTAGTTACCAGAGGATTAGATATGAAAATTGGACCTCAACTTGCAACAGAGTGGAGAACTCAAGGTCCTAATACTTGGATCTTTAAATTAAGAGAAGATGTTAAATTTTCTGATGGAACTCCATTTACATCTGAAGACGTTGTATTTAGTATTTTAAGAGCAAAACAAAGAACATCTGATTTTAAAGAATATATAAGTACAGTATCAGGTGTAAAAGCAGTTAATGACTACACAGTAGAAATTACGACAAGTAAACCAAATCCAATTCTTTTAAACCAACTTTCAAACATTTTTATAATGTCAAAAAAATGGAGTGAAAAGAATTTTGCAGTTATGGCTCAGAACTGGGATGCTGGACAAGAAACATTTTCAGCTACAAATGCTATGGGAACTGGACCATTTAAAATTACATTAAGAGAACCAAACACTAAAACAGTTTTCAAACGTAATAAAAAATGGTGGGGTACTATGAAAGATAATAAAGTAACAGAAATTCATCTTCTGCCTATAAAGAATGCAGCTACTAGAGTTGCAGCTCTTTTATCTGGTGAAATTGATGTTGTTACTGATGCACCTGTGCAAGATTTAGCTAGAATTAAAAATTCACCTGCTCACAAAGTTGAAAGCACTGCTCAAATGAGAACTATATTCCTTGGTATGGATCAGGGAGCAGATAAACTTAGAACAGGTAATACAGGTGATAACCCATTTAAAAAGAAAGCAGTTAGACAAGCTCTTTATCAAGCAATAGATATTGAGGCTATTAAGAAAAAAGTAATGAGAGGTTTAAGTGAACCTGCTGGAATAATTACTTTTCCAGGTGTTAATGGATACACAGAGGAACTTGATAAGAGACTTCCTTATGATGTAGCTGCTGCAAAAAAACTTCTAGCTGATGCTGGATATCCGAATGGATTTGAAGTTGAGCTTAGATGTCCAAATGACAGATATGTAAATGATGAAGCTATATGCACAGCTGTTGTTGGTATGTTAGGTAAAATCGGTGTTAAAGTAAATTTATTTGCCCAAACAAAAAGTAAGCACTTTAAAGAACTAAAAGATAATCAAGGTGACTTTTATATGTTAGGTTGGGGAGTTCCAACTTTAGATAGTCATTATGTTTTCCATTACTTATATGAAAGTGGAGCAAGCTGGAACAGAGTTAACTTTAGTAACTCTGATGTAGATGCTGCGATAAGAGTTATGGAAGGTGAAGTTAACCTAGATAAGAGAAATGCTGCGATAGCTAAAGCTTGGAAAATAGTAAAAGATGATATTTCTTATCTTCCTTTACATCACCAAGTTATATCTTGGGCTGCGAAAAAAGATGTTAACGTTCCGATAAGACCGAATAACGAACCGTTATTCCGTTTTGCGAGCTTTGACTAAATAA
>CACANA010000040.1 GCA_902533775.1 uncultured Pelagibacteraceae bacterium
AAACGTAAACATGAACTGCAGGCAAACAAAAATAAATTGATTGTTACTTTAGATAAATATTTCCTTAAGTTTGCTTTCTCCAATAATTCTTTTTTAATTTTGAAATTAAAAAATTTTTTATTTATTTTAAATTTTATTGAGTCATAAACATAAAATAAATTATAAAAATTTTTTGATTTTTGGTAATTTAAAAAGTCAAAATTAATTTGTTGATAATAATTTTTTAAAATTTCATCAACATAAAGATCTTTATCTGTAGTTATACTTTTAATTAGGTTTTTTTTTTTTGTAAAAAAACCGTCCAAAACAAATTTCTCAAGGTAAAATTGCATCATTGAATTGATTTTATCTATTGGATTTCTGATCAAACAAAATATCTTAACATTATCATTTTTTAATTCATTTAAAGATTCTTCACTGAAATCAAATGGCAAATGAATTGATCCTACTACTAATTTCTTATTTTTATTATATTCTCTTAGGTACTTATGATAACTAATAATATTTTTAATTTTTGGATTTACCTCAAGAAGACTTGTACTATGAAAACATTTGGAAAAATGTTCTTTAGATAAAATATTTGTAATCCATCTTGTTGCCGAATGACCATTTGATAAAATTAGATACATAATTATTTATAAATAATATACAGTTTATGTTTCTCGTAAAAAATTTTTTTCAGTGCATAAATTAAGCCAATTGAGCTATTAGTACTGGTCAGCTGCACGCATTACTGCGCTTCCACATCCAGCCTATCAACGTGGTGGTCTACCACGGCTCTATAGGAAGAACTAGTTTTGAGGTGAGTTTCCCGCTTAGATGCTTTCAGCAGTTATCTCTTCCGTACTTAGCTACCCGGCACTGCAGCTGGCGCTACAACCGGTCCACCAGTGGTACGTCCATCCCGGTCCTCTCGTACTAGGGACAGCTCCTCTCAATTCTTCTACACGCATAGCAGATAGGGACCGAACTGTCTCACGACGTTCTGAACCCAGCTCACGTACCACTTTAATTGGCGAACAGCCAAACCCTTGGGACCTGCTCCAGCCCCAGGATGTGATGAGCCGACATCGAGGTGCCAAACACTGCCGTCGATATGAGCTCTTGGGCAGTATCAGCCTGTTATCCCCGGCGTACCTTTTATCCGTTGAGCGATGGCCCTTCCACTCAGAACCACCGGATCACTATGACCGTCTTTCGACTCTGCTCGACTTGTCAGTCTCACAGTCAGGCAAGCTTATGCCATTGCACTCTACGAACGATTTCTGACCGTTCTGAGCTTACCTTCGCACGCCTCCGTTACTATTTGGGAGGCGACCGCCCCAGTCAAACTACCCACCATACAATGTCTTGATGCCGGATAACGGCAATCAGTTAGATGCCAAGAAAAACAAAAGAGGTATTTCACTGGTGACTCCACAATAACTGACGCCATTGCTTCAATGTCTCCCTCCTATGCTAAATATGTTTTTCCTAACACCAATGTAAAGTTGCAGTAAAGGTGCACGGGGTCTTTCCGTCTAACTACGCGAACTCCGCATCTTCACGGAGAATTCAATTTCACTGAGTTGATGTTGGAGACAGCGGAGAAATCGTTACGCCATTCATGCAGGTCGGAACTTACCCGACAAGGAATTTCGCTACCTTAGGACCGTTATAGTTACGGCCGCCGTTTACTGGGGCTTCAGAAATGAGCTTGCACCCATCGCATTAACCTTCCAGCACCGGGCAGGCGTCAGACCCTATACATCCACTTACGTGTTAGCAGAGCCCTGTGTTTTTGATAAACAGTCGCTTCTCCCTGGCTTGTGCCACCTTTTATTGGTTGCCCAAAAAAGGTCTTCTTTATCCCGAAGTTACAGAAGCATTTTGCCGAGTTCCTTCAACATCATTCTCTCAAGCGCCTAAATATACTCTATTAATCCACCTGTGTCGGTTTAGGGTACGGTCATTATGATGGAGCTATTTCCTGAGACTTTTTCGCGGCAATTTCAATCCATTAAGAAATCACAACTTACAAAATCTGTCACTACCATCTGGTTAAGGAATATTAACCTTATTTCCATCGACTACGGCTTTCGCCCTCGCCTTAGGGGCCGACTAACTCTGCGCGGATTAACCTTGCGCAGAAACCCTTGGATTTTCGGCGAATAAGTTTTTCACTTATTTTATCGTTACTCATGTCAGCATTCGCACTTCTGATACCTCCAGGATCCTTCACAGGTATCCCTTTACAGGCTTACAGAACGTTCCGCTACCGCTTATAAAGTTCGAAAACTTTATAAACCCACAGATTCGGTATGTGATTTTAGCCCCGTTACATCTTCGGCGCAGAAACTCTATTAGACCGGTGAGCTGTTACGCTATCTTTAAAGGATGGCTGCTTCTAAGCCAACCTCCCGGCTGTTAAGGAGTTTCCACATCCTTTCACACTTAATCACAATTTTGGGACCTTATCTGGTGGTCTGGGCTCTTTCCCTCTCGACCATGGACCTTAGCACCCACAGTCTGTCTGTTGAAGAACTACTTTTAGCATTCGGAGTTTTATTAGGTTTGGTAAGAATCTCTTCCCCCTAGCCCATTTAGTGCTCTACCTCTAAAAGCATATTTATTCAACGCACTACCTAAATAGTTTTCGCGGAAAACCAGCTATCTACGAATTTGGTTGGCCTTTCACCCCTTACCACAAGTCATCCAAAGACTTTTCAACGTCAACTGGTTCGGTCCTCCAGCAAGTGTTACCTTGCATTCAACCTGCTCATGGTAAGCTCATTCGTTTTCGGGTCTAATTCATAATACTAATCGCCCTATTAAGACTTGCTTTCGCTGCGCCTACACCTAGATGGCTTAAGCTTGCATTATAAATTAAGTCACTGACCCATTATACAAAAGGTACGCCGTCACTCTAAAAAGAGCTTCGACTGATTGTAGGCATGCAGTTTCAGGTTCTATTTCACTCCCCTAATAGGGGTTCTTTTCACCTTTCCCTCACGGTACTAGTTCACTATCGGTCACTGAAGAGTATTTAGGCTTAGAGGGTGGTCCCCCTATATTCGAGCAGGATTTCACGTGTCCCGCTTTACTCAAGAAACTTGTTAAACATTACTAATACGGGACTATCACCCTCTCTGGTTAGCTTTTCCAAACTATTCAAATTTTTTCAACAAATCTACTGGCCTGTTCCGTTTTCGCTCGCCACTACTAACGGAATCTCAATTGATTTATTTTCCTCCGGTTACTTAGATGTTTCAGTTCTCCGGGTTATCTCTTTAAACCTATGAATTCAGTTTAAAGTAACACATAAAGTGTTGGGTTTCCCCATTCGGAAATTTACGGATCAAAACTTGCATACAGCTCCCCGTAACTTATCGCAGTATACCACGTCCTTCTTCGGCTTTCAGTGCCAAGGCATCCGCCACACGCCCTTAAACGCTTAATTTATGCACAGAAAAAAATTCTGTGTTGAATTAAATTTTTTAACAAAAATTCATCTATTCGAAAATTTGTTGATTGTTCAAATTATTATTTGAACAATCGGATATAGATATTGATAATAATTTTAAATATTTACAAAATTAAATAACTAAGTGTTTATCTGGTGGAGGATAGCGGGATCGAACCGCTGACCTCCTGAATGCAAATCAGGCGCTCTCCCAGCTGAGCTAATCCCCCAGTAATTATATTGGTGGGCCGAGAAAGACTCGAACTTTCGACCCCACCCTTATCAAGGGTGTGCTCTAACCAACTGAGCTACCGGCCCTTATAGCAGAAGAGTGAAACACTAATTTCAAGAAGAGAAATGAGGACGGTCAACATTAACCTGTTATATTTTTTAGATTAAGAAATTTTCTTAATCATCCTTAGAAAGGAGGTAATCCAGCCGCAGGTTCCCCTACGGCTACCTTGTTACGACTTCACCCCAGTCGCTGACTATACCGTGGTCAAGGGTTTAAAACCTTGCCTTAAGGTAGAACCAACTCCCATGGTGTGACGGGCGGTGTGTACAAGACCCGGGAACGTATTCACCGCGGCGCGCTGATCCGCGATTACTAGTAATTCCAGCTTCATGTACTCGAGTTGCAGAGTACAATCCGAACTGAGGCATTTTTTTAGGATTTGCTTGACGTCGCCATCTTGCTTCCTATTGTAAATGCCATTGTAGCACGTGTGTAGCCCAACACGTAAGGGCCATGAGGACTTGACGTCATCCCCACCTTCCTCCAGCTTATCACTGGCAGTTCTTTCAGAGTGCCCAACTTAATGATGGCAACTAAAAGTGAGGGTTGCGCTCGTTGCGGGACTTAACCCAACATCTCACGACACGAGCTGACGACAGCCATGCAGCACCTGTGTTTCGTCCGGCCGAACCGAAAACTTTGATCTCTCAAAGTCGCGACGAACATGTCAAGTGTTGGTAAGGTTCTGCGCGTATCTTCGAATTAAACCACATGCTCCACTACTTGTGCGGGTCCCCGTCAATTCATTTGAGTTTTAACCTTGCGGTCGTACTCCCCAGGCGGTGTGTTTAATGCTTTCGCTGCGACACTGAAAATAAATTTCCAACGTCTAACACACATCGTTTACGGCATGGACTACGAGGGTATCTAATCCTCTTCGCTACCCATGCTTTCGTTCCTCAGTGTCAGTAATGATCCAGAAAGCTGCCTTCGCAATTGGTATTCTTTCTAATATCTACGAATTTCACCTCTACACTAGAAATTCTGCTTTCCTCTATCATACTCTAGCTAAAAAGTTTTGATGGCAGTTCCAGAGTTAAGCTCTGGGATTTCACCACCAACTTTTTTAACAACCTACGAACTCTTTAAGCCCAGTAATTCCGAACTACGCTAGGTCCCTTCGTATTACCGCGGCTGCTGGCACGAAGTTAGCCGGACCTTCTTATTCGGGTACAGTCATTTTCTTCCCCGACGAAAGAGCTTTACAACCCAAAGGCCTTCTTCACTCACGCGGCATCGCTGCATCAGAGTTTCCTCCATTGTGCAATATTCCCTACTGCTGCCTCCCGTAGGAGTTTGGGCCGTGTCTCAGTCCCAATGTGGCTGATCATCCTCTCAGATCAGCTATTGATCAAAGTCTTGGT
>CACANA010000041.1 GCA_902533775.1 uncultured Pelagibacteraceae bacterium
ATCCAAAGCGTTTGCTTTAGTTGTAAATTCGACAATGTTAAACTCAGGAAATCTGTAAATTTCAGCAGAATTATTTTTATCGAGTTTAAGAGCTCTTGGTTTAATTTTTCCTAAAGTTTCAATTTCAGTATATTGTTGTCTCTCACCATAAAAATTTTCATCTTTGGATTTTGATAAATTTTCTAAAAATTTATTTCCTTCAAAATTATCAATTTTTTGAAAAAAATTATTTACTCCAATTTCTTTTAACATTTCAAAAGGTCCTCTAGACCAATTGAAGCCAAGTCTCATTGCTTCATCGATGTCGTTAAACTTATCTGTAATGCCTGGAACTAATGAAGAAGAATATTTTATTATTTTGGAAATTACTGACCAAGCATAATCTCCATATTTATCTCCACGATTAATTAATTTTTTTAAATCAACTTTTTCAGATTTAATATCTATTTTTTTTGAGGGAGAATATTCTCCGGTTTCAAGATTGATGGCCTCTAAAATTTTCTTACCACCCTCCTTATTCATTCTATAAAATCCACCTTTTCCTTTTCTACCAGTATATCCAGTTTCTATCAATTTTTTTACAAGTGGCATTTCTCTTGCTACAGGTTGAAATGGATCGCTTTCAGGTAATTCTTTAATAAAACTCTTTAATACATCTGCCATTAGATCAATACCAATTAGGTCATACAATCCAAATACTCCAGTTTTAGGTATACCCATTGGTCTGCCAAAGACAGCGTCAGCCTCTTCTACACTGAGTTTCATTTTAAATGCTTCTGTCATTGCAATTTGCATTGCATAAACTCCAATTCTATTACCTAAAAATCCTGGAGTGTCATTACAGATAATTGCACCTTTACCTAAGTCTATTTCACAAAAGTCTTTTAAAAGTTTAACTTTATCTAAATCACTTTCATTACTTTTTACTATTTCCAGTAAATCCATATATCTAACAGGATTAAAGAAGTGAGTTATGCAGAAATCCTTTTTGTCTTGATCAGATAATTTTTCTGATAGAACACTTATTGGAATAGATGAAGTATTAGATGAAACAACAGATTCTTTTTTTCTATGTTTAAAAATTTTTTCATAAATATTATGTTTTATATCTATTCTTTCTACAACAGCTTCTACAATCCAATCTGCATTCGAAACCACATCAAAGTTTTCTTCAATGTTTCCTACGTGGATATTATCTAATTTTGATTTATCTATTAATAAAGGAGGTCTAGATTTTCCTATTCTCTCTTTAGCCTTTTGACTAATTTCTGTAGTCAAATCCAACAAAGTGACAGGAACATTTGCGTTACACAAATGTGCAGCTATACCGCTCCCCATTGTTCCAGAACCAATTACAACTACATTATTAATTTTCATAAAGAAGGTTTCTTATATTAAATTGAGACTGAGTAGGAAATAAAATAAATGTCATAACTACTGCTGTAAACTTGCTAATTCTTCAATATTAATATGACATCTAATAGCGTTACCATTTTCACCTATTTGCCATGGTGGAACCTCTGAATTACAAATATCACCTATTTTCCTAGGGCATCTTCCTTGAAAAGAACAGCCTTTCTCAGGGGGTTTTTCCTCCACAATATCCTCAGCTACTAATTTTGGTTTTATATCTGGATCTGGTTCCAAAACTGCACCTAATAATACTTCAGTATAAGGATGTGATGGAAATTTGTAAACATTTTGAGAAGGACCAATTTCACATAACCTTCCTTGATATAAAACTGCAACTCTATCACTAATTGCTCTAACAACAGCCAGATCATGAGAAACAAATACGTAGGTTGTTCCTAGATCTTCTTTTAATTGTTGTAATAAGTTTAAAACAGCTGCTTGAACCGAAACATCTAAAGCTGATGTAACCTCATCACACAAAATTATATCTGGCTTAGCAGCAAATGCTCTTGCAACTGCAACTCTTTGTTTCTCACCACCTGATAATTGTCTAGGATATCTTGACATATAAAATTCTCCTAACCTTACTTTTTTTAATAGATCGATTATATTTTTTTTTAATTCTTCTCCTGATAAATTAAAATACAACTTTAGAGGTTGAGAAAGTATTTGCTCGACTGTGTGGTTTGGATTTAATGACTCGTCTGGATTTTGAAATATAAGTTGTATTGCTCGCAGATCATTTGGATTTCTCATTTTTAAATCAGAAGATAAAATTCGATCATTTTCAAATTTAATTTGACCATCTTTTGTTTTGAGTAAGCCAGCAATTGATTTTAAGATAGTAGACTTGCCACTTCCAGACTCACCAACCAGGGCAATAGTCTCTCCTTTTTTTATATCTATATTTATATCTTTAACCGTTGGGTTTTGATCAGAAATTTTATTTAATAATTGATCAAAAAATTTCTGCTTTGCATAACTAATTGAAACATTCTTTAATTTTAAAACTTCATTTGCTTCACTATTATTTGTTTTTTTTGTTGTTGAAGTTTGTAAATTATTATTTTGGTTTATTAATTCTTTATAATTAAAACATCTGACATTGGTATCTAATTCTTTAATATGTTCCAGATCTGGTGAATTTTTTTTACAATTATCAGTTGCCAAGTTACATCTATCATAAAAACTGCAACCTTTATTTATGCTTCCAGGCTGAGGTTGGCTTCCTGGCATAGAAGCTGGAAGTCCAGCTAGTGAAAGTTTAGGTATCGATTTTAACAATCCATAAGTATAAGGATGAATAGGTTCCTTTAATATTTTTCTTGCTGGTCCTTCTAAAACAATTTCTCCCGCATACATTACAACTATTCTATCACTAACTTGTGCTATGGCCCCAAGGTCATGACTAACATAGATCATAGATGTTCCAGTATCTTTTGCTATAAATCTTAATAGTTCTAATACATGAGCTTGTGTTGTAACGTCTAATCCAGTAGTTGGCTCATCTAATAAAAGTAAATCTGGTTTGCCAGCCAATGCCATTGCAACAGCCACTCTTTGTTGCTGCCCTCCAGAAAGCTCGTGTGGATAACGAAAAGCCATAGTTTCTGGTGAAGGAAGTCTAACTTTGTGTAGTAACTCTGAAATTTTTTTATCTCTCTCTGTTTTGTTTAGATCTGTATGTAATTTTAATGCTTCATCAATTTGGTATCCAATTTTTAAGTTCGGTGTTAATGCTTGTCCTGCATTTTGAGGTATCATGGCTATTTTTCTACCTCTAATTTTTTCTAGCTGTCTACTGCTCATCTTCAATAAATCCTCAGATTTAAAGAGGCATTCACCCTTAAGAGGAAATAAGCCTTGTTTTATATAGCCCATCATAGCAAGTGCTAATGTGCTTTTTCCAGAACCCGACTCCCCTACGATCCCTACAGTCTCTCCTTTTTTTATATTAGTTGAAACGTTTCTAAGTATTGAAATTTGTTTGCCCTTCTGACTATTAAATCCAATTGATAAATTTTTAACACTTTCAATTATTTCATTCATTTAAACCGGTGCCTTGGTTGAACGATCAATTCCTAAAGCTTTTGCAAATGCATCAGCAGTTAAATTTATTCCAATAATTAACGAACTTAATCCTACTATTGGAGCAATTACAGACCAGTATGCAAACGACATCAATCCTCTAGCATTGGATATCATCAAACCCCAATCAGGCGTTGGTGGACTTACACCAAAACCTAAGAATGACAATGAGCTAAATCCTAATAACATCCAAGACCATCTCATTGCTCCTTCTACTAATATAGCATCTCTAACATTTGGAATAATTTCATTCCAAATAATAGACATGTTGCTATGACCTCTAGCTCTGGCTGAAACTATAAAGTCTTTAGCAATAACATCATGAGTAGCTGCTCTAGCAACTCTTACTATTCCTTTACCATAAAAAAAACCTAGCGCAGGAATTAAAACTTCTGTTGATGTTCCTAAAAGAGAAACAATTAATAACATTGCAAGTATCCAAGGGATGGAAAGAAATGCATCAACAACTCTCATTACAACATCGTCAATTTTACCTCCAACTAAACCACAAAAAATTCCAAGTAAACCTCCCCAGAGAAGAGCTATAAGTGATCCAAAAAAAGTTACCGTAAGAGCTGTTCGCCCCCCAAGTATTGTCCTTGTGAAAACATCTCTACCCAAGCTATCTGTTCCAAACCAATGTTCAGCTGAAGGTGCAAGTAACATGGTATTTGGGCTAATTGCTTTATAATCGTATGGAACAATGTAAGGGCTTATTAATGCTAAGACTACATGAAATAATACAATTGTTAAACCAATTAATCCGGAAGGCTTGGAGGCCATAGTCTTTAAAATCTCAAAAGCCTTTTCTAGCTTATTTTTTTGTTTATCTTCTGTAATTAAATTACTCTCCATTTTATTTTCTTATCTGTAAACTTTTTAATCTTGGATTAAGCATGAGTGTCATTAAATCTGCTATTAAATTTATTCCCACATAGATTGATGCCAATATTATTGCTAATGCTTGAACAACAGGTAAATCTCTATTTGATATAGACTCAATTACCAGTCTGCCTAAACCTGGATAATTAAAAACAACTTCTGTAACAACAACACCACCTAGCAACCAAGCAATTGTTAACGCTACTACATTTAT
>CACANA010000042.1 GCA_902533775.1 uncultured Pelagibacteraceae bacterium
GGGTCGTAAGACAATTTAAAAATGATTATAACCCTGTACATTTTCATGATGGCAATGTTTCTGGAGTTGGTTATTTAAAAATTCCAAACAATTTAACAAAGGGACATAAAAAAATTAAAACTAACGGAACAATTGATTTTATTTATGGTTCTAAATCTTTTTTAAATAATTCTATATTTAATCATAAACCAAGAGTTGGTGATCTTATCTTATTCCCAAATAATTTAATGCATACTGCATATCCATTTAAATCTGATGGTGAAAGAAGATCATTTTCTTTTAACATAGATATTGATAAAAAATTAACAAGATTGTTTCATGGCTGATAAACAAAAAAACGTTTTAGACGAAGACTTAGAGTTATGTTCAAATGATCCTTTAACAGGATGGTATAGAGACGGATGTTGCAATACAGATGAAAATGATCATGGTGTGCACACTGTTTGTGCAAAAGTAAATACTGAATTTTTAGAATGGTGTAAAGAAGCAGGCAATGATTTAATTACACCTCATCCTGAGTTTGGTTTTCCGGGTTTAAAAGATGGAGATAGTTGGTGCGTGTGTGCAGGCTGGTATGCTCGAGCTTTAGAAGCTGGAAAAGGATGTCCGATTTATTTAAAAAAAACTCATAAAAACACTTTAAAGCTTATTCCAATTGAAACCTTAAAAAAGTTTGCAATCGATTTATCTTAATTACATATTTCCGTATTTAGGTCCACCTCCGCCTTCTGGTGTGACCCAAGTAATATTTTGAGATGGCTCTTTAATATCACAAGTTTTACAATGTATGCAATTTTGTGCATTTATTACAAATTTTTGAACAGAATTTACTTCTTGAACTTCATAAACTCCTGCTGGACAATATCTTTGTGCAGGCTCATCAAATTTTTCTAAAGTATATTTTATTGGCAAATCTGGATCTTTAAGTTTTAAGTGGACTGGCTGATTATCATCATGAATTGTACCTGTTAAATAAACCGAACTAGTTTTATCAAAAGTAATAACGTTATCAGGCTTAGGATAATCAATTTTTGGCATTTTATCTGCTGGTTTTAAAGCTTCATGATCAGCGTGTTTATGCTTTAATGTGAAAGGAAGCTTTCCTCTAAATAAAATCTGGTCAATTCCAGTAAATAATATACCTAGAATTAAACCCCAAGAGAAACTTGGTTTTACATTTCTTGCCTCATATAATTCTTTGTAAACCCAACTTTCTTTAAATTTTTGTTCATATGTAGATAAATTTATATTTTTTGTAAGATGCTCATAAATTGTTTCTGCAGCGATCATTCCACTTTTCATTGCAGTATGAGACCCTTTTATTTTAGGCATATTTAACGTTCCTGCGTCACATCCAACTAACAAAGCACCTGGCATAAACATCTGAGGTAAACTCTGTATACCACCCTCAATTAAAGCTCTTGCGCCATAAGAAATTCTTTTTCCACCTTCAATTATTTTTTTTATATCTGGATGAGTTTTAAATCTTTGGAATTCATCGAAAGGTGAGAGATGAGGATTTTGGTAATCTAATCCAATTACGTAACCAAGAAAAACTTGTTTATTTTCTGCATGATACATAAAACTTCCACCATAAGTATTATTGTCTAAAGGCCATCCAGCAGTATGCATTACTAAACCTTCTGTATGATTTTTTTCATCTATCTCCCAAATTTCTTTAAAACCAATTCCATATTGTTGAGGATTTTTACCTTTATCTAATTCAAACTTCTTTATTAATTCTTTTCCTAGGTGACCTCTGCATCCTTCTGCAAAGACTGTAACTTTTGCATGTAATTCCATTCCTGGTTCATAAGTATCTTTTTTATTTCCCTCTTTATCAATACCCATATCTTGGGTTGCAATACCTTTAACTGATCCATCATCATTATATAAAACTTCACTTGCTGGAAATCCTGGGAATATTTCAACTCCTAATCCTTCAGCCTGCTCTGCTAACCATCTACAAAGGTTTGCAAGACTTATAATATAATTATTATGATTTTGTTGAACCTTAGGAAGCAACCATGTTGGCCAACTTAATGATTTTTGTTTTCCTAAAAATAAAAATTTTTCTTTTGTAACTTTTGTTTTAATGGGAGCATCTAATTCTTTCCAATTAGGTATTAGTTCGTCTAAAGCACGTGTTTCAAACACGTTCCCTGATAAAATGTGTGCACCTATTTCAGATGCTTTCTCTAAAAGGCAGACATTAATATCTGGATTTAACTGCTTTAATTTAATTGCAGTTGAAAGTCCTGATGGTCCGCCACCTACGATGACAACATCGTATTCCATCACTTCTCTGGACATAATGATAATTTCTTACAGTATTTGCTATTTTTGTATAGTGTTTAATTTGTTCAATTCTGACAAAAACTGAGGAAGAGCCTCAAAAAGATCTGCTTCTAATCCGTAATCTGCGACACTAAAAATTGGAGCTTCACCGTCTTTATTTATAGCCACAATAACTTTGCTTTCTTTCATTCCTGCTAAGTGCTGTATCGCACCTGAAATTCCAACTGCAATATATAAATCTGGGACTACCACTTTACCCGTTTGTCCCACTTGATGATCATTCGTAATATAACCTGCATCAACTGCTGCTCTAGATGCACCAATTGCTGCATTAAGTTTATCCGCAATATCACTTATTAATTTGAAATTTTCGCCATTTTGCATTCCTCTGCCACCAGAAATAACTATTCTAGCTGTTCCAAGCTCTGGTCTGTCTGACTTAACTTCTTCTTTCTTTAGAAATTTAGTTGATGAACTAGCTTCTGCTGGATCAGATTTTGTAATTTCAGCAGATCCACCACTCTTATCAGCAGGGTCGAACGACGTCGGTCTAATAGTAACACATTTTTTTTTGTCATTACTTTTAACCGTAGCAAAAGCATTTCCTGCATAAATTGGTCTTAAAAAAGTATCCTCAGAAATAACTTTAATTATATCGCTCACTTGCGAAGTATCTAATAATGCTGCAATTCTTGGCATTAAATTTTTGCCAAATGTATTTGCTGAGCTTACAATATGTGAATAACTTTCTGCATGCTTAATTATTGCTGCTGTATAATTTTCAGCAATGTAGTTTTCATAAATTTCATTATCAACGTGAATAACTTTTTTTACATTTGGAACTTCAGATAAAGATTTTGCAACATCATCAGCTTGATGACCTAAAACCAAAACATGAAGATCCTCATTTATTTGAGAAGCTGCAGTTATAGCATTATAGGTAAATGGTCTAACCTCTTTATTATTATGTTCTGCAATTAATAATACTGACATTTAAATTACCTTAGCCTCATTTTTTAATTTTTGCACTAATTCTTCTACACTAGCGACTTTTATTCCAGCTTTTCTTTTTGGTGGTTCTTCAACTTTAATTTGTTCGATTCTAGGATTAATATCAACTCCTAAATCTGAAGCATTTAATTGTTCTATTGGTTTTTTCTTAGCTTTCATAATATTTGGAAGCGAAGCATATCTTGGTTCATTTAGTCTTAAATCACATGTAACAATAGCTGGAACATTTACTTCAATAGTTTCTAAACCTTCATCAATTTCACGAGTTACTTCTAATGCATTATCTTTAACTTCAATTTTCGATGCAAAAGTTGCTTGAGGCCAATTTAATAAAGCTGCAAGCATCTGACC
>CACANA010000043.1 GCA_902533775.1 uncultured Pelagibacteraceae bacterium
CCCAAAGTAAATTACTTTTCCACCAATTTCCTCAAATATTTTTGCAACTGATCCAGCACAAAACTCTCTAACATCACCTCTATCAACAATTAAATCTGGATTTGTACACACAAATTTTTTATTTGAAAACTTCTCAAGTAAATCTTCATAATATTCAAGTTTTGTCTCATGATCTTCAAATAACCCTGTACAAATAAAATAATCAGCTTGATTAATATTCCTAACTTTATTTTGTTCAAATCTTTTAAACAAGTCGAAATCTCTTGGTGGTCCAATGTGATAAAATTTTGAATTTTGAAAATTTTCTATTAAATATTTTAATGAAGCTTCTCCAGAAGTATATACATGTTCATAAAATTTTTTGAGCCCCATTTTTTTCAAAAAATCAATAACTGTAAAATTTGGTCTCGGCGCGTTGGTAAGTAATACAAACTCTTTATTATTTTTTTTTAAATTATCTAATACTTCGATAGAATCTTCAAAAATTTCTAATCCGTTGTGGATCACTCCCCATATGTCGATAAAAAATAATTCGTAACTGTTTATTTTAGATCTTAATCCATCTTTGTCTAAGTTTTGGGGCATACTTGAGGTATAGCTTAAAAATAAGCTTAATTCTTGAGTTTTTTAGACCATAATTTTTATTCAAGATCTTGAAAATTATTAAATATGTCTCTATATGACTGCTAATTTAAAGGAGAATTCGTATGAAGTTTAAACCGTTACATGATCGTGTTTTAATAGAAGTTTTAGATAGCAGCGAGAAAACTGCTGGTGGCATAATTATTCCAGATACAGCTCAAGAAAAACCTCAAGAAGGTAAAGTTGTTGCAGTTGGCGGAGGTGCAAAAACTGAAGATGGAAAACTAATACCTATGGACGTTAAAGTAGGAGACAAAGTTTTATTCGGTAAGTGGTCAGGAACAGAAGTTAAAATCGATGGTAAAGAGTACAGCATAATGAAAGAGTCAGACATTATGGGTATTGCAACAGGTAAATAATAATAAGGAGAGTTTAAAATGGCTAAAATAGTAAAATTTGATTCAGATGCTAGAGCATCAATGTTAAAGGGAGTTGATATACTTGCCAACACTGTAAAAGTTACTCTTGGACCAAAAGGAAGAAATGTTGTTATCGACAAATCTTATGGTGCGCCAAGAACAACTAAAGATGGTGTTTCAGTTGCAAAGGAAATTGATCTTGATGATAAGTTTGAGAATATGGGTGCACAAATGGTTAAAGAAGTTGCTAGCAAAACTAACGATGAGGCTGGTGATGGAACAACAACTGCAACTATTTTAGCTCAAGCAATTGTTAAAGAAGGCTGCAAGTATGTAACAGCAGGAATGAACCCAATGGATGTTAAAAGAGGGATTGATGCTGCTGTAGATCATGTAAAAAATAAATTAATTTCATCAGCTAAAAAAGTAAAAGATAGTGATGAGATTGCACAAGTTGGTACAATTTCAGCAAACGGTGATAAAGAAATTGGTGCAATGATTTCAAAAGCTATGCAAAAGGTTGGTAACGAAGGAGTAATTACTGTTGAGGAAGCAAAAGGAATCGAAACAGAGCTTGATGTAGTTGAAGGTATGCAATTTGATAGAGGTTATTTATCTCCATATTTTATTACAAATGGTGATAAAATGACTACAGAGCTAGAAAATCCACTAATTCTTCTTCACGAGAAAAAATTAACAAATCTTCAACCGATGGTTCCGTTGTTAGAGGCTGTTGTACAAGCGGGTAGACCATTAATGATAATTTCAGAAGATGTCGAAGGAGAGGCACTTGCAACACTTGTTGTTAACAAACTTAGAGGTGGTTTAAAAGTTGTTGCTGTTAAGGCACCTGGTTTTGGAGATAGAAGAAAAGCAATGTTAGAAGATATTGCAATTCTTACAGGCGGACAAGTTATCTCTGAGGATTTAGGTATTAAACTTGAAAATGTAAAACTCAATGATCTTGGTTCTGCAAAACGTGTAAAAGTTGATAAAGAAAATAGTACAATTGTAAGTGGAGCAGGTAAAAAATCTGATATTGAAGCAAGATGTGCTCAAATCAAAGCTCAAGTCGAAGAAACAACATCAGATTATGATAGAGAAAAACTACAAGAGAGACTTGCTAAACTAGCAGGCGGTGTAGCAGTTATCAAAGTTGGTGGTGCTACTGAAGTAGAAGTTAAAGAAAGAAAAGATAGAGTTGAGGATGCATTAAACGCTACAAGAGCAGCAGTTGAAGAAGGTATTGTTGTTGGTGGTGGATGTGCATTGCTTTATGCTTCAAAAGAACTTGATAGTCTAAAAGTAAAAGGTGATGACCAAAAAGCGGGTGTAGAAATTGTCAAAAGCGCTTTACAAGCACCTATTAGACAAATCACAACAAATGCAGGTGTTGATGGATCAGTAGTTGTTGGTAAATTATTAGAAACCAACAAACCTAGCAATGGTTACGATGCACAATCAGAGCAATATGTTGATATGTTTAAAGAAGGTATTATCGATCCAGTTAAAGTCGTAAGAACAGCACTTCAAGATGCTGCTTCTATATCTGGATTGTTAGTAACAACTGAAGCCATGATAGCAGATAAACCAGATGAAAAAGACGCTGGTGCAGCTGGTATGCCTCCTGGAGGAATGGGTGGTATGGGCGGTATGGGTGGCATGGGAATGTAAACCCTTCCAGTCTACTTAAATAGAAAAATTTAAAACCCCCGTTTACCGGGGGTTTTTTTTTGTTTAAATTATTTTTGATACATACTAGATATTGCTAATGAAACTTTTAACCAAATCAATAATTATATTACTTTTGTTTTATATTCCAATCTCAGCTAATGAATTTTCGTTTACTTTTGATTGGGGAAATTTAAAAAGCTGCACATCTGGCAAACCAAATAAAGTTTCTAATCCAATCTTTGAATTAAAAAATGTTCCAGAGGGGACAAAAGAACTAAGATTTAAAATGAAAGATAAAGATGTTCCAGGATATAATCATGGTGGTGGAAAAATTAAGGATTACAATGGAGATCTAACTATCCAACCTGGCGCCTTCAAATATAAGAGCCCTTGTCCTCCGGATGGTTCTCATACCTATGAATGGACTATAACTGCAATTGGAGACAAAAAGAAAAAACTTGGTAAAGCAAAAGCAACCAAAAATTATCCTTAAAATCCTTTGAATTCAGAAAAAAATCATTTTAACAAATATCTTTTACTAATTTTTTTTACTGGAGCGGTAGTATTGTCCTTAGAATTACTAGCATCAAGAATACTAACACCATTTTTTGGCGTAAGCCTGTACATTTGGACTTCTATATTGTCAATAACATTAATTTTTTTAGCTATTGGATATCAATTTGGTGGGTGGCTAACATCAAAAATAAAAAATGAACTTTATGAGGATGTTTTTATTTTTATCCCCTTTTTAAGTTCTTTTTTTATTTTAATTTCTACAATTATTTATCCAATTTTGTTTCCTTATCTAATTGGAATAAACTTATTAATCGGTAGTTTTATTGGAAGCTTAGTTTTATTATCTGTCCCATTGGTATTAATGTCTGCGCTTAATCCTATTTTAATATCAATAATTAAATCAAAAAATGACGAAAGTAGCGATTCTAAGTCAGGTTATGTTTTTTTTATAA
>CACANA010000044.1 GCA_902533775.1 uncultured Pelagibacteraceae bacterium
GATTTTAAAGGAAAAGTTACAAAATCAAATGTCACTAAATTTATTAAGTTTATGGGACCTTGTTTTGAAATAGTTGGTTTCAGACAAAGAAATAAGAAATTTACATATTTGGGAGATATTTGTGGAGATTTTGGATTTAATATTAGATTTGTCGTTGGAAGAAAAACAAAATTTAAAAAATTAAAACTAAATAATTTAAAAACTTCATTAGTCAGCAAAAAGAATGGAGTAAAAGTAAATGGTAATACAAACATTGTTTATATTAATCCATTAAATTCTTTAAGATTTGTTTTAAATAAAGTTAAGAAAGAAAAGATACTCTTAAATAAAGATTTTTATGTTTTCACAGGTTCAACTGTGGGGGTAGTTCCATTTAAAGGAAAAGGATTATACAAAGGAACAGTTGATAAAATTGGTTCTGTTAGTGTTAACATTCGTTAATGGGTCTTCATTTTAGTAAAGAAGAATTCTCAAATAGAAAAGACAAGACAATAAACTCTATGAAAAATGAGGGTGTAGATGCTCTTATTATGTTCAGACAAGAGTCTATGTATTGGCTTACTGGTTACGACACCTTTGGATATGTATTTTTTCAAGCATTAGTTTTAGATCAAAAGGGTAATGTAATATTATTAACAAGAGCTCCTGATTTAAGACAAGCTCAAAACACATCTAACATTAGTGATATAAGAATTTGGGTTGATAAAGATGGTGCTAATCCTGCTGATGATCTTAAGATAATTTTAGATGAATTAAACTTAAAAGGAAAAAAAATTGGTGTTGAATATGAAGCCTACGGTCTTACAGGAAGAAATGCATTAAGACTTAATACAGTGTTACAAAACTATTGCTCAATGGAGGATAAGTCAGAATTAATAACAAAACTAAGAGTAATTAAATCTGATGAAGAAATTAGTTATGTAAAAAAAGCTGCAAATTTAGCTGACAAAGCTTTAGATGAAGTTTGGAAGCATGCAAAAGCAGGAGTAAGTGAGTCTAAAATTTTAGCTGAAATGAATAGAGTTATATTTGAAGGAGGTGGGGATTATCCTGCTAATGAATTTATTATTGGATCTGGCAAGAATGCCCTACTCTGTCGATATCAAGCTGAAAAACAAATACTTAATAATCAAGATCAGTTAACCATTGAATGGGCTGGTACTTATAGGCACTATCATTCTGCGATGTTTAGAACAATACCAATAGGAAAAGCTGATCCAAAACATCATAAAATGCATGAAGTATGTGTTGAAGCTCTTAAAAATTGTGAAAATAAATTAAAGCCTGGAAATAAAATTGGAGAAGTTTTTGATGTTCATGCAAAAACTTTTGATGATCATGGCTTTAAAAATTCAAGAATGAATGCATGTGGTTATTCCTTAGGTGCAACTTTTTCACCAAACTGGATGGATTGGCCAATGCTTTACACAGGAAATCCATATGAGATCCAAACAGGAAATGTATTCTTTATGCACATGATATTAATGGACTCTGAAAATCAATTAGCCATGAATTTAGGTGAGACTTATCTTGTAACAGATAATGGCAATGAAAGATTGGGTCATCAAAAGGTAGATTTAGTAATTATATAAAAATGATTTATTAATTTAGCAATTTCTTCTTTGCTTTATCAAATTCATCTTTAGTTATCGCTCCAGAATCTAGCAAATCTTTTAAAGATTTTAATTCTTCTACTACTGAACCTTCTATTGATTTTTTATTAGTTTTATCATTTGATCCAGAATTTATTGAAACAGTATCAGAAAGATTTTCTTTGACATTTAAAGAAAGTTTACTTGTATCTTTTATTTTACGATGTCTATTAAACTCATCTACATAACTTGCACTTATATTTATAAATTTTTTTAAAAATTCTTCATGTTTTGGATAGTTCATAACTCGTTGTTTGTGAAATTCGCTAGTATCCCACTCAAGATTTACTGCTTTAGGCACACCATCTAATTCTGGATTGTAAAAATAATTCCACCCCCAAACCTTTGACTTTTTTGAATATTCATATGAACTTAATACAAGTATATCGGCATTTTTTAATTTGTTTGCTATTTCATATTCTCTAACTTTTGCCCAAAATCCTTCGTTAGCTCCAATATCTGATCTAGAGTGATTTACCATCCAACATGCATAGGCTTTGTTAGCTTTAACTGCTTTTATAAAATAAACATTAGTTCTATCACACCAATTTGGTGGGTTCCAAAATTCCCATTGAGTTCTACCTGTTGCATAAATATGTATTCCCCATCTGACAAAACCGCTATTGTTATCTATTTGATAAAGCATTATATCTCTAAATTCTCTTTCTTTATCAATTAATCCAACTACAAATTTGCCTGGTGGTAATTTAAATTTATCTTTTTTACCAAAAACTATTTCTCCCTCAACTATGTCACCTGGATTGTATTTAAATTTAGAAAAGGCAACGGAGGTACTACAAATTAAAATAAATATTATACTTAGAAATTTTATAGCCAAGCTTTTAATCATATAATAAACATATCAATATAATTTATGAGTGTCTATTAAGTTATTTTATGATATTTTTTTAAATAAGTCTTGTGCACTTAACCACCCGTTTTCTAATCTTGGTCCTCCAAAATAATCACCACAAAGTCCTAATTTTAAAGACTTATTCCACAAAGATAATTGTTTAAGTGGCTTTGAATTTGATGAATACATCCAGCCATGAATTCTTGAGTGATGAATTTTTTTGATTTTTAACTTTGTTAATTTTTCAAATTTTTTAACAAGCTGGTTTGTATAGTATTTTCTTTTATTTCTATAATCTTTCGTGAATTTATTGCCGTATTTATATGTGCTTTGAAGTGTCCATAAATCATACTTATAATTAAATCTTTTCTTACTATTTTCGTATGCAGCCCAACCAAGAATTTCATCATTAAAAAAGTAGCTACTATTTGATTGTTTAAGTTTATTGGTGACAATCATAACTGTTAAATTGGCATCCATATTAACTTTTTGATTTAAATAAGATTTATTTAAGTATTTTTGTCCTAATTTCTTACTTTGGGGAAATGGACAGGTCAAAATAAGGTTTTTACATTTTTGTTTTACATCATTTTTTGAATGTTAATTTCCAATGATCATTTAATCTTTTTATATTTATTAGCTCGTGTTCAAAATTGCATTTAATTTTCTTTAATAAATGTTT
>CACANA010000045.1 GCA_902533775.1 uncultured Pelagibacteraceae bacterium
TCTGTTCTTGATTTTAACAGGACTATTTTATTTTTCGGGTATATTTTCTGTGATACCCCTTGTTACAATTTTAGTAGCACCTGATGTAATTTTAAATAATCAAATAATTGATAATTTTCAGTTTTTTAAAGAATTAGATGAAAATGATTTAAAATATTATTTTGCTGTATTTTTTTTAATTATGATGTTTTTTTCTAATATTTTAACTTTTTCTAATAGTCTTTTGTTTACTTATTTAGCAAATAAAATAACATTTAATTTGCGAGAAAGATTTTACCAAAATTTTTTATCTAACAAACTCAACTTTTTTGCAACAATAGATTTATCGAAATCTGGAATAATATTAAGTCAAGAGATTGATAAAATTGGTGATTTAGTAAACTCATATTTAAATGTTGTTAGAGATTTTCTCATTCTCTCTATTACGGTTGCTGGAATAATTCTTATTGATTTTAAAGTAATATTTTTCATTATTTTGCTTATCTTGTTTTTTCTCATTACCTACTTTTTTTCCAGAACAAAAATCAAAAAATATTCAGAAAATGACTTAAATATTAGAACAGACCTATCATTTATATATAATTGGTTCTCGGTAGGTTTTAAAGAAATTTTAGTATTTAGATTAAAGAAATATTTTCTATCAAACTTCAGAAAACTAAATTTAAAATTGATTATTTTAAATTTAAAAAAAATTGGAATTGTAACATTTCCCAAACAATTAATTGAAATGTTAATATTTATTATAATAATATTTTATTTTTTGACAATTAAAACTGATAAAATAGATATTAATGAAATACCTTTTTATTGTTTTTATTTTTTAGCGGTCTTTAAGTGTATTCCAACTGTTTTTGGTTTATATCGAAGTTTTTCAAACATACAAAGCTCCTCAACATTGTTTGAAACTATTCCTACCTTAGAGAAATTTTTGGATATTAATCAACCAGAAATCAAGTCAAAAAAAAAAATAAATTTATTTAATAATAATTTACAAATAGAGAATGTAGAGTTTAATTATCCAGGCTCAAAAAAAAAATTTAAATTTGATTATATAATTAAAAAAAATTCAAAAATTTTAATATCTGGAAAATCAGGTAGTGGTAAAACCACATTAGTGAATTTAATTTCTGGTTTAATAAAACCAAATAAAGGATTTGTTAAAATTGATAAAATAAATATTGAAAATGATCTTAGCGGCTTCTTATCATTGATTGGCTATGTTTCGCAGACACCATTTATTTTTGCAGATACTTTAAGCGCAAATATAAGCTTAAAAAAAAATTTAAAAGTTGATGAACGTATTAAATTAAAAAAAATTTTTGATATATGCGGAATAGATAATATCTATGGAAAATTTCATACCTCAATAAAAAAAAAAATTAAAACTAACGCTCCAGAATTAAGTGGTGGACAAAGACAAAGAATATCATTAGCTAGAGTTTTGTACAAAAATCCAAAAATTTTAATAATTGATGAAGGCTTGAATGCACTTGACCAAAATTCAGAAAAAAATATTATGAAAGCTATTTTAAAATATTTTAAAAATATAACAATAATATATATTTCACATAGACCTATTAAAGGAGTTTTTAAAAAAGAAATAAAAATTGTGTAAATTTATTTATTGATATTTTGTTTATAAAGATTGTTTAAAAAGTTTTTATAAAATTTTGTTTCTTTATCACTACTTTTTTCTAAACCTAAAAACTTTTTCAAAGTTTCTCTATTTGTAACTTTAAATTTTATTCGCTCGTTGTTTTTCAAGATTTTTCTAAATAAGTCAAAATTTAGCTGAATAATATTTAAATTTTGAAATTTTTTTCTAAGTTTCTCATTTAAAAGTAAAGTGCTTGGTATATTATTAATATATAAGTCAGTATTGACTGCAAATTTTTTTAAACTACTTTTTGTAGAATAATGTTTATGATAACCATATCGTATTTTTTTTACTAAATTGTCTAATTTCAATTTTTTTTTATTTATCCCTTTATCAGATGTTTTATTCATAAAATATTTTTTTTGAGAAAATTTAATATGGCTTAAATTAATATGATTAATGGCAAACGAAATTGAAATTGACATCTTATTTTTTATATTCTTCCATTTATTATAATTTTTACTCCATTTTGTTTTATTTAGAAAATCTGATTCTAATAAACCCCCGCATATTCCGAATTTATCATTTGGTGGTATAAATATTCTTTTATTTGCAAACTCTTCTGGAATACCTTCATCTAAAGATGGATGTAATGGATTAGTGAAGGCCATGTGGTTTCCCGTAGTTTTTAAAACCAGTGGATGAATATGAAAATTTTGAAAGACTAGAGTATCTTGATATCTTCCGTAAGAAAGTGGAATATTAAAATTTTTTAAGTTGCTGACTTCCCATAATTTTACTGATTCATGGAGGTTATTTCTTATTAATTTTTTTATATCTAAATCACTTATTCTTTTTTTTTTGAATTCATCTTTAACTGATTTTTCATCTACCTGTGGAACTGGTAACAAAACAATGTCTGGATTTTTTTTTTTGATTTGCTTCAGACAATTCAATATTAATTTGTTATCAAATATGGAGTCAGGGTAAAAAAACCACAAGTATTTATATTTAAAAAAATGACTTGTTACAAAAATATTTTGCATAATTGCTAATCTTTCATATTTAGAAATTTCTTTTATAAGCAACAATTTATCAATATGAACAAAGTTTATACTAATTTTCTTTTCTAATTGTTTGAACAGTGAACTTTTAACTATTAAATTTTCATCACTCTTTCGGGTCCATATTTCTATTTTAGAATTATTTAATTTTTTTTTTGAAATTAATTTTATATTTTCATTTAAACAGTTTAATGAATAATTCAAAAAATTTTCTATAAAATTCTTTCCCCAAACAGAATAAAAAAAAACATTCATTATTTAAACAAATTTAATTATCATTAGAAATATATTTCATCTAAGTAGTTTATATATTTATTGTAAATTTTATTTTCACTTCTTAAAATATTTTTTACAAAAACATTTTGATGAATTTTTCTTCTATGAATTTTTGATTGTGATAATTTTAATAAATACTCAAATATTATTTTATTATATTTTATTAATTTTAAATTTTTATATTTTTTTATTTTTGTTTCCATTTTAAATAATAATTCAATTATTGATTCATAGTCTTTT
>CACANA010000046.1 GCA_902533775.1 uncultured Pelagibacteraceae bacterium
CACCTGATATTATGGCCCCTGCATGTCCCATTCTTCTACCCGGTGGTGCTGTAACTCCTGCAATAAAACCAACAATGGGTTTTTTTATTTCATGATTTTTTACAAATTCAGCTGCTTCTTCTTCAGCTGATCCACCTATTTCACCAATCATTAAAATTGATTTAGTTTCCTCATCTTTTAAAAATAAATCTAAGCAATCAATAAAATTTGTGCCATTGATTGGATCACCACCTATCCCTATACATGTTGATTGTCCCAAATCATTCTCTGTAGTTTGTGCGACAGCCTCGTAGGTCAAAGTTCCGGATCTTGATACAATACCAACAGAACCCTTTTTATGGATATTTCCTGGCATTATTCCGATCTTGCATTCATCAGGAGTAATTATCCCTGGACAATTGGGACCGATTAATCTTGATTTTGAATTAAGTAATTTTTTTTTGACCTTAATCATATCAAGAACTGGTATTCCCTCAGTAATACAAACAATTAATTCTAAATTAGCTTCAATGGCTTCTATGATTGCTGCAGATGCAAATTTCGCAGGAACATAAATCATAGTTGCGTTGGCACCAGTTTTATCGATTGCTTCCTTTACTGTATTAAATACTGGTCTATCTAGATGGGTTTGACCACCTTTTTTTGGTGTAACCCCTCCGACTAAATTTGTTCCATATTTAATTGCTTGCTCCGAATGAAAGGTTCCATGACTACCCGTAAAACCTTGGCAAATTAACTTTGTGTTTTTATTAACTAAAACTGACATTTATTTAATAGCCTCTACAATTTTTTTGGCAGCATCTGATAAATCAGATGCAGAAATTAACTCAAGACCTGAATTATCAAGTATTTTTTTTCCCTCTTCAAAATTTGTTCCGGCTAATCTTACAACTAAAGGAACATTCATTTTTATTTCTTTTGCAGCATCCACAACACCTTGGGCAAGAACATCACATCTCATTATTCCACCAAAAATATTAATCAATATTCCTTTAACATTTTTATCTGATAAAATTATTTTAAAAGCAGCTGCCACTTTTTCTTTAGAAGCCCCACCACCAACATCTAAAAAATTTGCTGGTTCCTTTCCATATAATTTAATTATGTCCATAGTTGCCATTGCGAGCCCAGCTCCATTAACCATACATCCAATTGTTCCATCAAGTTTAATATATGCTAAATCATGCTTGCTAGCTTCTATTTCTGTTTCCTCTTCTTCATTAAGGTCTCTCAACTCAATTAGCTCTGGATGTCTAAATAAAGCGTTTCCATCAAAATTCATTTTTGCATCTAAACAAATCAACTCTTTTTCTTTTGTTAAAATTAAAGGATTAATTTCAATTAAATTAGCGTCTGTTTCTATAAATAATTTGTATATGGACTTGATTAGACTAATTCCTTGTTCTTTTGTTTCTTCATCTAGATTAAAAATACTTATTATTTTATTACATTTTTCATCAGATATTTCGTTATCTAAATCTACTTTTGTTGTTAAAATTTTCTCAGGAGATTTGATTGCGACTTCCTCTATATCCATACCCCCTTGATCACTTGAGATAAAAGCTATCTTTGAGCTCGCACGATCTACAACACAAGACAAATAAAATTCTTTATCAATGTTAGATGAAACTTCGACATATAATCTTTTAACAATTCTTCCACTAGGTCCTGTCTGATGAGTTATTAATTTTTTTCCAAGCAAGGATTTTGCCTCTGTTTCAAGACTTTTTAAATCATTTACTATTTTAACTCCACCAGCTTTACCTCTGCCTCCAGCATGAATTTGTGCTTTCAATACATATTTATCAGTTTTAAGGTTTTTAGCTTTTTCTAATAATTCATTTGCATCCAGAGCATAAACTCCATCGGGAACTTTAGCTCCATATTTTCTAAGTATATTCTTTGCTTGGTGTTCGTGAATATTCATTAACTAGTTATTTAAACTAGGATCAATTTTGGATGCAGCTTCCCATAATTTTTTTACAGCATCTACTGAGTTATTAAACTCAGATTTTTCATTTTCATCTAGCTCAATTTCTTCGATTTTTTCTATACCGTTCTTTCCAACAATTACTGGCACTCCAGCGTAAATGTTGCTTATTCCGTACTGTCCATTTAAATGAGCAGCACAAGGAAGCATTTTTTTGCTATCTTTTAAGTATGCTTCTGCCATTTCAACTCCTGAAGCTGCTGGTGCATAAAATGCTGAACCTTTTTCTAAATATTTAACAATTTCAGCACCTCCATCTCTAGTTCTTTGATTTATACTTTCTAATTTATCTTTTGAAATTTTTCCTTCTTTAACTAAATCTAATAATGGTTTTCCTGAAACTTTTGTAAATCTTGGTAGAGGAACCATAGTATCTCCATGTCCTCCCATTACCATTGCCTCAATTTCTCTAACGGGCACATTTAACTCTAAAGATAAAAACAGTTTAAATCTCGATGTGTCTAGTATTCCGGCCATTCCAACAACTTTGTTAGGCGATAGTCCTGAAAATTTTTGAAAAGCCATAACCATTACATCTAATGGATTTGTAATACATATAACAAAGGCATTTGGTGCATGCTGCTTTATACCTTCAGCAACCTGTTTTATAATTTTTAAATTTATTCCTAATAAATCATCTCTACTCATTCCTGGTTTTCTTGGAACACCAGCTGTAATAATGATTACATCTGAATTTTTTATATCTTCATAATTATCAGTACCTGAAAATTTTACATTAAATCCATCAACGGATGAAGACTGTGCAATATCTAATGCTTTACCTTTAGCAATTCCACTTGCTACATCAAATAATACTACTTCATCAACAAGCTCCTTTAGTCCAATTAAATGTGCTAAAGTTCCACCTATTTGTCCAGCTCCTATTAATGATATTTTTGACATTTTACTATTTCATTGTTGGCATTATAAATTCAGGATCTGATCTAACACCTGAAGGCCATCTTGAAGTAATTGTTTTTAATTTAGTATAAAATCTAACTCCTTCTGGCCCGTGCATATGTTGATCTCCAAATAATGATCTCTTCCATCCACCAAAACTATGAAAAGCAACTGGCACAGGGATAGGGATATTAATTCCAACCATTCCTACTTTAATTTGATTTGCAAATGTTCTTCCTGCATCT
>CACANA010000047.1 GCA_902533775.1 uncultured Pelagibacteraceae bacterium
TTCTGAAATATTTAAAAATGATAATCAAGTTTTTACATTCAGCATGCACGCAAAAGTTAATTATCCAGCAAAAAAATCAGTAAGTGATCTTGATATTGAATTAGAGGAAAATTTAGAAGATAGAGAATATATTGATATTTTAAAAAATAACCTAAAATATTTAAACGAAAGAGAGTTTGATTTTGTTTTCTATATCGCTGGAGTTGATATTCACTATAATGACAGGTTGGGTAAACTAAAAATTTCTGATAATGGTATATTTGAAAGAGATGAATTAGTTATTGATAATTTCTTCTCAAATAAAATTCCTATATGTGGAGTATTAGGAGGTGGATACAACGAAGATTTTAACAAACTAGTAGAATTACATTCTAGTTTACATAAAACATGTGCTAAATTTTTAAAATGAAAAAAAATTCAAATTTAACTCCAGAACAAGAAAATATTTTATTCAATGAAGCAACGGAACCTCCTGGTTCAAGTGAATTAAACAATGAAAAAAGAGAGGGCACATACCACTGCGCTAACTGTGATACCGAATTATTTAAATCATCAACAAAATATGAAAGTGGATCAGGATGGCCATCTTTTTATAAATCTCTTCCAGATGTTTTTGAAACTAAAACTGATCACTATATTGGTTATGCTAGGACTGAGTACCATTGCAAAAAATGTGGAGGACATCATGGACATATATTTGATGATGGTCCACAGCCTACAGGCAAAAGATACTGTAACAACGGTGTTTGTTTAGTATTTAAGCCAAGAAACTAGAAAAAAAAACTTTATAAAATTTAAAATCATATATAATGATCTTATAGTGAAAAATTTAATACTTTTAATTTTAAGTTATATAATTCTAACTACTTATGCTTTTTCAAACTCGGTATCTGAATATATTTCTAACTTAATTCCAGGAGAGGGAGATACTGAATTAAGTATAGATTTAAGAGAAAACTATTCTCCAGATTTCAGCATCTTGCTAGTTAGAGAAATAGATAGAAGTGAAAATGGAAATTATTTTACACAAATGTCTTTATTCAATACTGAGAAAAATAACGATGATAGAATTACTGGAAATTTCGGCCTGGGAAAAAGATTTCTTAGTGATGACAAATTTTCGTTTACTGGAATAAATTTATTTTTAGATTATGATAACGAAGGAAATGCCAGATCAAGCATTGGTCTAGAAATGAGAAATGCAGTATTAGATTTTGCATTTAATAATTATTTTGGTTTAGATGATGCGGATGGAGAAACAGTCTTAGATGGATATGACTTAAGATTGGCATCACAAATACCGTATCTACATTGGGCAGATATTTTCTTAAACTCTTACACATGGGATGGAGTTAAAAGAAATGATGTTGAGGGATTGATATTTGGATCAGAGATGAATTTATCCCCAAACTTTCAAATTGAGCTCGCTTATGATGACAAAGATAGATCTGGTCTTGAAGATGAATATTATGTTAAATTAATTTTTGTTCATCCACCTAAAGAAGGACCAACAGCAAGTGATGGATTTAGCTCAAGTATATGGAGAGAAAATAAAGATATGACAGGAGAGTTGTTAACCAAGGTGAAAAGAGATAATAAAATTTTTGTAGAATTTAGCGGAAACGCAACTATTTCAAGGACGGATTAATGAAAAGATTATTTAGTAACTTAATTATTTTAACTATTCTAATTTTAAACTGCAATATTGCTTACACTGCTCATGGAGGAAACCATGCAGCAAAGGGTAATGCAGATGTATACAAAGTTACAATGAGAAAAGTTGAGCTATGTGAAGGTTACACTGTTGTAGATTTTGATGACGTTGGTACAGATGCTGCATGTAAAAATGCTGTTACCATCGGCTCTGGAGACTTAGTAGTTGATATTGCATCCGTAAGCGCAGGATCAGCAGCAGCAAGTTATGGAAATCCAGCGTTACTACCTTTAGGTTCAACTTATACTCATATGAGAGTTACTGTAGACAAAAAATTTATAATTAGATCTGAAAGTGCAATTGATACAGGTGGAGAAGATGATACAGATAATTGCATTACTGTTGCAACTACTGATGCACAATACGAAAATGATGAAGCAACAGATAAGTATACCCATAAAGTAGCAATAGCTGAAGGTGGAACAAAGGCAGCTATGAATTTATATATAACAAATGGTAGACAGGCTGGTGAGTCTGGAGCTACATATACTCAATGTGAAACAGCTAATTGTGCTAAGAAAGATAACAGTTGGAGTTGGAATTATGCAAATGTTGCTTCGGATTTAACCTCTGCTATAGCAATGAGCACAGCACGATCATCCGTAACTACAGACGATCTTCAATTTGTTTATGCATTAGCAAAACCGTATACAGTAACAGCATCACCTCCTACTATTGATATATCTTTTGGAACAAGAAGTGCTCTAGGGGTTCAAGAAGTTTGTGATGCAGGTAGTGCTTGTAATGGTCAATCGGATACACATTGTTCATTTTATCCAGAAGAACCAATAGTCACAATTACAATAAAATAAATCAATTATTTTAAACTGGATAATAATTTTCCAGACTTTTCTAAATCTCTTAACTCTTGATACCCACCAACATGCTCATCATTAAAAAATATTTGTGGAATTGTTCTTCTTCCGTTGGCTTTTTTTGTCATTTCGTCTCTAAGACCATCTTTTGTTGACACATCTATATCTGTAAATTTTAAATTATTTCTTTCAAGCAATCTTTTTGCAGCATCACAATAACCACACATTGGACCAGAATAGACAGTAATATTTTTCATAAGTTGGAATATAATCTTTGTTTCTTAAAATACTAGAGTGAGTAATCGTTTTTATTTATCTTTGATTTGATTAATTTTCTAGAATATTCAAATTTTTTCCGGTGTTTAATACTTTGTGAGCTTGCTCTTTTTCTCCAAAGTCTAAATGACGATGGTTTTAAGGATCTTCTCATAATTTTAATAACTTCACCTTCAGTCTTACCAGTTTTTTTTTCAATTTCTTCGAAAGTGATCCGATCTGCCCAAGCCGCCCATATGACCCAATCTGGACTCTCCAAAGGAGGCTCTGGATTCTTAACTCTGGTTGTAGGTCTGTGACTTTTTTTCATGAAAATTCAACAAATTACTA
>CACANA010000048.1 GCA_902533775.1 uncultured Pelagibacteraceae bacterium
AAAAAATCAAAAAAAAGTGGTAATTTTAAGAATATTGGAGGTTTTGGAGCACTTACAAAACTGCCAAGCAATTTAAAGAATCCATATCTTGTAACTAGTACAGATGGTGTTGGTACAAAAATTGAAGTCGCAAATATGCTAGGTAAATTTGATACAATTGGGGTTGACCTTGTGGCAATGTGTGTAAATGACCTTATTGTTCAAGGAGCAAAACCTTTAGTTTTTTTAGATTATATATCAGTTGAAAAAATTCATACGGAAAAACTAAAAAATATAATCAGAGGAATTATTAAAGGCTGCAAATTAGCCGACTGTGAATTAGTTGGTGGAGAAACTGCGGAAATGCCTGGAACATATTCTAAAGGAAAATTTGATATTGCGGGATTTTCTTTAGGAATAGTAGAAAAAAATAAAATATTATTAAATAAAATAAAAGAAAAGGATTTAATCCTGGCAATACCTTCCAGTGGTCTCCACTCAAATGGATATTCCTTAGTAAGACACATTATTAAAAAAAAGAAAATTAATCTAAAAAATAATTCATTTTTAAAAAAAGAATTATTGGTACCAACAAAAATATATGTAATGCATGTATTAGAATTAGTTAAAAAAAGGTATTTGAATGCTTGTGCAAATATTACCGGGGGTGGATTAAAAGACAATATTAAAAGAATAATACCAGATAATTATTGTGCTGATATAAATTTAGAAAAAATAAAAACATTAAAAATATTTAGATGGTTAAAAAGTCAAGGTGTTAGCGACCAAGAAATGTTAAAAACCTTTAATTGTGGTGTAGGCTTTTGTTTAATAATAAAACGTTCAAACTACAAAAAAATAATTAGATTTTTTCCAAAAAAATATAAACCATATGTTATTGGAAAAATTACGAAAAATTCAGAAAAAGTAAAGTTGAGTGGAAAAGTTATCTGGTAAAAAAAATACAGCAGTATTCATAAGTGGTAGAGGTAGCAATCTAAGATCATTAATAAAATATTCAAAAACAAAAAAATCTTTAATTAGAATTGTTTTAGTTGTCTCTAATAATTCTACTGCAAAAGGATTGGATTATGCAAATAAATCTAAAATCAATAATATCTTTATCAAATATTCCAAAAGAAAAAGTTTTGAAGATCGTTTGTTAAAATTGTTAAAAAGGAATAATGTTGATCTAATTTGTTTAGCTGGGTTCATGAAAATACTCTCAGGTAGTTTTATAAGAAAATTCTATAAACCTATACTTAATATTCATCCTTCTCTTCTTCCTAAGTATAAAGGACTAAATACACACAGTAGAGCAATTCAAAATAAAGATAGATACTCTGGAGCTACAGTACATGTTGTTAATAAGAAATTAGATTCGGGAAAAATAATATTACAAAAAAAAGTAAAAATTTTAAAATCTGATAGTGAAAAGACTTTAGAAAAAAAAGTTTTAAAAATCGAGCATAAAATATATCCAAAAGCAATTGTTAAATTATTAACTAGTTATTGAAAAAAAAATCTAATTCAATTTTTGCATTTTCAAGACTGTCTGACCCGTGAACTGAGTTTTTATCAATAGAAATACCATACTTTTTCCGCAAAGTGCCCTCCTCCGCGTCAACTGGATTTGTTGCTCCCATTAACTTTCTATTTTCAATAACAGCATTTTCTCTTTGTAAAGTCATAACAACAATAGGACCTGAAGATAAATAAGCGCACAAATCGTTATAAAATGGTTTGGACTCATGTACTTTATAAAATCTTTCAGCTTCTTCTTTAGATATATGAATCTTTTTTTCTTTTATTATTTCAAATCCTTTGTTTATAAATTCTTTTTTAATTTGATCTTGTAAATTTCTCTCTACTGCATCTGGTTTAATGATTGATAGAGTTTGTTCAATATCACTCATAATTATCCTCAATTAATTTATTTAATAATCTAACTCCATAGCCAGTTGCTCCACCAGAATTTAATGCTCCTCCGTACTTTGAAAATGCCATACCTGCAATATCTAAGTGAGCCCAAGGAGTTTTATTTATTATAAACCTTTGTAAAAATTGCGCTGCTGTTGTAGATCCCGCGCCACCTACATAATTAATATTTTGCATGTCTGCATTTTTTGAATTTATTAATTTATCAAAATTTTCATTTAAAGGCATTCTCCAAAGTTTTTCTTCAACACTTTCTCCTGCATCAATTAATTGCTTTGATAATTTATCATTATTTGAAAATAAACCTGCATACTCAGAGCCCAAAGAAACAATTATAGCGCCAGTTAATGTTGCTAAGTCAATTATAAATTGAGGTTTAAATTTTTCTTCTGTAAATGTTAAAGCATCAGCTAGAACTAATCTACCTTCGGCATCAGTATTTAAAACTTCAATAGTTTTTCCACTATAAGATTTTACAATATCTCCAGGTCTTTGAGCATTTCCACTAACCATATTCTCTACAAGACCAACCACTCCAACAGCATTAATTTTTGATTTTCTTAATGCAAGTGTTTTCATTAAACCAACAACAGTAGCTGATCCTGCCATATCATATGTCATATCTTCCATAAATTTTGCAGGTTTTAATGAATAGCCTCCAGTATCAAAACATACACCTTTACCGACAAATGCAAATGGTTTGGATTTATTTTTTGCACCATTCCATTCTATAGTGACCAAATACGATCCTCTGACACTTCCTTGACCTACACCTAACAAAGCGTTCATACCCATCTTTTTTAATTTTTTTTGATTATAAATAACAACTTTTAATCCTAACTTTCTTAATTTGGTTATACGTTTAGCGTATTCATCTGGATGAAGAACATTTCCTGGTTCTGAAACAAGATCTCTGGTAAGGAAAACACCTTCTAAAAGTGAATTTAATTTATTTCTTAATATATTCGGTTTTTTAGA
>CACANA010000049.1 GCA_902533775.1 uncultured Pelagibacteraceae bacterium
TTCCTAATTCAAATTTAAAAGATGGTTCAAATATACCTTTTTCATTCTCAATAACTTTACTTAAATTTAAACCTGCAGATAGTGATACGCTTTTAACGTTTTGTTTATTATAACTTACAGCTGTTCCATCACCTGTTTCTGTATAAGCCTTAAGTTGTGTAAATCCTAAATCAAGTCTAGAATAATAATTTATATTTCTTCCAACAACTTCAACATCAGGTTCTAGTAAATAAGTAAAGCTTCCAAATAGTTGATTTCCTTTTCTATCTCCTTTATTTTTTCCACCTGTAACATCCCTACTTAAATCTATATCCATTTCTCCAATACCAGCAACCATTTCAAAAAATTTTTTGTCTTCAATTTTCAAACTTGTATAACTCATAATACTTATTGCTGAAGCATCCATATTTGCCTCATTGCTCCCCACTTCAGTTTCTTGCCAGGATTTATTGATTGCAAAACCAATTGTCTTATCTTCATTTATTTTTTTATCAATTCCAAAGGAAATTCCATCACTATGAATATCTTGGCCTAAATTCCCATCTTGCTGCCCTACTCTACCAAATGATATATTACCTTCACTCCAGACTCCCCATTTCTCAGTCTTTTTCTCCTTTTTAGTTAGTTTTGCCGAAAGCGAATTTATTTGTTGAGCTAATAATTGATTATCAAAATTCATTGCTAATCTTATATTTTGATTTGAGGAATTATTATTTGTAGATCTAATATAATTCATTCTTCCTGAAATTCTATTTAAAGACTGGTTTAAAGAATTTATAGCAGCTACGGTTTGATTTTTTGTGAGAGTTTTTACAGTTTCATTAAAAACTTCACCAGGTTTTGTAGAAAAATTTAAAACAGTTTTGCTTGATATACCTGCATATGAATTTCCAGCGGTATCATCAAAAGCAGTAGCGTCTATTAAAATATAATAATCAATATCAGCTGTTAAATCTGCGCTTGGATTAATAGTAATTGCTGTAGAACCGCTGCCACTGACTTTTGCTCCAGTCACATCAATTGTTTCAATAGTGCTATCATCAGAAGTTTTTTTTATAGTAATATTTCCACTTTCAGCATCAACCGCTTCACTAAAAGTTAGAATTACATTTGCATTTATTGCAACTTCTGTTGCATTATCGGATGGACTTGAAGATGATAGAGTTGGAGCATCATTATCAAAATTTGTAACAACTAAATTCCAATTCGTACTTCCTGAAGATGTCTCACTAAGTGTCCAATTGAACTTTCCGTTTGTTACGGTTACTGTTCCTGTGGAACCAGCAGTAAATCTACTAGAAGAAACTCCTGTTATTACAGAAGTATATGTTCCAGCAGATAAAGCAGAATCTGTGCTAATACTAAAAGTAGTTGCGCCATTTTGACTATCGACAGCTAGCTTTCCATAGTCAGTTGTGCTGTTGGCTAAGAAAACATAATTTACAGGAAGATAACCTTCCAATTTTAAAGCATCATCTCCTCCTTGATCATTTGTTAGTGATTCAAGCCCTACATTCGTTGTCACTATTAAATCATGATTGCTTGAACCGCTTGATATAGTTCCTTTATTTACGATTATATTTCCATTAGAACTATTTTCGCCAATATTATAAATTGCATCTCCCGTAGCAGATATTGTGCCTGTATTGGTAATAGTAACATCGTTTACATTATTAATTTCAAAGCCATTTCCTCCTGTTGCGCTAATAGTCCCAGAATTTGTAATAGTGCCAGCTGAATAGTCGGTTCCTGATGAATATATATATAGTGTATTCGCTCTACCCGAAATAGTACCAGAATTTGTTATTGTTCCTGCATTAGCATGTTGACCAAAATTAATTGTTCTATCTTTTGAAGATGTAATATTTCCAGAATTATTAATTGTTACTGTTCCAAAAGAAGGATGTAATTTAATAGTATCTGCACGTTCAGACTCTAAAGTTCCACTATTTACAATAGATACTGTTCCTCTAGATTGTAACAATGAAAGTGCTGATCCAGGACTATTAGCATTATCAGTCACTGATACTGTTCCAGAATTATCTATACTAAAATCTGTAGATTGATCAGCTTCAATTCCTTTGGTCGTTCCAATAATTGTACCGTTATTAGTTATAGTTGTCGAGCTTGTTGAAAAAGTATGACCTTCTAATTCTACAGGTTCTGCTGCACTTGTATCAACAGTGACACCACTTTCAACAGTAAGTGTATCGTTGTTTGACATAACAATTTGACTAGAGTGATTAGATGAAATTGTTATATCTTCTGCTTTGGCAATATTTAAGAATATTTCATTATAAATAATTAAAGACAAAAATATAAAAAAATATTTCATTTTTATTTAATTAAACATTTTTAATGGATAAATTCTAGAGACCGTTTGTCATTAAAATTTTTAAAATAAAAGTGATTTAAAGCTATTTTCAAAAAAAAGATAAACTAATGTTCCAATGATTATGTATGGTCCAAATGGAATTTGTGAAGACATTGATTTTGAATTTTTTAACAAACTTGGAATAACACTTAATAAAGCAATTATAGATGATAAAAATATTACAAAGGGTATTGAGATCCATCCAAACCAAAAACCAATTGCTGATAAAAGTTTTGCATCTCCTAAACCCATTCCCTCTTTTTTTCTTATTTGTTTGTAAAAATAAATTATAGACCAAATAATTAAATAACCAAAAATTCCTCCAATTAAAGAGTTAATAAAATTTGGAAAAATTGGATTCAAATTCGGATCAAAAGA
>CACANA010000050.1 GCA_902533775.1 uncultured Pelagibacteraceae bacterium
GGGATGATACTGACTTAATGTTAGAATGTTATATGGGTTGGAACCTAGATTATTCTAAAAGAATGATACCTAAATTGGTAAAATTTAATCCAAGATGGTTAGAAGAACCAGTTATTGCCGATGATATTCATGGGTATGCGGAACTGAATAATATGAACGCTATACCAATTTCTGGGGGAGAACATGAATTTAATCTATTTGGTTTTAAACAATTGTTAGACCTCAAAGCAGTTAGCTACATTCAATATGATAATAATAGAGTCGGTGGATTTACAATCGCTCAGAAAATAAATGCTCTTGCAGAAGCTTATCAAGTTCCAGTAATTCCACATGCAGGTCAAATGCATAACTATCATTTAACAATGTCTAATTTTAATTGTCCGATCTCAGAGTTTTTTCCAGTTCATGATGTAGAAATTGGTAACGAACTATTTTATTATATTTTTGAAGGTGATCCTGCTCCAATAGATGGAATGATAGATCTAGATGATAATGTTCCAGGTCTTGGACTTAAGATTACAGATAAATATAAATCAGAATTTAAAATTATTGAGTAATTAATAATTTTCTACTTCATTTATACTTGGCATTGAATTTGCAGCCCCTTCCTTAGTTGTAGAAATGCCAGCAACTTTATTAGAAAATTCTAATGCATCAACAATTTTTAACGATTTAGCTAATGCCACACTAAAAGCTCCATTAAATGCATCTCCTGCTCCAGTAGTATCTTTTACATCGTCTTTTAATTTATGTGCATCTACAAAATGGCTTTTGGTTCCATTTGAAAAATAAACTCCTTTAGAACCTAGAGTGATTAGAATATTTTTTACTCCTTTTTTTAAAAATTCTTTAGCTGCATTTTCTATTTCAGATTTTGTTTCTATTTTTTTTTCTAAATAAAAACTAGCCTCAGTTTCATTTGGTGTAAAATAGTCTATGTTTTTAAAGTCATTCTCAGATATTTTTGAAGCCGGAGCTGGATTTAAAATAGTAATTGATCCAGTATCTTTAGCTTTTTGTAAAGCATAACTAGTAACATCATATGGTGTTTCTAATTGTGTTAAGAATATATCTGACTTCTCGATTGCTTTTAAATTATTATCTATATCAGAACTATTTAAAGTGCCAGCAGCGCCTGGTATGATGTTTATTGCATTATCACCTGTATTAGCATTAATCATAATACCAGCAACACCAGTTGAGTGATTTTTGTCTTTAATAATATAATCGGTATTTACTCCAGAGGATGTATATAAATTTAGTGCCATTTCAGCATTATTATCATCACCTATTTTTGTAATAAAACTTATGTTTCCGCCAAGTCTTGCTGCAGCAATGGCTTGGTTAGATCCTTTTCCACCAGGTCCTATTAAGTGTTTTGTTCCTAAAATAGTTTGCCCCACTTCAGGAATTTTTTCACCAATAAAACATAAGTCTGCAACAAATACTCCAAATACACATATAGATTTCATTTAATTAAGACCAGACTTTACCGTCAGGAAGAATAACTCCTTTAGTAATAATAAAACATCCAAAAGGTCGAGCATCTGTAGTGGTTACAATACAATATGCTTTTTTTGCTTCTTCATAAAAATTTTGTCTTGAAATTGATCCAACTTTCCATTTGGGACCAGAATTATTTTTTACTGCTTCAATAAATTCTTTATGAGTTTCAGTTAGTTCGTCTGGTTTATCATCTACCTCCATTCTAAGTGCAGGTGAGCCCCCTTGTGATACGGTAAAACTATCTAATGGAAAAACAGATAAAATTGCATTTGCTGCACTTTTAATATCTACCCCATCTAATCGTATTACATTCTTGTTCATAGAGTTTGCAGGAAAATTAGCATCAGCAAGAATAATTTTCTCACCATGACCCATAGATCTTAAATGAAAAAGTAAATCAGGGCTTAAAACTGGGTTAATATTTATTAACATTAAAAGATTATATTACATAAAAAAAAAGGGTGGAATAAAAATTCCACCCTTTTTTAAACGTTTTAGACTAATGATTATTTAAAATCGTTAGCGTTTTCTTTTGTTACTAGTTGTGTTCCAGTATCAATGTTTGGATCAATACTTCCACCATTAGCTAGCTCAAGTGCATATTTAACACCGTAAGCGCCCATGTTGTATGAGAATTGAGCTATAGTTGCAGTCATTTCACCTTTTAAGATACTTGTAGCAGCATCTGGGGTTGCATCAAAACCAACAACGACTACATCATTCATATCTGCATCTTTAAGAGCTTGCATAGCACCTAAGCCCATATTGTCATTTGAAGCAAATATTGCTTTGATGTTAGGATTTTTCAAAATAATTGACTCAGTAACTGATCTACCTTTTGCAGTATCCCACTCAGCTGTTTGAGTAGCAACTATATTTAAACCGCAATTTTTAAATCCTTTAATTGCACCATCTCTTCTTAGTAAAGCTGTTGATTGAGACTCTATTCCAGTCAAAATTGCAACATCTGAACCTTTTGGAGTTTTATCACAAATAAATTTAGCAGCTAATTCTGCTCCATTCATATTGTTAGTTCCAATAAAAGTAACACCTTCGTTTATCCCTTTTGTATCTACGAATACAACTGGAACACCACTTTTGATAGCGTCATCTACAATTGGAGCAAATGCATTTGGATCTCCTGGTGCAAGAGCTAAAGCATCAACACCTTTAGCAA
>CACANA010000051.1 GCA_902533775.1 uncultured Pelagibacteraceae bacterium
ATCTTTTTCAATTTCTAATTCCTTAATGTTTTTTTCTAAAACTTGTAGAGAGGGTTTGTAATTTTCAAAAAAAATTACTTTTTTTACCCCTCTAGACAAACATTCAATACCAAACGACCCAGAACCTGAAAATAAATCCAAAACAATGTCATTTTTAAAATTAATTCTTTCATTATTAGAGTGCTCTAAAATATTAAATATCGACTCTCTTACTATATCTTTCAATGGTCTTGTTGTTTTATCTGAAGGATTATGAATAAACTTACCTCTAAGTTTTCCGCCTATTACTCTCATCTATCTATCACTTTATGACCTATATCTGACCTATAAAAACCATCCTCCCAGTTTAATTTCTTAATCTGATTAATTATTTCTTTTCTGCTTGATGAAAAACTATCTGAGATATTTACAAAGTTTATTACTCGACCACCAACAGCTAAAATTTTGTTACCAGAACTTTTTGTTCCAGCGTGAAAGATAAAATTATCTTTAGTTGATTTAAATTCCTTTATATTTTTAATTTCAACATTCTTATTATATTTTTCAGGATATCCTTTGGAGCATAATGCAATGCACATACTTTTTTTATTTTTCCATTTTATTTCTTGAGACTCTAACTTTGAATTACAACAAGCATTTATTATTTCTAATAAATCACTGTCAATTAAGGGCAATATAGTCTGGCATTCAGGATCACCCATTCTCACATTATATTCAATCAAATATGGTTCATTATTTTTTATCATTAATCCTGCATATAGAAAACCAACATACTTCTCATTCATTTCATTTATAGCTTTTAAAGTTGGCTCAATTATTTTGTTTAAAATTTTATTCTCCAAATCATTATTAATTAAGCTTGAGGGTGAATAAGCTCCCATTCCTCCTGTATTTTTACCAGTATCACCTTCACCAACTCTTTTATGGTCTTGAGCTGTATTAAAGGTTTTATAACTAATTCCATCTGAAATAATAAAAAAACTCATCTCATCACCTTCTAGGAATTCTTCGATTAATACTTGATCTGCTCTTCCAAATTTACCATCAAATATTTCATTAATAGCAGTTTTGGACTCCTCAATACTTTGACAAATATAAACACCTTTGCCTGCAGCAAGAACATCTGCCTTTACGACAAGGGGAAAGTTAGATGATGATAGATATACAAATGAATCTTCTTTAGATTTACAAATTTTAAATTTAGCAGTTGGTATATTAAATTTTTTACAAATTTCTTTTGTAAATATTTTTGAACCTTCTAATTGAGCAACCTTTTTTTTTGGGCCGAAAACTTTAATGTTTTTTGATACTAGAAAATCTACTAAACCATTGACCAATGGTTGTTCAGGACCAACAATCACTAATTCGATTAGTTCTTTCTTAATAAAATTATACAAATCTTGAAAATTCTCCAAACTTAAATCAATATTTAAAGATATTTCTTCGGTTCCGGCATTGCCTGGTATTGAGTATATTTTTGTTATTTTTTTCGAGATACTTAATTGATGAACTAAAGCATGTTCTCTTCCCCCGCTACCAATAATTGCAATTTTCATTTAATAAATATATATCTTAAATATGTTAAATAAGTTAGCTAAATTAAAATACTTAGCAAACAATTTTGAAATAGTTGAAGATGGAGATCATGTGATCTGCGCTATTTCACAAAAAAAAATACCAATTGAAAATTTAACTCACTGGAACGTTGACGAACAGGAAGCCTACTTTTCATATGTTGAGGCTTCAATGAAAAGAGATTTATTAAATAAAAACTGATTATTTTTTCCACCTATCATGTGTCCAGATCCATTGGTCTACATTTTTTAAAATCATTTTTTCGAGTATCTTATTAAGATGTTCAGTGATTTCCTTGATTGATTTATTGTTCCCAATTTTAATTGGTTCTGAAACAAACATTTTAAAATGATTGGTTTTTCTTCTCTCTATATAAATAGGCACTAAATCGCATTTATATTTTTTAATTAGCTGTGCGGGTATAGTTGTTGTGCTAGCTGGTTTACCAAAAAAATTAATTTTTATACCTTCTCTAACTCTTTGGTCTATCATTAGAGCTACTGAATTACCTTTCTTTAAATTTTCAACAATCTGTCTTGTGCCCGATCTTCCTTTTTTAATTTGATTTTTGCATATAAAATTTTCTCTTATTTCTTCCATAGTTTTGTTAAGGAATACATTATTTAATGGTCTATAAATGGCACACAAATTTATCCCAGCCTTTTCAATTTGGAGCGCCATTAATTCAAAATTATTGAAATGACCGGAAATAAAAACAACTCGTTTTTTTTCTTTCTTAATTTTGTTTAGATTCTCAAGCCCATCTATTTCAATATATTTATTTAATTTGTTATTTCTAAATGCTTTAAGAAATGGATATTCAGCAAGTATTCTTCCATAGTTTCCATAGATTTTACTAATAATTTTATTATAGT
>CACANA010000052.1 GCA_902533775.1 uncultured Pelagibacteraceae bacterium
TTTCTCTTTTAATTTTCTCTCTACTTGTCTTCTATTATTAAAGTTAAGCATATCAATAAAATCAATTATTATTAATCCAGATAAATCTCTTATTTTAATTTGTCTTGCAATTTCTTCTGCTGCTTCAATATTTGTATCAAAAGCAGTGCTTTCAACATTTTTTTGTTTTATTGATTTTCCTGAGTTTACATCTATTGATACTAGTGCCTCAGTTGGGTTTATTACTAAATATCCACCTGAAGTTAGTTTTACTTCTGTCTCAAAAATTTCAAATAATTTTTTTTCTATATTTTCTTTATAAAAAAGGGGTACTTTATCTCTATATTTTTTAACTTTTTTTAATTGATTTGGCATCATTAATTTCAAATAATTTTTTGTTTTTTGATATCCTTCATTTCCTTCAACATATATATTTTGAGTATCATCATCGTACATGTCTCTTATACATCTTTTTATAATATCACTTTCTTGATGAATTAAAGATGGGGCAATTGAATTTAATGCGTTATCTTTTATTTGATCCCAAACTTTAATTAAATTTTTTAAATCATTCTCGATTTCATTTTTTGTTTTGTTTGATCCTGCTGTTCTAACTATAATTCCCATCTCTTTTGGAATAGTTATTTCATTTAATATATTTCTAATTTTTTTTCTTTCTCCTGGATTAAATATTTTTCTAGAAATTCCCCCACCTTTAGCTGTGTTAGGCATTAAGACTATGTATTTTCCAGCAATGGAAATAAAAGTACTCAGCGCTGCTCCTTTTAAACCCCTTTCATCTTTTAACACTTGAACCAAAATTACTTGATTTGGTTTTATTACTTCTTGGATTTTGTATCTTTTTGATGGAAATTTTTTTTGAGTATTTATTCTATCTTTTTCATCGTCCTCTTTTTTTTCAACAGGATCATCAATTTTAATTTCCTCTTTACCTTCAAGAATTTTATCTTCTATGTTTTCACTTTGTTTTGAAAGTTCCTCTCGAACCTCCTCTTCTTCTTGTTTTATTTTTTCTAAATCGCTTAAAGGTAGCTGATAATAATCAGACTGGATATCATTAAAAGATAGAAAACCATGTCTTTCTCTTCCAAAGTCAACAAACGCTGCTTGTAAAGAAGGTTCAATTCTACTTACTTTTCCGAGATAAATATTATTCTTAATTAAAGTGTTGTTTATACTTTCATATTCATAGTCTTCGATATGATTATTACTTTTAAGAACAACTCTAGTTTCATTAGGATGCGATGCATCGATATATAAATTTTTTGACATAATATTGGTGATTTTTTCATAAGTTAATTTAATAAATTCTGTGCCTTAAGAATAACAAATTCACAAGATATTTAAACTAAAATGCAAAAGTTTTTTAAAAGATTACTAATATTTGGATTATTGTCATCTCTTCTAATATTATTATCAATAATTTCTATTCTTTGGACTTATTCCAATAAATTGCCTGATTACAAATATCTTAAAAATTATAAACCCCCAGTATCAAGCAAGTTATATTCAGGAAACGGAGTGTTAGTAAGCGATTTTTCATCTGAAAAAAGAATTTTTGTTCCATATTCTGCTATATCTCAAACCGTGATAAATGCTTTTTTATCTGCTGAGGATAAAAACTTTTTTGACCATCCAGGGGTAGATGCCAAAGGAGTAGTAAGAGCAATAAAAAATAACATATTTAATCTACTTTACTCAAAAAGATTAGAAGGTGCTTCTACTATTACCCAGCAAGTAGCAAAAAACTTTCTTTTAACTAATGAAATAAGTATTGATAGAAAAATAAAGGAAGCAATATTAGCTTTTAGAATTGAGCGTGTTTTATCAAAAAAAAGAATTCTAGAGCTTTATCTAAATCAAATTTATCTTGGTGAGGGTAGCTATGGTATAGCATCAGCTAGTTTAAGATATTTTAATAAACCAATAAGTGAACTCAATTATGGAGAGGCTGCACTTCTGGCTGCTCTTCCAAAAGCACCAAGCAAATACAATCCATATAAAAACAAGGAGTTAGCAAAATTTAGAAGAAACTTAGTATTAAATAATTTATTAGATAATGGATTCATTGATCAAAAACAACACTCTAAATTAATTAACTCTAAAATTAAATTACAAAAGAGAAAAAGAATTTACCTAGAAGATT
>CACANA010000053.1 GCA_902533775.1 uncultured Pelagibacteraceae bacterium
CTTGTATCCCCATAATAATTATCCACGACCACCGTTACATCAACATTAACCGCATCTCCATCTTCCAAAACTCTATCAGAAGGTATTCCATGACAAACTACATGATTAAGTGATGTACAAAGTGATTTTTCAAATCCTCGATAAAATAATGGGGCTGAATAGCCTCCATTATCTTTTATAAATTCATAACCTAATTTATCAATCTTATTTGTTGATACTCCTGGTTTAATGTAATCTGTAAGCATGTCTAAAGTTTTGGATGCAAGCTTTCCAGCAACTCTCATCTTGTCAAATTTTTCTTTATAATCAGTCATCAATAATTTTTAACTTTTTTTCTATAAAAATTTTTTTATAACTTATACCACATCTATAAGCTAAAAAATTTACACCAGCTTTTTTAGCAATTACATAAGTTTTATAATATTCTTCGTCTATATCTTTAGCTATTTTAAAATTTTTCATATTTTGAATTTGAACTAAAAATATTAAGTATGTTTTATAACTTTTTTTTATGGCATCAATAAGGGTTAATAAATGCTTAGTCCCTCTAGCTGTTGGTGCATCTGGAAATTCAGCAGTATCTTTATTTCTAAATAAAGTGACATTTTTAACTTCAACAAAGGTTTTACGACCGTTTTTTTCTAATAAAAAATCAAATCTTGTTTCTTTATTAAAAAAAACCTCAGGTTTTATAATTTCATTATTCTTAAGCTCGGTTATTAGATTATTTTTAAGACCATGCTCAACTATTCTATTTGCCATGTGAGTATTTACACCTACTAAATTTTTTCTAGACTCAATAATCTCTAATCCATATTTAAGCTTTCGTTTTGGATCATTATTTGGAAGTAAATAAACGACATTTCCTTCATCCAACAATCCTTTCATGGATCCTGTATTAGGACAGTGAGCTGTGATAATTTCCTTGCCTAATTTTACATCGGTAAAAAATCTTTTATATCGTTTGATTAGTTTGCCTTTTACTAAAGACTTGGTAAATTCCATTACTAAATTATATATTTCATATGGATAAAAAAGCAAAAGTTAATGCATCAATATTAATTATAGGGAATGAAATTTTATCTGGTAGAACTAAAGATACAAATACCTCAACTTTAGCAATATGGTTAAACTCAATTGGAGTTAATGTTGCAGAAGTTCGAGTAATTCCAGATGTTGAAAAAACAATTGTGGATACTTTAAATTTACTTAGGTCAACATATGATTATGTTTTTACAACTGGAGGTATAGGGCCAACACATGACGACATTACAGCTCAATCAGTATCAAAGGCTTTTGGAATAAAATATGAGGTCCACAAGGAAGCCTTTAAAATTTTAGAAAAATATTATCAACCAGGTGAATTTAATGATGGAAGACAAAAAATGGCATGGATGCCAGAGAATGCAAAATTAATTTTAAATCCAACCAGTGGTGCTCCGGGATTTAATGTTAAGAATGTTTTTTCTTTACCTGGCGTTCCCTCCATTTTGAAATCTATGTTAGGAGGTTTAACGAGTGAAATTGTTGGTGGAGAACCTATTAAAAGTCTTACCATAAGTTTAAAAACAGTAGAAAGTGAAATAGCAAACTCTTTAACTAAAGTTCAAAATGATAATAAGGATGTTGAAATTGGTAGCTACCCATTTTTTCATGCAGGAAAATTAGGTGTTTCAATAGTAATTAGATCTGAAGATCAAAGTAAAATTAATAATTGTAATTCTCAAATTTTAAAATTTGTGAATGAAAAGAAAATAGAGATAGTGGATAGATAAATTTATTAAAAATAAATATGACAAATTTTAGGTACTTCACTAATAAATTATTAAATAAGTTTGGATATAAAATTTCTAAATCTAATACCACCGATGAACTGATAAAAATTTATAAATATAAAAATTATAAAGAGTATAAAAAAATTCAAATTCAACATAATAAAGAAAAAATAAAACATATTTTTTCAGACGAAAATACATTGGATGGTATTTCTGAATATCTTATAAAAAATATGTCGCAAACAAATTATAATGGTATTTGTCATGGATCGAGAAATGGTTTTGAAGTACAATTT